>NZ_JAIUDG010000004.1:0-305291 GCF_020179875.1 Paenibacillus sp. alder61
TAGATGCATGGGTGACGCTCCTCTCATGAATTGGATTAACTTACCTTTTTGACAAAAGAGTTATAAACCCTTTTTTATAGAAAAAAAAACTTCCCGCACTTAAGCAGGAAGTCCTAAGTAGTAACCAGAATTGCAGGTATTTTGAAATTCTTGTTCCGCACAGGAAAAAAACATGCATTTATGCAGGAATTCTATGTCATTAAGGTTTCTGTCGGGGCATTTAGTTGCAATTGCATAAACAATAAGACGCGTACCCTTGGCTCGAACCGATGCCGGGAGTACGCTTTTTTTGAGGCCAGTTCATTAACGGGAAACCCCCCCGTTAATATTGCGCATTTCGTCCATATGGGTACAATTAGGCGGAATTTCTCCAGCTAATTCTGCTAAAGTGGCGCCGAGAGAAGGCCACAGTTCCAAATTACCTGGAGATTCTCCAGGTAAATGTGAATCGCGTGCCTCCCGGCTCGAATTAACGTGAGGATTCCCCGTTAAATCTCTACGCCCGCCCCGGAGGGGGCGGGACAAAGCTAACGACGGATGGTTCGGTCGGGTGGATAATAAGGACACACTCCGTCGCGCTGCGTTAGCTTAGTTGTCAATATTTCTCTTGCTATGAAAACGCAATCTATCCCTGCCAGGCGTGTTATAATGCTCATGAATCAGACCGGCGGAAAGGGGGCGACATGATCGTGGGCGGCATTTACCGTAAATATTTCAAAAACAATCTGTTCATGAAAATCATCCTGTTCTTTTCCATGATCATGATCCTGACGATTATAACCTTCTCCTATCTGATGTATCAGGTGATGTCGGAGGCGGCCGTCGAGCGGCAGATGGACGTTCAGAAAAGCGCAATAGAGAGCGTTTCCAATTATGTCGCCGGGAAGTACGAGTCGGTTCACCGTATGCTGCGGGACATGTTCCGCGACCGGGAGCTGGCTTACAATACGGCCTATTTTCTGGAGCACCCCTATCAGGATTACATCAGGTATCGATTGGACCGTTTTTTCAGCGACACGGGGACGGGCTCCACAACGGATACGGTCCAGTATTTCCGGAACCGGGTCGAGGACGACCATGATATCATGAGCCTTATGCTGTACAGCGCGGATTTGCAGCAGCTTTACGTCTACAACAGCTTCAAGCAATTCAAAATCGTACCCACGAACGCTTCCCGCTCCTATGTACCCGAAGTCATGTACCTGGATGAGGACGCCAAAGTCTCGCTGCCGAATGTTTGGATCCGCAAAACGATCGGCATGCCGGAAACGCCGATGTATTCGGTAAGGGTTCCCGTCAACAACAATCAGTCCCTGCGGAATATGGGGCAGCTGGTCGTCTATTTCGACACGGCCCGCGTGCAGGAGAGCCTGGCGCGATATAAGGATAACTTAAAGGGTCAGATTTTGGTCCTTTCGGGCAAAGGCGAGGTGCTGTTCGACAGCTCGGGGATGTATTACGGCCAGAAGTATCCGTATTTCGAGCAGGTGAATTCCGTTTACGACAACGGGACGATAGGGAACGGGCTGATCGTGACGAAGCTAACGCAAAGTCAGGGCGGGTTTACCGTCCTCAGCACGGTGCCGGAGGAAGAACTGGCCAAGACGTACCGGGGGCTACGGAACACGATCGTAACGATCAGCGCGATTTGCATTATGGTGGCAATCATCCTGCCGTCTCTGTTTATCAGTAATTTTGCCAAACGGACTTACGGCATCGTCCGCTTCACCCGGCAGGTGAGAAACGGTGATCTGACCGTCCGGATCAAGGATGACCGCGATGACGAACTCGGCCTGATCTCCAAAAGCTTTAACAGCGTGCTGGATAATCTCAACATCTACATTAACCGGGTGTACAAAGCGGAAATCAAGCAAAAGCAGGCGGAATTGAAAGCGCTCGAATCCCGGGTGAACCCCCACTTTCTGTACAATACGCTGGAAGTGATCCGCATGCGAGCCGTGTCCCAAGGGGCCAAGGATGTCGGCGAGATGATTTACAGCCTGTCCATGCTGTTCAAAAACTATGTGCAGCAAAAGCGCAACTACACGCTGAAGGATGAATTGGAGGCGTGCCGGCTTTATCTCGAGCTGTTCCGGATTCGTTATAAGGACAGGCTGTCCTATGAAGTTTATTGTGACAAAGAGCTGGAGACGAAGCCCGTATTAAAAATGTCCCTGCAGCCGATCATCGAGAATTACATCATTCACGGGCTGAGGACCGACCGGGCGGACAACGCCGTCTCGATTTCCGTCCTTCCTTCGGAAGGGAGAATGATTCGCGCGGAGGTGAAGGATAACGGGCGGGGCATTCCACCGGACAGGCTGGAGGAAATCCGTCTCGGGCTGCACAAGCCCGATGAGTACGCGGAGTCCTTCGGGCTGCGTAGCATCCATGAACGGTTGAAGCTGCTGTACGGGGAGACCTGCGGGGTGGAAGTAAGCAGCGTAGAGGGCGAAGGTACGACGGTGGTCGTGACTTTTCCCGAACTGGAGGAGGGTGACCTGAATGTATAAGGTATTTTTGGTGGACGACGAACCTTTTATCATCGAAGGCTTATACGATATCGTCGATTGGTCCCGGCTGGGGATGGAGATCGTAGGACACGCCGAGAATGGCAGCGACGCGCTACAAGCGCTCCATGAGAAGCCGGCCGACATTCTCATTACCGATATTTCGATGCCGCAGATGACCGGTCTGGATTTGATTCGCGCGTCGCGTGAATTCAAGCCGGATCTGAAAGTCATCGTGCTCAGCGGGTATGACGAATTCGCCTATCTGAAAGAAGGCATGGCGCTGGGCATCGAGAACTACTTGCTGAAGCCGATTAATCTGGAGGAATTCACGGCTACCCTGACCACGGTTCGGAACAAGCTGGACCTGACCCGGACCCATGAGGCCTTCAATGAATACAGCACCCGTATCCTGCGGGATAATGTGATGAACCGGTGGATGTATAACCAGATCGGTGTTCAGGAGTTCCGGGAAAGAGCCGATCTGTTGGGGCTTAACCTGGACAAGCCTTGGGTGCTCGTGTCCCTGCTCCGTGTCCGGGAGGCCCCTGCCGCCGACATCTATAGCCGGGTCGAACGGGAGCTGAAGGGCATACCGGAGGTCATTCCGTTCCGGGACAACGACGGGGATTTGGTGCTGCTTCACAATTTTGAGGAGCCCGGCCGGGGCGGGCGGGAAGCGAAAGAACTCATCAGCCTGCTGGCCGCAAAGCTGTCTCCCCATCGCCTGCAAATTTCGCTCGGCAGCGTGGAAGAGAAGGAGGAACGGGCTTTTATCAGCTATGAGAATGCGAAGAAAGCCCAGGAGTACTTCATGATTTCTCCCGAGCTTGGAGTGATCAGTCATGAAGAATTAAAGGACCGGACCGAGAGGGCCCGGGCGTCTTCGATCGACTGGAGCGAAAGCACGAGGCTGCTGCTTGCCCGGGACCAAGAGGGGCTGGACGCCCTGATCGGCCGGGAGCTTTCGAGGCTGGGGGAACAGGGCGCAGTAACGCCGGCCTACCTGCAGGAAATCGCCCTGGAATGGATGCTCCGGTTCAAGATGGAGCTGCAGGAGGTCCGCCACACGGAGGACCCGGGGCTATTTACGGGCGGAATTGAAAGGATAAGGTCGGCGGATACGTTGGAGGAACTGGCCGAGATTGTCAAAAGAACCGCCGCATCGGCCATCGAGGCTTTAAACCGGGACGTCAAGAGCCCGGTCGTTCAGCAAGTGCTGAACACCATTCATGAGGGGTACCATCAGGACCTTTCGCTCAAAACGCTGGGCAATACGTACAAAATCCATCCGGTGTACTTGGGGCAGCTTTTTCATAAGGAAGTCGGGGAGTCCTTTACCGAATACGTCAACCGTTATCGCATCGAGAAGGCGAAGGAAATGCTGAAGACGACGCACCAGAAAGTCCATGAAATCGCTCGTCAGGTCGGCTACTGGGAGACCGGATATTTCTATAAGCAATTTAAGAGATATGTGGGGATATCTCCAACGGAATTCAAAGGGCTTGGCTAGCGAACGTTTCGCTGGCAGGCTCTTTTCTTTATTTTGAACACGATTTATTTATTTTATCTTCTATTTGAAAATGCTTTCATGTCATAAAGTGAAACTAGATTAAGTGGTTCCACATCAAAAGGGAGGTTTACTAAGATGAGCAAAAAAAGAAAAAGCTTCTCCATGCTGCTGGCTTCGTTGGTTGCGCTTACGTTAATTGTTAGCGCTTGCGGGGGCGGAAGCAAATCGGAGGGCGACAAAACCGGCAATGCGGCGGGTTCGGGCAATTCGGCCAAAGCCGAGAAGCCGGTCGAACTGATCTGGTACACGATCGGTGCTCCTCAAAAAGATTTGGATCGCGTCGTGGAGGAAGTCAACAAGTACACCTTGGAAAAAATCAACGCAACCATCGATATGAAAATGATCGACTTCGGTGACTATACGCAAAAAATGCAGGTTATGGCCGCTTCCGGCGAGCCGATGGATATCATGTTTACCAGCTCGTGGGCTTTTGATTATGTGCAAAATGCCCGCAAAGGCGCTTTTATGGAACTGGATGAACTGCTTGAAAAGCATGGCCAGGGCATCAAAGAAGCGCTTGACCCGGCGTTCCTCGAAGGCTCCAAGGTCGACGGACACAACTATGCGATTCCGGCCAACAAGGAACTGCCCGCTCAGGAGGTTTGGCGCTTTAACAAAGAACTGCTCGATAAGTACAATTTGGATCTAAGCCAGGCCACTACGATGGAAAGTCTGGAGCCGATGCTCAAAACGATTAAGGAGAAAGAACCGGGCATTACCCCTTACGCGATGGTGAAAGACTTCATGCCGGTCATGCCTTTCGACTATGTCATCGAAAAGATGCCGATGGCCGTGTATCTCGATACGAAGGACTACAAAGTCGTCAACATGCTGGAAACGCCGGAAGCCAAATCGGCGCTTGAAACCGTTCGCAAATACTACAAGGCCGGTTACATTTCTCCGGAAGTAGCAACCACGACCTCGGTGGAAGATTTGTATAAATCCGGGAAGTGGTTTATGGACCGCGCGTCTACCCAGCCGCTCGCCGATAACCTCTGGTCCGCAAGTTACGGTTACCCTGTCGTTTCCACGCCGGCCGGTAAGCCTTACATCTTTAACTGGTCCGTAATGGGATCCATGCAGGCCATTTCCGCGAACTCCGAGCATCCGGAGAAAGCGATGGAATTCCTGAATCTGCTGAACACCGACCCTTACTTGCGTAATTTGATCGATTCCGGGATTGAAGGCGTTCACTATGAAAAAGTGAACGATACAATGATCAAAAATTTGCCGGAAGGCAAGAACTACGACATGCCGACGTTCTCGTTGGGAAACATCATGATCACTTATCTGAACGAAGGCGACTCGGACAACAAATGGGAAGAGTTCAAAAAATTCAACGCGTCCGGCATCAACGCTCCGCTGCTGGGCTTCAACTTTGATACTTCCGCAGTGACGAATGAAATCGCCGCCGTACAGAACGCGAAAGAAGAATTTTGGTCTTCCCTGATGACAGGAACGGTCGATCCGGACGAGTATCTGCCGAAAGCAAACGAAAAACTGAAAGCGGCCGGTCTCGACAAAATTATCGCCGAAGCGCAAAAACAAATCGACGAGTGGAGAGCCGCAAACAACAAGTAATCGGCATCAGGCACTTGGAGGCATAGAGAAGATCGGGCGGGTGATGAGCCTTACGCCCGGTCTTTTTCACACTCCGTGCGATAAAATTTTAGCGATCAGGAGGGATTCGCGTGAAAAGGGTAGGCGGTTTTTTTCGGGATATCAATACAAATAAAGTCATGCTGTTCATGGTTCTTCCGGGAGCGTTATGGTTCCTCTTCTTTTCGTATCTGCCGATGTTCGGCACGATTATCGCCTTCAAGCAATACCGCTTCAGCCGGGACGGATTCTGGGCCAGCATCGTCAACAGCAAATGGGTCGGTTGGGACAACTTCAAATTTTTGTTCAGCACGAACGATGCGTTCGTCATTACGAGAAACACGCTGCTTTACAACATTGCGTTCATTTTTCTGGGCCTGTTCCTTTCCGTGCTGATGGCCGTGGTATTGAGCGAAATCGCCAACAAGCGGCTGGCCAAGATTTATCAGACCGGGATGTTCCTACCTTACTTTCTGTCCTGGGTTATCGTCGGCTATTTCGCTTTCAGCTTCCTCAGCGCCGACCGCGGGCTGCTGAACCAAGTTTTTAAATCCTTCGGCGCCGAGTCGATGCAGTGGTATTCCGACCCTAAAGTATGGCCCTATATTCTGATTCTGGTCTATTTGTGGAAGGCTGTCGGCTACAACAGCGTCGTTTATCTGGCGGCGATCATGGGGATCGACAAATCGCTGTATGAAGCGGCGATGATCGACGGGGCCAGCAAATTTCAGCAAATCCGCAATATTACGATTCCACTGCTGAAGCCGATCATTACGATCATGACCTTACTGGCAATCGGAAAAATCTTCTACGCGGATTTCGGATTGTTCTTCCAGGTACCGCGAGACTCCGGCGCACTCTATTCGGTAACGAACGTAATCGATACTTACGTTTACCGCGGGCTGAAAACGACCGGGGAGATCGGCATGAGCACCGCCGCGGGTCTGTACCAGTCGGTCGTCGGCTTTGTGCTGGTGATGACGTCCAACTATATCGTGCGCAAATACGACAAGGATAGCGCCTTGTTCTAATACATCGAAAGGAGTGGGTAACGTGTCTGCGAGAACTGTCAAAGTACGCGATTTTCATCAGTTATCGACGCCATGGAATGTGGTGTTCAACCTTTTTGCCGGTATTTTCGCCTTTCTCTGCGTGTTTCCGTTTTTGTTCGTCGTCATTATTTCCTTCACCGACGAGGGCGTGCTGGCGCGCGACGGCTATAAGCTGATTCCGTCCCAATGGAGTCTGGAAGCTTACCGTTATGTGTTTCAAACGGGGGACACCCTGCTTCGTTCCTACGGCGTGACGATCTTCGTCACGGTAGTGGGGACGATGATCAGCTTGCTGTTCATCGCTTTTTACGCTTACGCGATCTCGCGCAAAAGCTTTAAATTCCGCAATTTCTTTGCTTTTTTCGCGTTCTTCACCATGTTGTTCAACGGCGGCCTGGTGCCGACGTACATCATCGTGACCCAATTGCTCCACCTGAAGGATACGATTTGGGCTTTGATTTTACCGTTGGCGGTGAACGCGTTTTACATCATGATCCTTCGTACGTTTTACAGTACCAGCGTACCCGACGCCATCATCGAATCGGGCAAAATCGACGGGGCCGGGGAATTCCGGATTTTTCTCAAGCTGGTCCTGCCGCTGTCCCTTCCGGGTCTCGCCACCATCGGTTTGTTCAGCACATTGGGCTACTGGAACGATTGGTTCAACGCCTTGCTTTATATCGATAATCCGAATCTGGTGCCGCTGCAATCCATGCTCATGCGGATCGAAACCAGTATGCAGTTCATTTTGCAAAATTCGCAAAACAGTTCGCTCAGCCTGGAGGCGCTGCGTTCGCTGCCTCAGGATACGTCGCGCATGGCGATGGTGGTGCTTGCGACGGGGCCGATTATTTTCGCATATCCGTTCTTCCAGCGTTACTTCATTCAGGGTCTGACGGTAGGTGCCGTTAAAGAATAAGATCATCCGGAGGAGAGAGTGGAAACCATGATCTACAAAGACAAAACCAAACCGATTGGGGAGCGGGTAGAGCACCTGCTCGGGCTGATGACTTTGGAAGAAAAGGTCGGTCAGCTGATCCAGCCGTTCGGCTGGCAGACCTATGAGCATATAGACGGAAAAATAAAGCTGGCCGAGTCGTTCAAACGGCAGGTCGAGAACGGCGGCGTGGGCTCGCTGTACGGCGTGCTGCGGGCCGACCCGTGGACGGGCGTCACGCTGGAAAGCGGGCTGTCGCCGCGCCTCGGCGCGGAGGCGGTCAACGAAATTCAGCGCTACGCGATCGAACACTCGCGCCTCGGGATTCCGATTCTGATCGGGGAGGAGTGCTCACACGGCCATATGGCCATCGGGGCGACGGTTTTCCCCGTCCCGCTGTCGCTCGGCAGCACCTGGAACGTCGATCTGTACCGGGAGATGTGCCGGGCAGTCGCCCGGGAAACCCGCAGCCAGGGCGGCGCGGTGACGTATTCCCCGGTGCTGGATGTCGTCCGGGACCCGCGCTGGGGGCGGACGGAAGAATGCTTCGGGGAGGACGCCTATCTGATCGGCCAAATGGCCGCGGCCTCGGTGGAAGGGCTGCAGGGAGAGCGGCTGGACAGCGAAGACAGCGTCGCCGCGACCCTGAAGCACTTCGTTGGCTACGGCAGCTCCGAAGGCGGCCGAAACGCGGGACCGGTGCATATGGGGCGGCGGGAGCTGCTTGAGGTCGACCTGCTGCCGTTCCGCAAAGCCGTGGAGGCCGGCGCGGCCTCGATCATGCCGGCTTACAACGAGATCGACGGCGTGCCCTGCACGACCAACAAGGAATTGTTGGACGGCGTGCTCCGCGGCGAGTGGGGCTTTGACGGCATGGTCATAACGGATTGCGGCGCGATCGATATGCTGGCGTCCGGCCACGATGTGGCCGGGGACGGAGAGGAGGCCGCAATTCAAGCGATTGAGGCGGGCATCGATATGGAGATGTCCGGCGAAATGTTCGGCAAGCACCTGGCGGAAGCGGTTCGTGCCGGCCGATTGGATACCGCGGTGGTGGACCAGGCGGTCCGCCGCGTGCTGGAGCTGAAGTTCCGGCTCGGCCTGTTCGAGGCGCCATATGCCGACCCGGCGCGGGCCGAGGCGATGATCGGAAGCCGCGAACATGTGGAGCTGGCCCGGAAAATCGCGGGCGAGGGCATTGTGCTGCTGAAAAACGAAGGCGGCGTGCTGCCGCTGTCGGCGGCGGCCGGCAAGATCGCTGTCATCGGCCCGAACGCCGACGCCCATTACAACCAGCTCGGCGACTACACCTCTCCGCAGCCGAGGTCGAAGGTCACGACCGTGCTGGGCGGAATCCGCGGCAAGCTGGCGGACACGCCGGAACGGGTGCTGTATGCGCCGGGCTGCCGGATTAAAGGCGACTCCCGCGAAGGTTTTGAGTTCGCCCTGTCCTGCGCGGAGCGGGCGGACACGGTCGTGATGGTCGTCGGGGGCTCCAGTGCCCGCGATTTCGGCGAAGGCAGCATCGATCTGAGAACCGGGGCTTCCAAGGTCACCGGTAACGCCGAGAGCGACATGGACTGCGGCGAGGGCATCGACCGGATGTCGCTGCGGCTGTCCGGGGTGCAGCTGGAATTGATCCAAGAAGTCCACAAACTGGGCAAGCCGCTGATCGTCGTATATATTAACGGCCGGCCGATCGCCGAGCCCTGGATCGACGAGCATGCCGATGCGATTCTGGAAGCCTGGTACCCCGGCCAGGAGGGCGGACACGCCGTCGCCGACGTGCTGTTCGGCGATGTCAATCCGTCCGGCCGGCTGACGGTCTCGATTCCGAAGCATGTCGGCCAGCTTCCGGTGTATTACAACGGCAAGCGTTCGCGCGGCAAAAGATACCTGGAAGACGATGCGCAGCCGCGCTACCCGTTTGGTTACGGGCTGAGCTATACGGAGTTCGGCTATGCGAATCTGACCGTACAGCCTGCCTCGATCCCGCCGGACGGAACGGCGAAGATCGCGGTGGACGTGACGAATACGGGAAGCCGGGCCGGAGCGGAGGTTGTGCAGCTTTACGTGACCGATGTGGCCAGCGCCGTGACAAGGCCGGCTATGGAACTGAAGGGCTTCCGCAAAGTTTACCTGGGGCCCGGCGAGACCCGGCGGGTGGAATTTACCGTCGGTGCGGAGGAATTGCAGTATATCGGCCGCGATTACAAGCCGGTCGTGGAACCGGGGGAATTCCGGATTCATGTCGGCAGGCATGTGAACGAAACTTGGAGCGCCAAGCTCATCGTGCGGGAGGGTTAAGGGATGGAACGGATCAAACGGTTTATTCGGGAACTGGCGGACGTGCAGTGGTTGGAGGAGATCGCGCTGCAAGATTGGAGCATCACTACCTCTATCTACGAAGTTCCCGGCAGATACACCGCGGAAGCGGCGTATCCGGAAGGCGGGAATTACGCAAGATTTCCGAGTACGCAGGGAACGACGTATTTCTTTCGGACCCGGCTGTCGGTTCCCGACGAATGGCGGGGCAGCCACACGGGTCTGGTCTTCGCCTCCGGTGGCGAAGGACTGCTGCGGATCAACGGCAAGTCGTTTCAGGGGCTGGACCGGAATCATACGTTCGTAACACTGCCGCAAACCGAAGCGGGGGAAGCGCTGGAGCTGGAGATCGAGCTGTTTGATCCGATTCCGGAGCCGGTCGATCCGCTCAACCGTCAGGCGGTCATCCATCCCCCGATCTCGGCGATCGACAGCCGGCTTGTGAGGGTGAACCGGCCGGTACAGAGCCTTATGTATACCGCGACCGTGGTACGCGATTCGGCCGTGCTGCTGCCCGAGCAGGATTTCCGGCGCACCCGGCTGTTCGAGGCGCTCCATACGGCCATGGACGAGTTTACCGGGCTGGATGAAGCGGCGATTCGCGAAGGCCGCGCCATCGCGGAAGTGGAAGAGCGGCTTGCGGCACGCGTCAAAGCGATCGGCGGTAACGCCGAGGGGCTGATCCATATGGTCGGGCAATCCCATATCGATATCGCCTGGTTGTGGCCGGCCCGGGAAACGGTGCGCAAAGCGAGCCGGACCTTCTCGACGGTCGACGCCTTAATGCGCGAATACCCGCAGTACCGGTACGCCCAAAGCCAGCCGCAGCTGTTCGCCTACTTGAAGGACAATGATCCCGATCTTTACGCGCGGGTGAAGGAGCGGATCCAGGAAGGGCGGATCGAACTGGTCGGCGGCATGTGGGTCGAACCGGACCTGAACCTGCCCAGCGGGGAATCGCTGATGCGCCAAATGCTGTACGGGCAGCGGTTTTATCTGGAGGAGTTCGGCCGGACCTCGGATATCGAGTGGCTGCCGGACACATTCGGTTACTGCGCCTCGCTACCGCAAATTTTACGTCACGGCGGCGTCCGCTATTTTATGACGACCAAGCTCGGATGGAACGACACGAACGTGTTCCCGTACGATTTGTTCCACTGGGTCGGCATCGACGGGACGCCGATGCTCTCCTATTTGAATCACGGCGTCAACGAGAACACGCTGCCCAAAGATGTTCATGATCATTGGCAGTCTTACCGGGAAAAAGCCGTTCATCCCGAGCAAATGCTGCTTTACGGGCATGGCGACGGTGGTGGTGGCGTCACCCGCGAGATGCTGGAATATATCGACCGCGCCGAGCTGATGGTCGGCCAGCCGTCCAGCGCGTACAGCACGGCCGCGGCGTTCTTTGCCGGGATGGAGGCGGTACGGCCGCAGCTACCGTCCTGGCACGGCGATCTGTATTTGGAGCTGCATCGGGGTACGTACACGACCCATGGCCGCAACAAACGGAATAACCGGAAGGCGGAAATCCTCTATCGCGAAGCGGAGGTCTGGAACACGCTGGCGGCTCCGGCGATGCCGGAGGAGCGGCGGCGCGAGGCGCGGTCCTTGCTGGAGGACGGATGGAAGCTCATTCTGTTGAACCAGTTTCATGACATCATCCCCGGATCGGCGATTACGGAAGCGTATGAGACGTCCGAGAAGGAGTATACGGAGATTTTCGAAAAAGGCCGCGCCGGATTGGCACAGGGGCTGAAGGCGATGGCCGGACAGGTGGCCACGGCAGGCGAGGGTAAGCCCTATATCATATTTAACAGCCTTGGTTGGCCGCGCGAGGCGGTGGTCGAGATCCGCGACCATGGGTTTGTTGGAGACGTTGCCGCCTTCGACGAAAACGGGGGCCGGCTTGACCTGGAGTTGGACCGGTTGTCCGGAACGGTTGGCGAAGAAGGAGCCGCCTGCGTTCGCGTGCCGGAAATTCCGGCTTTCGGCTACAGGACGATCTGGCTGCGAAGCGGAGCGGCGCCGGCGGGAGCCGTAGATTCGGCCGCCGCGTCCCGGGAGCCGGGGGTAGGAGCGGAGGCTGAGATCGGGACGGAGGCTGAGACCGAATTTGAGAACCGGACGCAGACGCAGACTCAGACCGAGACCGGAGAGCATTCCTTCTCCGGTGCTTGGGAAACGATACATTACCGGCTCAAGTTCAATGAACGAGGGGAAATCGTCAGCTTGTGGGACAAAGCGGCGGACCGGGAGATCGTGAAGCCGGGCGAAGCGGCCAACCGGTTTCATTTCTTCCATGACCGTCCGACCCTCTGGGACGCCTGGGATATCGACAGCCGTTACGAACAGCAGCCCGCCGGACGGGCGGAACTGCTGGAGAGCAGGCTGGTCTCCCGCGGACCGATCCGCGATGTGCTGCGCTTCCGCTGGAGCATCGGCCAATCGGAGATGACGCAGGACCTGATCCTGTATCATCATCACCGGCGGATCGACTTCCGCACCAAAGTCCGCTGGAACGAAGCCCATAAGCTGCTGAAGGTCGGTTTTCCGATCGATGTCGTGACCGATAAAGCGACCTACGAAATTCCGTTCGGTGCGCTGGAGCGGCCCACGCACCGCAATACGAGCTGGGAGCAGGCGCAGTATGAAGTGTGCGGCCACCGGTTCGCGGACGTTTCGGAGCGGGGATACGGAGTCAGCCTGCTGAATGACTGCAAATACGGCTACGACGTACAGGGGAGCACGATTCGCCTCTCCCTGCTGCGGGCGCCGAAATGGCCGGACGTGACCGCCGATTTGGGCGAGCACGAGTTCACTTACTCGCTGTATCCGCATGCCGGCGATTGGCAGACGGCGCACACGGTGCGCGCCGCGGCCGAACTGAACCACGAGCCGGCAGTAGCCGCCTGCGAAGCCCGGGCGGAAGGGGAAGGATCGCTGCCGCCGGTACAGTCGCTAATCGGCTTTACGGGCCGGCACGCGGTGCTCGATACGGTCAAGCCGGCCGAAGACGGCAGCGGCGTCGTGCTGCGCTTCTATGAATCCGCCGGCGGACGCGAACGTGCGGAACTAACCTGGAACCTGCCGCACGGGCAAGTTTTCCGGTCCGACGCGCTGGAGCGGGAGCTGGAGCCGGTGGAGGAGAGCGAAGGGCGGATCTTGCTGGAGTTTGCTCCTTACGAAATCAAGACCCTGAAGATAAAGAGCTAGCCCGAAGGGGCAGGGAGAGGATAACGGCTTTAAGAGGCGCTATTTTGTCGAAATTGGCTCTTTGGTGTGAAATAGCGGTCATTTGGGGCCTTATATTAGAGAAAGTCGGGCAAAAACCGGATTTTTGGGCTCGCACCAGAGAAATAGGGCCCTTTTTAGCCGCTATTCTTTCCGAAAAAGCGAATCTGGGCGAAATAGCGGTCAAAAACGCCGCTAATATCGGCGAGTGACAAGAGAAATTTACGGGTGGGTGTCAGATCCAATGTGTCAGGTTGGATTAACGGGATTTTCTCTCGATAATTACTAGCCTTTGTGGCTGCAGGGATGAATTAGGTGGAAAAGCTCCAGTTAATTTCCCGAAATAGGGGGATTTTGCGTCTGGGAGCGTGGAATAAATGGAGGTTTTCCCGTTAAACCCGAGCCAAAGGCCCATCGTATCTGAAATAACGGGAGGAATTCCCGTTAAAGAGATCATTTCAATTTTAATTTCATTTTTAATTTCATTAAAAGGAGCGGAACTGCCCCATGGAACAATTCAGACTCCCCAAAATATCGATGCCGCCGCTTACGCTTCCCGCCGCCGTACAGGACGTTTTGCGCGAAGCGGAGGAGAAGCTGGCCCATCGGCCCAAGCTGCTGCAGCTATTCAAAAACTGCTTTCCGAATACGCTGGAAACGACGACCAAGCTGCTGGACGACGGCACGACCTTCGTCATTACCGGGGACATCCCGGCCTGCTGGCTCCGCGATTCCGTGGAACAGGTCATTCACTACGTGCCGCTGGCGAAGGAGGATTCCGATTTACAGCGGATCATCGCGGGGCTGATCAAAAGGCACATCCAATACATTCACATTGATCCGTACGCTAACGCCTTTAACGAATCGGCCAACGATTGGCATTGGAATACGACCGATGAAACCGAGATGTCGCCGTGGGTCTGGGAACGCAAATTCGAGATCGATTCGTTATGCTTTGTCGTCCGCCTGGCGTACACCTATTGGAAAGAGACGGGGCGCGCGGACATTTTCGACGCCGGGTTCAAAGCGGCCATGCGGCGGATTTACGAGCTGTTCAAAACCGAGCAGCGCCATTTCGAGCAGTCCCCGTACCGGTTCACCCGGAACAACGGGATTCCCGAGGACTCGCTGCGCAACGGCGGGCTGGGCATGCCGGTCAATTACACCGGAATGATCTGGTCGGGCTTTCGTTCCAGCGACGATGCCTGCGATTTCCATTACAACATTCCGGGCAATATGTTCGCGGTCGTCGCCCTGCGCCAAATGCAGGAGTTTGCCGAGTGGGTGTTCCGCGATTTGGCTTTCCTGGCCGAATTGAAAGAACTGGAATTCGAAGTGGACCACGGCATTAAGCTTTACGGCATCTACCGTCATCCGGAATTCGGACCGATCTACGCCTACGAAACCGACGGGTTCGGCAATTATTGTCTGATGGACGACGCGGGCACGCCGGGGTTAATGTCCATTCCGTATCTCGGCTATGTGGACGCGGACGATCCGGTTTATCAGAATACGAGACGGTTTGCGCTGAGCAAGGAGAATCCGTTCTATTTTGAGGGCAAGGCGGCCCGGGGCATCGGAAGCCCGCACACGCCGAAGGATTATATCTGGCATATGGCTTTGTCCATGCAGGGCATTACAGCGCAGACGAAGGAAGAGAAGCTGGAGATGATCGCGATGCTGGAAGCGACCGACGCGGACACCGGGTACATGCACGAAGGCTTCCACGCCGACGATCCCCATAAGTTTACGCGCAAATGGTTCGCCTGGTCGAACAGCCTGTTCTCGCAGCTGGTGTACCGGGCGATGAAGGAAGGCATTTTGTAAGAATTGCAATATCTAGGTTATCTACAATATCTACAATTAACAATATTCCGGAAAAAGGAGACTTGATCATGAGCAAAATTATCGGCGAATCCCTGAAAAACATCCCTTGGCAGGATAAACCCGAGGGCCTGAACGCCCCGGTTTGGCGCTACTCGCAAAACCCGATTATCGAGCGGCACGCGATCCCGAACTCGAACAGCGTGTTCAACTCGGCCGTCGTTCCTTTCGGTGACGGATTTGCCGGGGTGTTCCGCTGCGATTCCAGATCGGTGAGCATGGACATTTTTGCCGGCTTCAGCGACGATGGCGTAAATTGGACCATCAACCACGACCCGATCGTTTTTGAAGGGGACGAGGAAGTGATCAAGCGGGAATACCGTTACGACCCGCGGGTCTGCAAAATCGGCGACCGCTACTATATCACCTGGTGCAACGGCTATCACGGCCCGACGATCGGCATCGCTTATACAACTGATTTCAAAACGTTCCACCAACTGGAAAACGCCTTTTTGCCGTATAACCGCAACGGGGTGCTGTTCCCGCGGAAAATCGGAGAGCGCTACGCCATGCTGAGCCGTCCGAGCGATACGGGCCACACGCCGTTCGGGGATATTTTTTACAGCGAGAGTCCCGACCTGACCTTCTGGGGCAAGCATCGCTATGTGATGGGGACGATCAACGGGGACGCTTCCGCCTGGCAGTCCAAAAAAATCGGCCCCGGACCGGTTCCGATCGAAACCGACCAAGGGTGGCTCCTGATCTACCACGGCGTCATCAATACCTGCAACGGGTTCGTGTACCGCATGGGCTGCGCGCTGCTGGACCTCGACAAGCCGTGGATCGTCAAAGCCCGGTCGCGCAATTACATCCTCGGTCCGGAAACGCTGTACGAATGCGTCGGGGACGTGCCGAACGTAACTTTCCCATGCGCCGCCTTGACGGACGCCGACACCGGCCGGATCGCCATTTACTATGGCTGCGCCGATACCGTGACGGGATTGGCCTTCACGACCGTGGATGAGCTGCTGAGCTACATGGAGCAATATCCGCTGGAAGAAGCGTAATTCTTAGTCCGCGGCAATAAGATGCAAAAGTGCAGCAATTGAGCCATACACAAACAACATAAACCAATTCGCGAGAAAGCGAGGGGACTCCATCGACATGGACAAAAAAAGAACGGCCCATCTTATTTCCCACACTCACTGGGACCGGGAATGGTACCTGCCTTACGAGAAGCACCATGTGCGGCTGGTCGCGTTGGTCGATGCTCTTTTGGACAAATTGGATCAAAGCGATGCCTTCAAAAGCTTCTATCTCGACGGGCAAACGATCATTCTGGAGGATTATCTCCAGGTGCGGCCTGAAAACAGGGAACGGCTGGAGAAGCATATTCGGGACGGCCGGATTCTGATCGGGCCGTGGTATATTTTGCAGGATGCGTTTTTGACGAGCGGCGAGGCCAATGTGCGCAACATGCAGATCGGCCACCGGGACGCCAAAGCGTACGGGGAACCGGCCAAAATCGGTTATTTCCCCGATACGTTCGGCCTGGTCGGGCAGACGCCGCAACTGATGAAGCAGTCGGGCATCGACAACGTCTTTTTCGGACGGGGCGTGAAGCCGACGGGCTTCAACAACACGGTTTCGGACGGAGGTTACGAATCCTCTTTTTCCGAGCTGCTCTGGGAAGGTCCGGACGGTTCGAAGGTGCTCGGCATCCTGTTTGCAAACTGGTACTCCAACGGCAACGAGGTGCCCGTGGATGAGGCGGAAGCCAAACTGTACTGGGAGCGCAAGCTGGCGGACGCGGAGAAATACGCCTCCACGAACGAGCTGCTGTTTATGAACGGCTGCGACCACCAGCCGGTTCAGCTCGACCTGCCGGAGGCGCTGGAAACGGCGGCACGGCTTTATCCGGACACCGAGTTCGTGCACTCCAGCCTGCCGCAGTATTTGCAGTCGCTGAAAGGCGCGATGGACCGGGAGCTGTCCACGGTCAAGGGCGAGCTGCGCAGCCAGCGGACGGACGGCTGGGGTACGCTGGTCAACACGGCCTCGGCGCGGGTGTATCTGAAGCAGATGAACCAGGAAGGGCAGGCGCTGCTGGAAAAAGTGGCCGAGCCGCTGGCTTCCTTCGCGCATCTGCTGGGTAAGGATTATCCGCACCATCTGTTTACGTATGCGTGGAAAACGTTGATGCAAAACCACCCGCACGACAGCATTTGCGGCTGCAGTGTGGACGAGGTGCATCGCGAGATGGTCACGCGCTTTGCCAAGAGCCGCCATGTGGCGGAGGCGATTATCGACGACAGCAAGATGGCGGTCGCCGAGGCGGTCGATACGACGGGATTCGCCGCCTATGGCGAAGACCCGCTTCCGCTGATCGCCATGAATACGACCGGTTGGACCCGGTCGGGCGTGATCGCGGTGGAGATCGATGCCGCCCGCCTGTACCTGCGGGACGGGCTTGGCCTGGAGGAAACCGCCCGCCGGATGAGGGCGGTGGATTTGTCCGGCCGCGTTCTGGTGGACGACCGCGGCCGGGAGGTCGCCTGCACCGTGGAGGATCTCGGCCTGCTGTTCGGCTATGACCTGCCGGATGACCGGTTCCGCCAGCCGTACATGTGCCGCAAGGTGCGGATCACGTTCCGCGCCGAGGCGGTTCCGGCGCTCGGGCTCCGCGCGTATGCCTGGGTGCGGCGGGCGCAGCGGCATGAGGCGGCTCAGGCCAAGGCCAAGTCGCTGCTGACGGGCCACCGCGTCATGGAGAACGAGGCCTTGCGGTTCGAGATTGCCGAGGACGGTTCGTTCTCCCTGAACGATAAGCTATCGGGGCGCGTCTACCGGGATCTGGGCATTTACGAGAACACGGGAGACATCGGCAATGAGTATATGTACCGGCAGCCTGAAGGCGAAAAGCCGCTGACCACCCAAGGGATCGCCGCGCAAATTCGCGTACTGGAAGACAAGCCGTATCGCGCCGCTCTGGAAATCGTGCATGCCTGGGAAATTCCGGCTTCCGCCAACGAGCTGCTGGACCAGGAACAGCGGGAGCTGGTGTATTACCCTGAGCGTAAAGCCCAGCGCGCCAAGCGTCTCGTACCGCTGGAGATCCGCACCGTGCTCTCCCTGGAGGCCGGCAGCAAAGGGGTACGGATCGAGACGAAGCTGAACAATCAGGCGAAGGACCATCGGCTCAGAATGCTGTTCCCGACCGATTTGTCCGCGGCCAAACACCGGGCCGACTCGATGTTTGAAATAGCCGAGCGCGATAACGAGCCGGCTCCCGAGTGGGAAAACCCCAGCAATACCCAGCATCAGCAGGCTTTCGTAGAGCTGGGCGACGGTGAAGCGGGATTGGTCGTAGCCAATCTCGGCCTGAATGAATACGAGGTGCTGCGGGACGGCCGCAATACGATCGCCGTAACGCTGCTGCGAGCCGTCGGCGAATTGGGCGACTGGGGCCTGTTCCCGACGCCGGAGGCGCAGTGCCTCGGCGAGCATACCTTCCATTTGGAACTGATTCCTTATGGCGGCGGGGAGCAAGGGGCGTTCGCCGCTTACGCCGAAGCCTATCAGTTCCAGGTTCCATGGACGGCGGCCCAGACGGGAATTCATGCCGGAAGCATCGCGCCGTTGGCGGCGCCGCTGCGCTGGGAGAGCGCGGAGCTGGCCTTCTCCTCGCTTAAAATCAACGAGGAGACGGGGGACATGATGCTTCGCTGGTTCAACATGAGCCGCCGCGGCTCCGAACTCACGTTCAGCCCGGAGATTCCGGTCAAGCAGCTATACAAAACGACCATTTTGGAGGAGGCGCATTTCCCGTTGACCGGCAATCCGGCAGGCGGCCTTTCCCTCCCGGTCGGGCCATGCGAGATCGTCACGATCGGCGTAAGGGGATAAGTGTAGAAGCCGAAATTGAAAAGCACGGGATGTCGGAGGAGAAAGCCTTCGGCAGCCCGCGCTTTTTTGGTGTTTTGATGCAGGGTTTGACAAATAAGAACGGGCAAGGTAGGATGGAAAACGAAGAAACACTAATGTTTTCCGTGTTTTTCGAGGAGGGAGAAATGATGCGAAGGAGTTTATCCTGGCTGATGCTATTTACCGACATCGGCTTTCTTGCTTATTGGGCGGCCACTTTTTTACAGTGGATTCCCAAGTCTTATGTGTATCAGGACTACAGCAATCCGCTGCTGGTGGCCTGGAACTTGTCTTTTTTGCCGCTGGATTTGTTCATATCGGGGACGGGGCTGGCGTCGGTGGCGCTTTGGCGCAAACAGCGGTCCGCTTGGCAGCCTCTGGCCTTGATCTCCATGGTGCTGACCTTTTGCTCGGGATTGCAAGCGATCGCCTTTTGGAGCTTCCGGGCTGACTTTGATCCCGTTTGGTGGATTCCCAACTTGTTTTTACTGCTGTATCCTTGGTTTTACATTCCGGGTCTGATTCGCTCTGAACAGGCTCTCGAGCCGACGAAAGGGAGAGGGGCGGCGTAATCCGATGAGGGAACGAATTTTGAGCGCGGCCAGGGAAGAGCTGGCGTACCGGGGGCTGAAATTCTCCATCCGCGAGCTCATTGCCCGGCTTGGCATCAGCTCCAAGACGCTGTATCAGTATTTTGCTTCGAAGGAAGAATTGGTCACGGCCCTCACTTTGGCGGAAATCGAAGAAATGAAGCGAAGGGAGCTGGCGATCCGGGAGGACCCTTCCTTGTCGGTTGCGGAAAAACTGCGCGAGGCCTTGCTTGTGCTTCCCGGCAGCCTGGCGGCGAAAGACTTCCGTCTGCTGGATGATCTGCGGCGCAGCTATCCGGAAGCCTGGGGACATGCCGAACGGTATCTCATCGAGGGCTGGAGGGGCGTTGAGCAGCTTGTCGAGGAAGGTGTGAGAGAAGGGACGATTCGCCGTTTTGATCTGGATTTGCTGATTCAGATGTACGTGGGGTCGATGTACCGGCTGCTGGAGACGCGGTCCGAACACATGACCTCCGGCGAAGCGCTAAGAAACATGGTCGATATTCTGCTGGACGGGATCCGCTTGAAGAACTAAGCCCGGCTCCCAACCGGGAGGAAAAGAACGGGGAACCCCCGTCACCCGTCCGTTAGGGGCAACATTTATATAGAGGTGAAGGAACTCATGGCTTATATGTGGTTAGCTTTGGCTATTTTATTCGAGGTTTGCGGGACGACGTTTATGAAGCTGTCCGAAGGGTACACCCGGCTTGGACCGACCATCGCGGTCGCCGTCTTCTATATTCTGTCTTTCGGGTCGCTGGGCATTTCGCTGAAAAATCTGCAGGTAAGTATCGCCTATGCCATCTGGTCGGGGGTGGGCATGGTCCTGATCGCGGTCATCGGAATCCTCTTCTTTAAGGAGGACTTGAATTGGATGAAGGCCGTGTGCTTGATGCTGATCATCGCCGGCGTCATGGGGCTCCAGTTCTCGGGAAATACGCACGGGTAAGCCATAACCGACCGACGCCCCGACTCCCGATTTCATACGGGACCGAGGCGGGACCGTGCACTGGAGGGTTGCGCCGAAGCTAACCGGTGCCACGGGACTCGCAGATATCATTTAAAAAGGTACAGTCCCTTGTATGCCAAGGAGACTGTACCTTTTTTCTATGCTTTCAAATCGATTTCGAAGGTTTTGATTTCATACGGGTTAAGCACGAATGAAACGGCTTCGGACGAAATCCATTCCTGATCGGCCCGTTCCATCAGGTCGCACTCTCTCCAGGCCGCGATCGTCAGATCGCTTTCCAGACAAAGCGGCTTGCGGCTGCCGGAGTAGTCGTGCACGCGAACGATCACGGTGTCCCGGTCCTCGGCCTTCTTAATCGCCGAGATCATGGCCGTATCGCCGGACAACCGGAACATGGAGCGTGCCGGGGCCGGGGCGTTCCCGGGAGATATGCGCGGCGGATTGTTCAGCATCCAGGCCTCCCGGGCCGTATCACCCTGCAGCCAGTCGCCGCGGTGCGGGAACAGGGAGTAAGTGAAGCGGTGGTACCCTTGATCCGCTTCGATATCCGGATGCGTCGCGCATTTGATCAGCGAGAGCCGCAGGACATTGTCCTTGATGTCATAGCCGTATTTGCAATCGTTCAGCAGGCTGACGCCGTACCCCTTGTCGGACAGATCGGCCCATTGATGGCCGACGGTTTCGAAGCGGGCCGCATCCCAGCTCGTATTCCAATGGGTCGGCCGCTTCACGTTGCCGAACTGCACGTCGTACGTGGCTTCCGTAGCCCGGACGTCGACGGGGAAGGCGACCTTCAGCAGCTGCTGGCGTTCATGCCAGTCCGCTTCGGTCACGAAATCGATGCGGCGGCTGCCGGCATACAGGATCATATCCTGTTCAAGCCTGGATTCGCCATAAGTCCAAACGAAATGAACCACGGTGCGGATCGGGCCGGACTCCGTCACCTCCCATGCTTGAAGGTCGCCGATTTCCCGCGATTTTTGCTGGTAAAAAATATCGATATCCCAAGCTTCATGGGCGAGAGGCTTGTCTTCAAACAGCTGAAACAGGTTGCCTCTTTGGCCGTTGGCAAGAATTTCCCTTTGCTCCTCGCGGTCGTAAAGCCGGGTCAACTGGCCCTGTTCGTTCCACTCCAGTTCAAAGAACGGCGTGGTCAGCCCGCGCTCCCGGTGAATGAACGGGGACGCCTGCTCCGCAGCCGCCTGCGCGGCGGGCTCGAACCGGATGACGGCGCAGCCGAGCGAAGGCACGTCGGGAACCTCCACGGTCCAGATGGTATCGCCCCGTTGGACGGCCAGGCGGTTGCCGGACGCGTCGGTCCAAACGCCGTTTTCCAATCCGGCCTCCATCGGAATCTCGGCCAGCCGGGTTTCCGTCCACGGGGATGAATTCCAAACCGTGAAGAAAAATCCCCCGGCTTGCTCTACGGTCCCCACCGCTTGAGCCGCGTTGTCCCAAGCCTGAAGCCCAAGCCGCTCGGCCTCTTCGTACTCGATCCTGCTGTCCTCGTAAACCTCACGGATCGAAGATCCCGGGATGATGTCGTGAAATTGGTTGCGCAGTATGATTTTCCAGCCTTCGTCAAGCGCCGAGGACGGGTACGTCGACCAATCGCTTTCCAGCACGCTCCGGAAGGCGCTCAGCCATTCCGCTTCCCGGTACAGCAGCTCCAGCTTGCGGTTCATCCGCTTGTTGTGGGCCTGGCTCGTATACGTGCCCCGGTGATATTCGAGATATAACTCCCCGTCCCAGGTATGCACGTAGCTGTCGCTGTTGTTGACGGTGTCGCCAAGCTTGCGGAAATAATCTCCGGCTTGGCCGGTTCCGAGATTCGGAAGCCCCGGCAGCTTGTCGAGCCTGCGGCGCATCTCCAGCATATCGCGGTTGACGCCGCCGCCGCCGTCCCCGTAGCCGTAGGAAAGCAGAAGCTCCTGGTTCAGCTCCTTGTCGCGGTAAGCGTCCCAACTGCCTTTCACCGTCTTGGGAACGATCTGCCCGTTATACGTATAGAACCAGGACCCCGGCTGGGACCACGGTTCCGTGGTGGTGATGAAATGCGTCAAAATCTCGGTCCCGTCGATGCCGCGCCATTTGAACGTATCGTGGGGCATCCGGTTGTATTGGTTCCAGCTGATTTTCGTGGTCATGAACGTATGAATCCCGGATTTTTTCAAAATCTGCGGGAGGGACCAGCTGTAGCCGAAGACGTCCGGCAGCCATAAATAATCGCAGTCCGCGCCGAACTCCCGCTTGAAGAACTGGGTCCCGACCAGCAATTGGCGGACGAGCGACTCGCCGGAGGTCAGATTGCAGTCGGCTTCCAGCCACATCCCGCCGCCGGCTTCCCAGCGGCCTTCCGCGACCCGGTCTTTGATGGCCGCATACAATTCCGGATAATCTTCTTTCACGTAATCGTAAAGCTGAGGCTGGGTTTGCAAAAACGTATACTCCGGATACATCTCCATCAGTCTCATGACGGTGGAGAAGGAGCGGGCGCATTTTTCCCGGGTATGCTTCAGTCTCCAAAGCCAGGCCACATCGATATGGGTGTGCCCGATGCAAGTGATGTTGACCAGGGACGACTTGTCCATGCCGTCGATGCGGTCGTTCAGGAACTCTCTCGCCTCATGAACGGACCGGTAGAAACCCTCCGATCCGGGCGCCCGCCAATCGATCAAGCTCAGGGATTGGTCGGCAAATTGCAGCAGTTTCGCCCGCTCGGGCAAGTTTTCGTCCAGGACGGCGACCGTCTCCGAGATCGCCAAGGCGGTGTAATAATAATCGTCGACGGCTTCATCCAGCCAGCACAGCTCGGCAAGCTTGATGCCGTGAGTCTGGTTTCTCGGCTGGCCGCCGCCTTCGAGACCGGACCAAAGCCGGAACAGGAGCCGCTGCGTCGTGCCGGCCGCCTCCTCCGGAAGAAATACCTCTTTATGATTCGAATCCACGCCTTGATAAGGTTTCCCCTGCCAATAAAACAGGGACTCAAAGCCGGAGTTGTTGCCTGCCCCGGTTTCGCCGAAATCGAAGCGTCCCAGTATTTTTTTTCCGGACCACTCCTTCGGGATAGGGACCTCGGATGACAGCCATAAATACAGATCGCGCCCGCTCCAAGTATCGCCCGTTCGCATCGTGTCCCAGGAGTCCGAAACCTCGGGAAGCGGCGGGTTAATTTCAGGGCGTTTATCCTCCAGACTGTAAAAGAAAGGGATTTGTTTCCGGTCACGGTACCGGTAAGACGACAATTCGTGAATACGCGCTTGCAGCTTCTGCTGAGTGAGAAACATCAGGAAAGAACCCCCTTTGGAATCTAAGGGGCAAACGTGGGGAACCTCGGAAGGCGAAGCCTGAGAATAGGCCTCGGTAATAGGTGCTTTCATACGATCTTAGGGGATCATGGTCTATTATAATCAGGCCCGGATCGGAATTCAATGTTTAAAATTCGGACGGCTTGTTCTTAGAAAAAACGGATTGCACGGGGAAGCGGGACGGTGATACACTGGAACGCGTACCCAAAAATGAGAGGACAGGACGTGTCCGGCATGAACAAACTTCGCCGTTTTTATCTTAATCATTTGAAACGGAAAATGTTTAACAAGATCATTTTGATCTACTCCGCGGTGATGATGGTTTTGTTCCTGATCGCAGCCGTCATGGTATATCAGTATCAGGTGCAGCGGATTATCCGGGAGGAATCGGACGCCAATTTGAAAACCGCGCAAGTGCTGAGCATTTATTTAAACCGGCAGTATGAAAATATTCAAACCCTGGTCCAGCAAATTTACGGCGACGCCGCGCTGAGCGACGATTTGATTTATTTTCTGAACCACCGGTACGAAGATTATTTGGGCCACCGCCTCCATTTGTTCAGCAGGCCCGGAGAGCAGAGGGTCCAGTCGTTCAGCTCCGTGCTGAAATCGTATCTGGAACAGAATCCGGGGGCCTCGGGAGTCACGATTTTTAGTTATCCGAAGGATTTCTACATGCAAATCCGGCCGCAAAGCCAGCAGCTTAAATATGAAAACGGTTCCAAGCCGGATTGGGAGTCCTGGTTTAGCGAGCGGAAACATTACGGGTGGGATACGATGAACCGGTATGGTCCTTTTTTGGATGCGGCGGTTAACGCTTCATCGGGGACGTACTCGTATTTCCGGGAGCTTCAGGACCCGTGGACGCTCGAAAAGGTCGGCATGATGATGGCTGAATTCGATGCGGGGCAGTTGTCCGCCTGGCTGAAAACGAGGGCTCCCGATGTCCGGGGCCGCATTCTGGTCATGAGCTCCAGGGGCACCGTCATTTACGATTCCGAAGAGACGGGCGGCTATGCCGGCCAGACCTATCCGTACCTGCATCAGCTGGACAACACGGAAAAATGGATTCCGCTCGACGAAATGTCCAAGGTAAATGTGCTGAGCGTCGGGAATGCGGAGCTTTCGGTGGTCGGGATCGTATCCAAATCCTCGATTCACGACAGCACGGTACGGTTGAGGAATACGCTGATCGTCGTTACGCTGCTGTTCGTGACGGCGAGCTTTCTCGTTACGTTTACGGTTATGAGGAAGCATTCGAAGAAGATTCAACGGATCATCCGCTCCATGAGCCGGATCGGCGAGGGGGACCTATCGGTCCGGATTCAAATGCCCGGGGAAGACGAGCTCCAGCAAATTTCCGTGCGCGTCAACGATATGTGCGAGCGGCTGGAGCTGTATATCGACAAAATGTATACGTCCGAGATCCGCCAGAAGCATGCCGAATTGGTCGCCCTGCAGTCGCAAATTCAGCCTCACTTTTTATATAACACGCTGGAGTCTATCCGCATGAGAGCGCATACCTCCGGGGCCAAGGAAGTGGGGCAAATGATTTACAACTTGTCCGTCATGTTCAGGAGCATGGTGAAAAAAGATACGATCGTGACGGTTCAGGAAGAAATCGAGCTGTGTTCCATCTATCTGGATTTATTCCGGATCCGCTACGAGGGAAGGCTGGCGGTCGGGATCGAGTTGGACCGGGAGATCGGGGGCTGCCGGATTACCAAGCTGCTGATCCAGCCGATCGTGGAAAATTATATCGTTCACGGCTTCCGCTCCCTGGAGAGCGATAATGAAATATCGCTTTCCGCCGTAAGGGAAGAAGAGCGGATCGTGATTACGGTGGCGGATAACGGGAAGGGAATTCCGGCGGGGCGTCTGGAGGAAATCCGCCGCATGCTGTCGGCCCCTTCCCAGCCGTCCGGGGTCGGCGGTTCGTCGATCGGATTGATCAATGTCCATGAGAGAATACGAATGAACTATGGGGAAGATTACGGAGTCACCGTATGCAGCGAAGAAGGAAAAGGCACGGTGGTCCGGGTACGGATACCGATTCTCAGGGAGGGGTTTATGTGATGACGAAAAAAGTGTTGTTTGTGGATGACGAGCCTTTCATCGCCCAGGGACTGAGTTCGATTTTGGACTGGAACCGCTACGGCATCGAGATCGCCGGAACGGCCAACGACGGTTCGAGCGCCCTCGATATCATCCGGGACAATCCCGTGGATTTGCTGGTCACCGATATTATGATGCCTCGCATGGACGGGCTTGAATTAATCCGCAAAGTCAAAGAGTCCGGCTCGCGAACCAAATTCGTCGTGCTTAGCGGCTATGAGGAATTTAACTATGTGAAAACCGGAATTCGGCTGGGCATCGAAAATTATATTTTGAAGCCGATCAACCTGGAGGAATTGGAGTCGACCATCCGGCATATCCGCGGGGATTGGGACCGGGAAGAGATGGAGCAGGTCCAGCTTCAGGAAGATTGGGAAATTCTGCGGAACAACGTTCTGCAGCGCTGGGTGGGCGGTGAGATCGAGAGCCAAGAATTCAAGCAGCGCGCCCAGTTGCTGGGTCTGCCGTTAAACTGCGAGGCGTACCGGCTGTTTGCGGTGAGACTGGTACCGGACGAATCGCAAGGGGACGATGATTTTGGCGCGAATAAGGCGACTTTGAAGTACCGGGAGCTGGCCGAGGCACTGGAACGGTTTAAGCCGAAGGAGGCCGAGGTCATCAGCTTTTTGGATTCGGACGGCGATTTGGTGGTCCTGTACGCTCTCCGGGCGCAAGCGGATGATTCCGCAGCCGGGCGGCAGCTTCGAGCGGCGGCGCAGGACGCGGCAAACGGGCTGGAAGGCGTCATTTGGATCGCGGACGGCGGGTCCGGAGGCGATTTTGGAGGCGTGCAAAGCAGCTACGGGAAAGCTAAGGCGGTGTTCCGCCGGTATTTGGTATCCGGGGAAGGGGGCTCGAAGCTTACGGTTTGCGTGGAACCCGCAGCCGTCGTGATCGGCGAAAGCGCCTCGATCGAATGGGACGAGGAGAGTTATGCCGAATTGTTGATTCAGGGCCGGAACGAAGAGGTCGGGCGGTTTGTTGAAAAGGTGTTTGCAAGCTCCTCCCGGGGAGATCTGATCCCGCGCCAAGCCTGCGTCAATACGGCCCTCCGGCTTATGCTGGCCGCAAAGGAGCAGGAGGAGAGCCCCGACTACAGCGAAGTGTTCGCTTCTTTGGGGCGGGTCAATTCCTTGCCCGGACTCGTGCGGCATGTCGCTGGGGTCGTGCAGCGAAGCCTTGAAAAGCAAGAGAACGTCCGCGAGGAGTACACTCCCCATGTCGCCTTTTTGATCGAGCAGGTGCATCGCCATTATCACGAAGAGCTATCCTTGAAGACGTTAAGCCAGAAGGCCGGACTGCATCCGAATTACTTGGGACAATTGTTTCAACAGGAGGTCGGAAACAGCTTCTCCGATTACGTGAACCAATACCGGATCGAAAAGGCGACCCGGCTGCTGATGCATACGGACCGCAAGACGACGGAAATCGCCCTGAGCGTCGGCTACCTGGACACCTCTTACTTTTATCGCCAATTTAAAAAATACGCCGGAGTTTCGCCGACGGAGCTTCGCCAAATGTACATGAAATGAACGTCGCATGAAGCCGGAAAAACGGCGTTGAACAGGTCCGCCCTTGGAGGGTGGGCCTGTTGTTTTTTCGCGTTCTTTGATTTATCCATGGAATTCTAAGGTTTTTCAACTTGTTGAAGATAGCGCTTACTTGGCACAATGAAAGTAGTCAAGGGCAAGCGTGTAAAGGGCGGTTACCCGCCGGTGCTTTGGTGGATCTTAGGGGATCTTTGGCATGGCAAGCTTTCTTGACCACAGGCATAGGAGGAATGATCATGGCAGCATTTTTGAAAAAAATCGTCAGAAACCGGGCGCTGCTGTTGTTTGTTTTGCCCGGGACCCTCTGGTTCCTCATTTTTGCCTACTTGCCGATGTTCGGTACAATTCTTGCGTTCAAAGATTTCCGAATCAGCCGCGACGGATTTTTCGCCAGCGTGTTCAACAGCAAGTGGGTGGGATTCAAAAATTTCGAATATTTGTTCACGACGAACGATGCGTTCGTCATCACGAGAAACACGATTCTGTACAATCTGGCCCTCATTTTTCTCGGACTGGTCATTTCCGTCGGGTTTGCGATTATGCTGAGCGAACTGGTCAACAAGAGGATGGCGAAGGTGTATCAAACCGGCATGTTTCTCCCGCACTTCCTGTCTTGGGTCATTATCAGTTATTTTGCGTTCACGTTTCTGAGCATGGATAAAGGGACGCTGAACCAAATCATCGCTTTCTTCGGCGGGGAACGGATCAACTGGTATTCGGAACCGAAATATTGGCCGTTTATCATCGTGTTCGTCGGAATATGGAAGAGCGTGGGGTACAACAGCGTCATCTACCTGGCCGCCATTACCGGCATCGACAAATCTTACTACGAGGCGGCCGTCATCGACGGAGCCACCAAGTGGAAGCAGATCCGTTTCATTACGATCCCGCTGCTCAAGCCGCTCATGATTATTTTGACGATCCTCGCCATCGGCGGTATCTTCCGTTCCGACTTCGGACTGTTCTACCAACTGCCGAAAGACTCGGGCGCGCTGTACCCTGTAACCAACGTCATCGATACTTTCGTGTATCGCGGCCTGATCAACATGGGGGATATCGGGATGAGTACCGCTGCGGGGCTGTATCAATCGCTGGTCGGTCTGGTGCTGATTCTGGCTGCCAATGCAATCGTCAGAAAAATAGAAAAAGATCATGCGATCTTTTGAAGCGCGGAGGTCTAAACGATGACAACAACTCAACCTGTCCAGTCCGGAACGCCGATCAAGCCGGGGCGGAAGAAACCGCGGGATTTCAATGCATTAACACCGGCTTGGAACGTGTTTTTCAATATCATCATCGGCCTGTTTTCCTTTTCTTGCGTATTCCCGTTTCTGTTCGTGATCATGATTTCCTTAACCGACGAGCAGACGCTGGTGCTTGAAGGCTTCAGCCTCTGGCCCGGCAAGTTCAGCACCGCGGCGTACAGCTATATTTTCGAAACCGGCCACGAGCTGCTTCTTTCATTCGGCGTCACGCTGCTCGTTACGGTAACGGGCACGTTGTTTACCTTGATTCTGGTCACAACCTACGCTTATGCGGTATCGAGAAAAAGCTTTGGATTTCGCGGATTTTTTAGCTTCCTGGCGTTCTTCACGATGCTGTTTTCCGGAGGCATGGTGCCCGGATACATTGTGATGACCCAGTTCCTGCATTTGCAGAACACGATTTGGTCCTTGATTCTTCCGCTGTCGCTCAGCGCGTTTTCCATCATTGTCATGCGGACGTTTTTCCAGACCACGGTTCCCGACGAAATTATCGAGTCCGCCAAAATCGACGGAGCGGGGGAATTCCTCACCTTTGCGAGAATCGTGCTCCCCGTGTCGCTGCCGGGCATCGCCACCATCGGGCTGTTCAGCTGCCTGGCGTATTGGAACGACTGGTTTAACGCCCTGCTTTATTTCAACAAGCCGGAGCTGACGCCGCCGCTGCAATTTTTGCTGATGAGGATCGAGAAAAATATGGACTTTCTGACCCAGAACGCCCAGAATCTCGGGTCCTTCAACGCCGCGGCAGGCCTGCCCACGGAAACGGTTCGCATGGCGATGGTCGTGCTGGCCACCCTTCCGATCGTACTCGCGTATCCGTTCTTTCAGCGATATTTTGTCCAGGGCTTGACGGTCGGTTCGGTGAAGGGGTAACCTCCACGGGCCGGTGACACCTGATTTCGGTTGTTTCCGCAAAAGCTTTGCCGGAGATTTAAAGTAGCTAGGCGGCAGGGAATGAATGCGGTTTCAAATATACAAATTTTCTTTATCCATCTTATGCGTAGGGGGAAAGAACATGAAAAAGAAGAAGTCCTTTGGTTTCGTGCTGGCTTTGGTTCTTGCGCTATCCACGGTTCTTGCGGGATGCGGCGGAAACGGGAAAAGCAGCAACGGACCATCCAAAGAACAAAATGCGGTTCAAAGCGACGGGACGGTCGACGTGTCAAAACTGGACCCGGTCACTTTGAAGCTATACCTGATAGGCCCGAACCAAAAGGACCTGCCCAAGGTTCAGGAAGAAATCAATAAATACGTGACCGAAAAAATCAACGCCACGGTGGATATCACGATGATCGACTGGGGCGATTACAGCCAGCGCATGCAGGTCATCACCAGCTCCGGTGAAGATTACGATATCGCCTTCACCAGCTCCTGGGCGTTCGACTATCTTCCGAATGCCGCCAAAGGCGCGTTTATGCCGCTGAACGATTTGCTGGACCAATACGGCCAAGGGATCAAGGAAGTGCTGGATCCGCGGTTTTTGGAGGGCACGAAAGTCAACGGCGTCAATTACGGAATTCCCGCCAACAAAGAACTGGCCCAGCAATTCGTATGGCGCTTCAACAAAAAGTATCTCGATAAATACAATCTCGACATTTCCAACGTAACGACGCTTGAAGACCTGGAGCCGCTGCTTAAGACGATCAAAGACAACGAACCGGCGGACATCACGCCGCTGGCGGTTCCTAAAAACTTTAAGCCGTACCTGCCGTTCGACTTCGTCCTGGGCGATGAAATCCCGATCGGCATGTACATCGACACCAAGGATCACAAATACGTGAATATTCTGGAATCTCCGGAGCTGAAAGCAGCCCTGCAAACGATGCGGAAGTATTACAAGGCGGGTTATGTCCGCGAGGATATCGCGACCTTGGAAGGCATCGACAACATGAAGACCGGAAAATGGCTCGTAGACCGCGAAATCACGCAGCCTTACGCTGAGCTTGGATGGTCGAGAAGCGCGGGGTACGATATCGTTACGAAACCGATGCATCAGCCGATCATCTATACCAGCTCGGCCGCAGGCTCCATGCTCGCCATTTCTTCCTACTCCAAAAACCCGGAGCGGGCGATGATGTTCCTGAACCTGCTGAATACGGACGTTTATCTGCGCAATCTGATCCAATACGGCATCGAAGACGTCCACTACAAGAAAATGGAAGAGCCGTACATCGAGGACCTTCCGGCCATGCAGGAAAGCTACGCGATGCCGGGCTTCGCGCTGGGCAACATGTTCCTGACCTACCTGCATGAAGGAGAGCCGAAAGACAAATGGAATGCTTTCGAGGAGTTCAACTCGTCGGCCATCGTGGCGCCTACCTTTGGATTTAACTTCGACACGGCTCCGGTGAAAACGGAAGTCGCGGCGGTAACGAACGTGGCCAAAGAATTTATCCCGGCGCTGTATACGGGATCGGTGGATCCGGACGAATACTTGCCGAGGGCGCTTCAGAAATTCAAGGACGCGGGGATCGACAAAGTGATTGCGGAAGCTCAAAAGCAGTTTGACGCCTGGAAAGCCGAGCAAAAATAGAAATTCGGAGAAACGGGCGGCGCGTACGGCCGTTTCTCGCTTTTTCATATTCCGAAAACGGGAGGTTGGATGGATGAAAAGACGGAAGCCGGACTATTTTACGAAAACGAAATGGAGCAAAGGGGCGGCAAAGGCCGCCGGCATCGCGATGCTCGCCGGAATTCTTCTCGGAACGCCGGGAAATGCGGAAGCGGCGCAGCCTCATTCTTCTTATTGGTACCCGGATACGCTGCTGGAATGGTCACCTGCGACCGATAAGGACGCGGCGTTTAACCGGGGAACGGTGAAGCTGCGGCAGGGCCGGTTTCTCGGAGAAACGGTGAACCCGAACGCCAAAGCGGAGGCTAACGTGATTGCGCTATCCGCGATGTACCCGAGCACCAGCGGAGCGCCGTCCCAAGGCAGCGAGAAGTTTCACACCTACGCATTCAGCTTCTGGCAGTATATCGACAAGCTCGTCATGTGGGGGGGATCGGCCGGCGAAGGCTTGATCGTGCCGCCGAGCGCGGATGTGATCGATGCGGCGCATAAAAACGGCGTACCTGTTTATGGAACCGTTTTCTTTCCGCAAACGGAGCATGGCGGCAAACTGGAGTGGCTGAGGGATTTCCTGCAGCAGCGCGAGGACGGCACGTTTCCGGTTGCGGATAAGCTGATCGAGGCGGCGCGCTATTACGGGTTCGACGGCTGGTTCATCAATCAGGAAACCCAGGGCGCGACCAAAGATGACGCGGATAAGATGCGGCTCTTCCTGAAGTACATGCAGCAAATCAAAGATCCGGGCATGGACATCATTTGGTACGACTCCATGATCGATGAAGGCAAGATTCAATGGCAGGGCGCGTTGACCGATAAGAACAAGGCGTTTTTCCAGGACGGACCGGATCGGGTTTCCGACGCGATGTTTCTCGACTTCCGCTGGCAGTATAAAGATGAAGTCAACGGAAAATACGATTACGTGACCCCGTACCTGAAGTCGCCGGAAATCGCGAAAGGGCTTGGACGCAGTCCTTACGAGCTGTTCGCGGGGATCGATGTCGAAGCGAACGGCTACAACGGAGAGTACAATTGGCCCGTGTTGTTCCCGGAAGGAAAAACGGCCACGACCTCGCTCGGCATCTACCGCCCGGATTGGGCGTTCAACAGTTCGGAGACGCAGGAGGAATATTTGGAGAAGGAGCAGGTCTTTTGGGTTGGAGCGGATCACGATCCGTCGAAATCGGAAGAGACCGCCCCTTATTCTTGGCGCGGCATCTCCCATGATATCGCCGATAAAAGCGTCGTGACCGGACCCGAATTCATTACGCACTTCAACACCGGCAACGGGCGTCTGTTTGCGGTCGACGGGAAGGTGATGCGGGAGAAGGATTGGAGCAACCGGAGTCTGCAGGATATTTTGCCGACCTGGCGGTGGATTGCCGAATCGGGCGGACCGGGAAAAGCCCTGACGCCGAGCTTCGATTTCTCCCGACCCTATTACGGCGGCAGCTCGCTCAAGGTGGCGGGGGACTTGTCTTCGGACAATCCGACCCATTTGAAGCTGTACAAGACGAACATCCCGGTGTCGGCGACGACGGAGCTGTCGCTCATTTATCGGGATAATGGCGCCGCGGGAACCGTACAAATCGGAGTCGCGTTCTCGGACGCGCCGGAGGAGTATATTTTCGTCGAACCTAAAAAATGGACCTCCGCCGGGGAAGGCGGGGCATGGAGAGAGGGCAGCGTTCAACTGAACAAGTATAAAGGCCGTACGATCAGCGGTCTATCGTTGAAATTTGTTTCGTCCGCGCCTGTTGAGGGATATGAAGCGTATATCGGTGAACTCGCGGTTACACAAAAACAGAATAAGGCCAAGCCGCCGAAAGCGGTAACCGGGCTGAAAGTGCTGGAGAACGACTTCCGGGACGGCATTTACGGCGATGCACGTTTGGCGTGGGAAGCTCCGAAGGACGGCGAAGACGTGCCGTATTATCAAATTTACCGCGTCAAGCCGGATGGAGCTTACGAATTGGCGGGCATGACCGGAAACACGGTTTATTACGTGCCTGAAATGAAGCGGCTGGACAAGGAAGCCGCAACGAAATTGGTCGTTATTCCCGTGAATCGGCAGTATGAGCCGGGGAAACCGGCTTCCGTCACCTTCGAATGGCCGGCCTATCCGAAGCCGATGGCCGGTTTTGAAGCGGACCGTACGCTAATCGCCCCCGGCGAAAGCGTGCAATTTACCGACAAATCGTCGGAGGTTACGGAAGGCTGGGAGTGGATCTTCCCGGGCGGCCAGCCGTCAAGCAGCACGGAGCGGAACCCGAAGGTGACCTATCTTCAGGAGGGGACGTTCGAAGTGACATTGAAGGCGACCAACCAGGTCGGCGAGGATGTCGTGAAGCGGCAAATGATCACCGTGACCAAGGAGGCGGCCGGCGGCGTGTCCGACCTGGCCCTGGGTAAACAGGCGACGGCGTCCAGCTATGTGAACGAGAAAGAAGCTCCGCCGTTTGCCCTGGACGGTGACGACAAAACGAAGTGGTGCGCGGTAGGCGATGGGCCGCATACACTGACGGTCGATCTTGGGGCCGAGCATAAAATCAGCGAGTTCGTCGTCAAGCATGCCGAAGCCGGCGGGGAGGCCGCGGCCTTCAACACAAGGGGCTTCCGGATTCAGCTTAGCTCGGACGGCGAGAACTGGACCGATGCCGTACAGGTCGGCGACAACACCAAGGGGATCAGCAAGCATGCCATCGCCTTGACATCGGCACGTTATGCGCGGCTTGTCGTCGAGAAGCCGACGCAAGGCGGAGACACGGCGGCCCGGATTTATGGTTTTGAGGTTTTCGGATTGAATCGAGATTGATGCAATAAAAGGAAAAGGAGGTCCAAGCCGTTGGCTTGACCTCCTTTTTCGGTGTACGCCCAGCAGCCCGGCATAGGCGTCATTTTTACTTTAGGGTGAGAGCCCCGAACGGGGGCTGGCTTCTTCGCTGAGAATAAGCTGCTTTTTAGACTTCATCCCAAATTCGCCGCACATTATCGAAGGCGATTTTTGTACCGGTCAGACAATCTTCCATGCCTTCATATTCAATCGACAGGAACCCGTCGTAACCGGAGCTTTTGATGGTGCGAAGAATCTCCCACAAGTCGAGGTCGCCGTGTCCAGCGATCGCACCGCGGAGGTAATTGCCCCCGGCGCTGCGGAACCAGCCCTCTCCCGGGTTACGGTAGGAAGGACGAATGTAAAAATCCTTAATATGCACCATGGAGGCATAGGGCAAGTTGCGCTTCACCGCGGTGACCAGATTCTCGTCCACGCAAACGAAGTTGCCGACATCCAGCGTCGTTTTGAAGTTCGGACGGTCTACCGCATGGATCAGCGCCTGAACTCTGTCGCTGGCTTGAACGTAATAGCCGTGGTTCTCCACGCTGGTGGTGATGCCATACCCGGCCGCGTGGTCGGCGATGATCCGGCAGGCCGCGGCGGCCTTCTCCAGGTCCTCGTTAAAGCGGACGATGGAGGTGTCTTCACGGGAAGCGACGTCATGCCGCATCAGCTTGATGCCGAGCCGGTTGGCGCGGTCAACCTCGGCGAGGACCTTGGCGATTTCCGCCTCGTATTCCGCCTCCGGTTTCATGACGAAATTGGCCCCGATGCAGTAGCCTGACATCTCCAGGCCCAAGGCACGGGTTTTCTCCTTCAACTGCTCTTCCAGTTCCGGCGTACTGTCGAAATCAAAACCGAGATTAGGCACAATTTCAATGTGCTCCGCGCCGATTTCCGCGATCCATTCGGCGGCTTCCAGAATGTTCATCCGACCCTGGTGCATGGTTTGATATAAGCTGTACGAACTGATGCCCAGCTTCATAACGGGTTCATCTCCCTGTTCTTAAGGATATTAGGATAGCGGTTGAGAATTCCTGCAATTCTGCAGGCTTTTTCGTACGTATGGAGTCGTAAAATCAAAATACCTGCAAATCTGCATCCTTTCTTGATGAAAAGGTCCCTTGCCGCAGAAATGGCCGAAAATCCCTGCACATTTGCATCTTTTTCGCCTGGTGGTCCATGGTTCGGCGGAAATTCCTGCAGATTTGCATCTTTTTCGCTTGCCGGGGGAGGCCGTGTCCCCCGTCTAGCGGAACGAGCGGATAAAAGATACCGCCTTGGCGATATCTTCCGCCGGGTTGTCGCCGACCTCGCGCTCGATCGTCAGGTAGCCGGTATAGCCGATTTCCTGCAACGCCGCGAAATAGGCCGGGAAGTCGACTTTGCCCGCGCCGAGCGGCACCTCTTCGAAGGCGGCCCCGGAGGCGGCCATCTCGGCGATTTTCTCGTGGCTCATCGCGTCGTAGCCGAGGAAGCCGTACACGTCCCGCGGATCAACCGGGCGGCGGCGGATGCCGTCTTTGACATGCGTATGGACGATATAATCGCGCAGCGTTTTGACGCCTTGAACCGGATCGTCCCCCGTGACCATGACCATGTTGGCGGGGTCAAAGTTGACGGAGACGCCGTTGGTGGTGAGCGTGTCCAGGAAGCTTTTGAGATGGGCGGCGGGTTCAGGTCCGGTTTCGATGGCAAAATAAGCGTTCATGCTTTTGGCATACACGCCGAGTTCCTCGCAGGCCCGCTGCATCGCCTCGTATATGCGGCTGTTCGGATCTTCCGGAACGATGCCGATATGTGTGGTAACGATGTTGGTGCCGAGCTCGACCGCCAGGTCGAGAATCCGCTTGGACTTTTCCACCTTGGCCGGATTGGCCTCCGCGTCCTGAAATCCGTGGCCGGCGAGATCGCCGCACAGGGCGGAAATCTCCAGTCCCAGGCTGGCGATATAATCGCGCAGTTCCTTGCGTTTGCCGGCGGTCAGCACCGCGGGGTCCATTTCGCCGGAGACGGCATAAATCTGCACCCCTTCCGCGCCGACCGCTTTGGCCTGCTTCAATCCTTCTCTAACGCCAACGCCGAAGCTGTCCACAATTACGCCGATTTTATTTGGCAATTTCATTTTCGGATCGCCTCCTCACCCGTCTTTAAAATTGAATTTCCCGGCCCGTTGCCGCGGATTCGTAAATAGCGTTCAAAATTTTGATCATTTCCACGCCGTCCTCCACTGGACAATTCGTCTCGTGCAGGCCGAGGCAGCTGTCGACGAAATGGTTGATCTCCCTGTCGAAGCTCCCCTGGAACTCGAAGCCCGGACTGCTGATCTGCGGGTCGATATTGATGATGGTATTGTGTCGCTCGGTCACGATCGCTAACGCCGGCTCGATTTCGGCGCCTCCCTTGTCGCCGTAGATGTTGATTTGCGCCGAGTTCTCCCGGGCATGGAGGGAAAAGCTGACGTCCACCAGGAGCGATGCGCCGTTTTCAAAGCGGATCAACGCGTTGGCCATATCCTCAACGGTATTGAAGGAAGCGTCGTAATCAGCCGCTTTATAGAAATCGTAATTTTCGATATGAGAGCGGTTGCCGAGCTTGTTGTACGTATTGCCGCTAACCGATTTCACCTTCGGTTTGCCCATCAGATACCAGCACAAATCGATCACGTGCACGCCGATATCGATCAGCGGACCGCCGCCGGACCGTTCCTTGTCCGCAAACCAGCCGCCGGGGTTGCCCAGCCGCCGGACGAGGCTCGCCTTGGCAAAGTAAATCTCCCCGAGATCCCCGGCATCGATAAACTTCTTCAGCACGGCGATGTTGGAGGCGTGGCGGCGCACATAGCCGACCTGGAGCAGCTTTCCCGTTTCGCGGACGGCTTGCTCGATCCGGAGGGCTTCCTCCACCGTCTTGCACAACGGTTTTTCGCAAAGCACGTCCTTACCAGCCTGGAGCGCCGCAATGCTGATTTCCGCGTGCGAATTGTTCCAGGTGCAAATGCTTACGGCCTGGACTTCCGGGTTGGCGAGCAGTTCCCGGTAATCGGTGTATACGTGCGGGATGTTGTATTTGGCGGCGGTTTCCCGCGCCCGGTCCTCCTTCAGGTCGCAGACGGCGACAAGCTCCGACTTGGGGTTGGACAAATAAGCTTGCAGATGGGATTCCGAAATCGATCCGTTGCCGATCAGGCCTACTTTCAGTTCGCTCATTGCGATCGCTTACATCCTTTCTTTACTTATGCAAGTCTGCTACAATGATACCGGTTGGCTTGCATAAATTTGTTTTATTTGTTCAATTAATCATAATCTATCACAGTCATACCAAAGGGAGAATGTGCAGGATGACAAAGTATATGGATTATATGATCAGTCCTCATCCGATACGCGTCTTCGATCCGGCCGTCGATCCGAAGCGTTTGAAGCTCCAATCGCTGTCGATCGTCTCCGCCGGGCATTTGCCGGGAAGAACGTCGCAGCGCAGGGATTCCGACTTCCGGCACTGGGCGTTCGTCGTCATCACCGCGGGGAGCGGGTATTACCAGATTGACGGCGGTGAAATAAAGCGGGTGGAGGCCGGCTCCTGGTTCTGTCTCTACCCTGGGGCGATATTCAATTACGGGCCGGATACCGGAGGCTTTTGGGATGAGTACTATTTCACGGTCAAAGGGGATAGGGTGGACGAGTGGCTCCGGGACTGGCTGTTTGAGGTCGATGCGGTCAAAAGCGTCTCCGTCGACGAAACGCTGCTGCACAAAATGGAGATGATGTTTATGCTGATCGACAGCGGCATGCCGAGCAACCTGGACCGGGCGGCCCTGCTTCTGGAGTCGCTGCTGTACGAACTCGTCTCCCAGGGAGACCGGGCGGAAGCGGGGAATCGGGGCAGGTTCGCCCTGAAAATCATCGAGGACCTGGGCCGCTCCCTATATGAGACCCCGAGCGCCTCCGAGCTTGCCGCCAGGCATCATATTTCCGTGTCCACGCTCCGCCGGGTCGTTCACGAATACACCGGTTACCCTTTGAATGAGTTTATCCATCGGCTGAAAACCGCCGAAGCGAGGAATATTCTGCTCAACACGGACATGAGCGTGAAGGAGATCGGCGAGGCGCTGGGGTATAAGGATATGTTTTATTTTTCCCGCGTATTCAAGCGGATCACCGGCGTATCGCCCCGCAGCTACCGCAGCCGGGTCGGAACGTGACCGCCCGGGCTAGCGGTATTTGGCCGTTAACTCGGCCAGCTTCCGCTTGATTTCCTCTATCAGCTCAGGCGGTTCAAGGACGGTGGCTTCACGGCCCAATCCGATAAAAAAACTCGCCAAAAAAGGCACCTCCCCGAGCGGTATCGTGCCTTGCAGGCAGCCGGAACCGTCTTCCCGGAGATGTAGCGGGATGTGACGGCTCAGCTCGGCCTCGCACAGCTCCGCTCCCCTAGGGCTTAGTTCCACGCGGATGTTGGTGTTGTGGACTTTGGAACGTTTTCGGGCTTCCCAATTGTCGAGGTGAACTTCGCTTAAATCCAGGGGCGGGATTTCCGATGAAGGGGCGGCGGACAGAATCCTGTCGCAGCGGAAAAGCCGAAAATCTCCGCGTTGATAGCAGTATGCCGGGCAGTACCACAGGCCGTTTTTGGCATAGATGCCGACGGGTTGAATATCCCGGCATTCCGGCTGGCCGTCGCCCGCCGGGGCGTACTCCATCCGGATCACCTGTCCGCGGACGGCGCTATCCAGCAGCAGCGGGAGGTAAGGGAAGCGGGAATTTCTCTCCGGCGTGACGAAATCGACGCGGTTCTTCATCTCATCGATCCGGTCGCGAACGTCGCCCGGCATGAAATGATAAAACTTGCCGAGCGCGGAGGCCGCCTCCGTCTCAAAGGGAAGGTAATGATAGTGGCGCAGCGCGTGGCTGGCGAAAAAAATCGCGACGGCTTCTCCTTCAGTAAAGGCGATCGGCGGCAGCACGCGCTCGTTTAACACTCGGTAGCCGCCGTGCGGTCCCACTTCGGAGTAGAGGGGGACGCCAAGCTCGCTCAGCTCCTGCAAATCCCGCAAAATGGTGCGGGAGGAGACGCCGAACTCCTCGGCCAGCTCCCGGACCGTGAATTTTCGCTTCCGGTTTACGGTCATCATCAGTTCCATCAATCGTTTCGATTTGGGCATGTCGGTTCTCCTCCGCTATAGTTGGAGTATTGTTAATGTGCATTGGGGCGGCGTGTGAAATTATTCCTCCAGCCAACTCCCAAAAGATGCAAATCTGCAGGAATTTAATCTTCAATGCTATGATCAGCAAGGTTTTGATGGGGTATGGTCACCCAATGGGGCAACAACTGCTTTTTTAATCCAACCTGACTGAGAGATTGGTTTTGTTTTACGGCGACAATCTTTGCCGTTATTATGGCGGTTATCGGATCGTTTTGTAAAGGGAGGAGGGAAGAGCGTGAACATTCCGGAAAAGTCGGAAAACGAACTGCTGGCTCAACTCCGGCAGGAAGGGAGAAACGATCCCGAAGCGATATATTTCCATACGCCCCTTTGCGGGACGTGCGCGTTGGCGGAGCGGATGCTCGGAATCGTTCTGGAGACGGGGACGGCGATGCAGGTCACCAAAGTCAACATCAACTTTGCCCCCGTATTGCGGGAAACATGGCGGATTTCCAGCGTACCCTGCCTGGTGATTCTCGAAAACGGCCGCCCGGCCCGCATCGAGTACGCACTCCATTCCGTGGTCGACCTGCACCGTTGGCTTAAGCGCTGACCGGCCCGGCCAAAGCGCCGGGCTTCCCCCGCAGGAGCATATCCGTGAAAACGGTGCGAGCTGGGCGAACACACAGGGCCGCTATCTCGCATAGGGTGTAAGGTATGAAACACCAGGTGGAGAGAGGAGTTGGGTTCCGAATGACAAAGCGGGAACTTCATTATTTTGCGCGGGGGAATACGGCGGCCGGTCTGCATAGTCTGGTCGAATCGGCGTTTCAGGGACTTTCGGCGATTTATGTATTGAAGGGCGTTCCGGGGGCGGTAGCCGGCCTGCTGGAGCATCTGGCTTCAACCGGCGAAGGGCGGGGATGGGGGCTGCAGCTCATTCATCAGCCGCTCGACGGGGATCTGCTCGAGGGTCTTATCATCGAGGAGTTGTCCGCGGGCTTTGTGGACGGCGAAGCTTGGCCCCAAGACTTCGAGCCAGCAGGAACGAAGCTGACCTTTATCGATCTTCGGACGGCGTATCGGGAAGAGAAGCTCGCGTCCGCCCGCCAGGAACTGCAGCGTCTGGAGGAAGAAATCGCGGCCCTCTACGAGGAGGCGTATGCGGCCTTTTTGCGGACGCTGCGCATTCATGATGAATGGGAGAAGTACTATATCGACGAACTGGATCGGGAGAAGATGAACGGCTTGGCTTCCGAACTTGCCGACAAGCATTTGCCCGTCCTAGAGAATGCCGGCCCGGCGCGAATAACGCATCGTTTCCTCGGAGCGGCGACCTGGCGGGGAGCGGTCGATTTCGTGCCGAATTTGACGGATCGGCTGCGCACGCGGATCTATGTTAAAGGCCGGCCGGGTTCGGGAAAATCGACGCTCTTCCGGAAACTCGCCGTCCTGGCCGAAGAGCGGGGGATCGACACGGAGGTGTACCATTGCGGCTTTGACCCGAACAGCCTGGATATGCTCGTCTTTCCGGAGCTGAGTCTGGCGATCTTCGACAGTACCGCGCCGCACGAGCATTTCCCGGTCCGCGAAGGCGACGGTATTCTCGATGTTTACGAGCTGGCCATTACGCCGGGAACGGACGAGAAATTCGCAGAGCCCCTGCGTTCGATCAAGGAGCGTTATTCCGCGTCCATGAAGCGGTCGATCTCTTTGCTGGCCGAGGTCAAGGCCCGCCGGGAGCGGCTTGAGCAAATTTACGGTGAAGCCGCGGACGAGAAGCGGGTTGCCGGCTTGCGGGAGGAGCTGAACCGCGTTTTGAACGCTCTCGCCGAGACTGTCCCCAATCCGGCGGGCAAGTAAAGCTCGAAACCCCGCTTATGACAACGCAGCCGCGCAGCCGTTGAGCGTATGAAGAGCCCGCTATAAACCAGGCGGGCTTTTTGCTATAGTTAAGGGGTAAACAGGCATAATCATTTGCGTACATAATAACTAACTTCATAACTTGATGAATAAGGGCGGTGGTTTTATCCATGAATATGCAAGATGCGATGAACGCGGCTGACCGGCTGCGGCAAAATATCGGCAAGGTCGTGGTAGGGAAGGAAGAGGTGGTCGAGCTGCTGCTCGCCGGTCTTTTCGGCAACGGGCATGTGCTGCTGGAAGACGTGCCGGGGACCGGAAAAACGCTGCTTGCGAAAGCGCTTTCCGTCTCGCTTGGCGGTGAATTCCGCCGGGTGCAGTTTACCCCGGACCTTTTGCCTTCGGACCTCTCCGGGATCAACTTTTACAACCAGAAGACCGGCGAATTCGAGTTCCGCGCCGGCCCGCTGTTCACGCATGTGCTGCTGGCCGACGAGATTAACCGGGCGACGCCGCGGACACAGTCCAGCCTTCTGGAGTGCATGGAGGAGCGGCAGGTTACGATCGACGGCGTGACGCGGAAGCTGGAGTCGCCTTTCTTCGTCATGGCGACCCAGAATCCCGTCGACAACCAGGGGACTTTTCCGCTGCCGGAAGCCCAACTTGACCGCTTCCTCATGAGGATCTCCATGGGATATCCCTCCCTGGAGGAGGGGGTGGACATCCTGCTGCGGTTCCGTGAACGCAACCCGTTGGAGGAACTGGCCCCGGTGGTGACCGCCGCGGAAATCGCGGAGGCCCAGCGCCTCACCGCCGAGATCCACGTCTCCCGGGATCTGCTCGCCTATATCGTCCGGCTGGCCGAAGCGACCCGGCGGAATCCCGGCGTGCGGCTCGGCGCCAGCCCGCGGGCCGCCATGGCTTTGCTCCGGGCCGCTCAAGGATTGGCGCTCCTGAGCGGGAGGGATTTTGTCACGCCGGACGATATCAAGCTGGTGGCTATCCCGGTCCTGGCACACCGGTTGTTGCTGCACCATGCGCTTCATGTTGGCGTTGGAGAAGCTCCGGAGTCCGCCGTGATCCGGCAGGTGCTCGGCGAGGTGGAGGTACCGGCGGAAGAGACGGGGGCTGGGACAGGAAAGCGGGGCGGTTGACCGATGCTGCCTTGGGCGGTTGTCTGCGCGTTGGGAATCGCGCTCCTTTTGGCCGTGGTGTACGGAAGATGGGCCTTAAAAGGGGTGAGTTATACCCGCTTCTTTTCGAAGGAAGCCGTTTTTGAAGGACAGTCTCTCGAAATGGTGGAGGTCATCTCCAACGAAAAGCCGCTGCCCCTGCCGTGGCTTAGGCTGGAATCCAGTATCGCGGCGGGAATAAACTTCGGCCGGCAGGCCAACCTCGATGTCTATAAAGGCGACCTCTACCAAAACCATATCAGCCTGTTTTTTCTTCGTCCGTATCGGCAAATCACCCGGCGCCACGAGGTCACTTGTTCTAGGCGCGGCCTGTACCGCCTGGAATCGGCGACGCTGACCACCGGCGATCCGCTCGGTATGGTGACGAAGGTCAAAAAATTTGATCTGAACCTGGAGCTGCTTGTGTATCCGCGGATCCGCACTGTACCGGAGCTGCCGCTTCCGAACCATAGCTGGCTTGGCGAGCTGGCGGTCCGCCGCTGGATCGTGGAGGATCCCTTTTTGACCGCGGGGACGCGGGAATACCGGCCGGGGGACCCGCTGCGCAGCGTCAACTGGAAGGCGACGGCACGAACCGGCACGGTGCAGGTGCACCGGCGCGATTATACGGCGGATCATCGCCTTCTGCTCTGTTTGAATGTGGAGAGCAGCGAGACGATGTGGAGGAATATCCTGGACGCGGACCGGATCGAACTCGGGATATCCTTCGCCGCTTCGGTGGCGGCCTACGCGCTGAAGAACGGACTGGAAACCGGGCTGATCTGTAACGGAAGGCTGGCCGACGGCCCGAGGGAGCCGGTGAGGATTGAACCTTCCGGCGAGGCCGGCCAGCTGGAATGGTTGCTGAACCATCTGGCCCGGATCGTGCTCGACCGTACGGTCACCATGTCCAGACTGCTTGAGGAAGCCGTGGAGACCGGAGTCCGGGATACCGATTTCCTGATCATTTCCTGCCACCGGGGCGACAAGCTGGAAACGCTCGCCCAGCAGCTTCGCCGGAACGGAAACGGAGTCGAGTGGATGGATATCCCGGAGGAGGAGAAGAAGACCAAAGACTGACCGTGAGGAGGAGCGAGCGTGGAAGAGATTCGATACTGCCGAGGTACGGAGTGCGAAATACCGGTTTTGTTCGGCGCGTTTCAGGCGGGATTTTCCGATTATATGATTCGGTTTCAATTGACGATGGAGCAGTTTGCGGACCGTTTCTTCGGTCCGGAAGGGAACGCGAGGGAGCACTCCTTCGTCGCGCTTCGGGGCAATGAGCCGGTCGGCCTTGTCCTTGGGGGAATCCGGGAATACGAAGGGGTCCCCACCATGCGATGCGGCGCGCTGGCCGTGATTCCGGAAGAACGGGGCCGAGGGGTCAGCCGGCGCCTGATGGAACTGCATGATCAGGAAGCGGTAAGCCGGGGTTGCCGCCAACTGTATCTGGAGGTCATCGCGGGGAATGAGCGGGCGATATCTTTTTACGATAAACTCGGTTACCGAAAGGTTTACGAGCTTTCCTACTTTCATTTAAAGGATACTGGCCATTTGCGGCCGGCCGCCGGTAAGGAGATGGCGGTGCGGAGGACGGAATGGGCTTCTTTTGAAGCCTGGGTGGCGCAGAGGCGTTATTTTCACCTTAATTGGCAGAATGACCTGAACTCGATCCGGGAAAGTTCCGCTTTTTCTTTCTTCCGTGCTGCGATAAATGATGAGACCGTAGGGATGCTGGCGATAACCGGGGACGGCCGGATTTCGGTGCTTCTGGTGGACCGGCGTTTCCGCGGGCGCGGAGCGGCCACCATGCTGCTCGGCACGGCCGCCCGCGAACTGAATTTGTCCAGGATGAGCGTTTCTTTGGCCAATAACGCCGAGATGGAGGGCTTTTTGCTGGGGCGGGGTTTTCAGCGGGACTCCCTTTTCCAGTATGAGATGTACTTGTCGCTGCCGCGGGCGAACAGCGCGGAAATGCTTTAAATTTGAGGAATATGCCCATTGTCCCTTGGCTTCCCGCATTATTAAATAAGGATAGAGGATGTACAAAAAAATCGTTCTCAAGGGGGCCAGCAAGCCACATCCATGATGTTGGGGGGGAAGGGCCATGATTGATGTAACGATGCTGGGAGCCCGGGGCGATGGCCGAACCGACGATTCGGCCGCCATCCAAAAAGCGCTGGATCAGGCGATGCGGAGCGGCGACACCGTATATTTTCCCAGCGGGGTCTATATGATCCGTCCGGGCAAGGCGCTTCGGGTCTGCGGAAGGACAACGGTTCAGGGAGACGGACCCACCTCTGTTCTAAGGGCTTCCGGCGGCGGGTTCGGCTGGGAACTGATGCGGGCGGCGGGCGACCAAATGGAGATCCGCGATATCGTGCTCGACGGGAATAACCGGGTAAATCGCGTGCTGGTGATCGGCGGGGGAAGCCATGATGTGACGGTGGAAAACGTTCAGGTAACCCGCGCTACGCACAGCACCGATCCCGGCAGCGAGTTCTTCACCGGAATTGTCGCCGGCATTGTGATTTACGGCAACTCGGAAGCCATTCGAATTTCCGGGTGCGAGATATCCCATGTCCAAGCCGTAAATCTTACGAGCGGCAGTCTGATCGCCAGGGGCATTTACGTAACGACCGCATGGGGCAGTGCGGAGCGGGTCGCGAGGGATGTGACGATCAGCAACAGCCATATCCATCATATCGGGCCCGCCGACGACGGCGACGGCATCTATTATGAGGATCCCGCACTGGACGGCGGACAGGGGAGCGAAGTGGGCAGCGTCATTTCGGGCAATCAGTTCGATCACTGCGCCAAGCGTGCGATAAAGATCTATGCCGACGGAATCACCACCCGGGACAACCGGATTACGAACTCGTATTTGAACAACAATTACTACATGGGTACGAACAAAGGCAAACTTGCGCCGGACATGTACTCGGCCATCAGCTTATACGGCAACCATCAACTTGTCGAAAGAAATTCGATCAACGGCAGCGGCAGCTTTTATGCGGCGATCGAGGTCGCCTCGGGCCAGGAGGTCCATGACATTACGATTCAGAACAATCAAATCGGCATGGGAGAGCGAAGCTCGATATCCGGAACAACGGGAATCCGCCTCGGAAATATCCGGGATTTTAAAATTTTGAACAACACGGTCAACAACGGGGAGCGGGGAATCTGGACCTGGCAGAACGCGAGTGGAGGAGAGATCCGGGGCAATATTCTCGTCCAAAAAAGAGGCGGAGGCATCGACCTCAGCACCTATCTTCGGGGTTATGTTCAGAGAAACATCATCTGTGCGAACAACCGGATCCGGGCCGCCAAATTTACCGTTTTGACCTCTCCCACGAACCAGAACGTGGTTGTCAGACAATAGAAAATAATGCCTAATCCTGCTGGGGCGCATCCCGGGGATTAGGCTTTTTTGCGTTTCCTTACGTCCGTTTTTCCCCGTTATACCATCCCGATTTGTGCCCCTCGTCCGTCCACTGTCCGGCTTCATGTTTTCCCGTTCTTGTTTTCCCTACCGTGCCGTATAGATAGAAAGAAAGCACCGATCGGATAAATGGAGGGGAAAAGTTTGATCAAGTCAATGCGCACCAAAGGGCCGGGGGCGGGCCTTATTTTTCTGGACGGCCTATGGATTTACGCAAGCTGGGCGGCGGCATTTCGGCTGGCTCCCGGGGGGGCGGCAGCTTCCAGGGAGGAAGTCCTGCTGCTGATATCTTGGACAGGGCTGGTTACGCTGCTGGTCTTCTACCTGTTCAACTTGTACGACGCAACGGGCCGGCAGAAACCCGCGCATGTGCTGTGGAATCTGTTTCTGTCCCATATCGCGGTAGCCGCCGGGGCGGTACTGCTTCATGGAATGCTGCGGCCGGAGGCGGTTTTGCACCCGGTGATCACGGTGTCCTTGAGCCTGCAGTTGCTTCTTTCATTCGGGTTCCGGATGTCCCGGTTCTTGTTGGGCTGGAGAAGATCGCGCGGTAAAAAGACAGCCCTCCTCACGGGAATCCGCGAAGAGGATCTGGAGTGCGCCCGGAAGCTTGTGCGGAGCGGGCGGCCCTGGCTGGAGATCCGCAGCGTCATGCGGACAGGCGGGGAAGGGGGGGCCGGCGGACGCCCGCCATCGCTGAACCGCCGCCTGGAAGCCCTGCTGCTCGACGGCATCGAGGTGCTCCTGATCGGTCCGGGCGTTCCCCCGGCCCTGCGCCAGGAAGCGGTGCGATTGGCGGGCGTCTTGGGCGTGGAGGTGCTGATGGTGCCGGAGTTTTTGGATTTGTCCGTCCGAGGGGCGGAACTGCAGCAATTGGATGACCAATTGCTCTATTCGCTGCGGCCGCCCGGGCTGACCCGGACGGAGCGTTTCATCAAGCGGGGCGCGGACCTGGGGCTTGCCTCGCTCCTGCTTATCGCGGCTTCCCCGCTCATGCTGCTGCTGTTCGCTGCCGTGCCGCTGACCTCCAAAGGGCGGGCGCTGTATGTGCAGGAACGGCTGGGCCTTCGGGGCAGGCCGTTTCCGCTGTTAAAATTCCGCAGCATGGTGGACCGTGCGGAGGCGAGTACCGGGCCGGTCCTCGCCGGCGACGGCGACGAGCGCATAACCCGGCTGGGCCGCCTGTTGCGGGCGACCCGGCTGGACGAACTGCCGCAGTTGATCAACGTGCTGCTCGGCCATATGAGCCTCGTCGGTCCGAGGCCCGAGCGGGAGCATTTCGTCTCCCGGTTCAGCGCCGAATTGCCGCATTATAACGACCGTATGGCCGTGAAGCCCGGGTTGACGGGTTACGCTCAGGTGATGGCTTGTTACGCGACTACGGCGGCCGATAAACTGCGGTACGACCTCGCCTATATCCATAATTACTCGCTGCTGCTGGACCTGAAAATCCTCGTCCAGACGATCCGCGTCGTCTTGCAGCGGGAACAGGCCAAGGGAGTGAGCGGGGCTTCGCCGGTCTCCCCGGCCGCCGCGGCCTACGATCCCGCGGGCGTTTCCGCCGAAATCGGCGCGGCGGCTTTCAGGGATTCCCGCGGGACCGTGCGGATTCCGCCGGATAACGTATATCCGTTTCCGCACCGGTAACCGCGTTGTCGCGGAACTGTCCCGCCCTGCCGGCGAGATCGCTCGGGAGGAATAAACCCGTAGGCACGCCGCTAATCCGGTTTCCCGTCACGCTTGCGCCCTTGGTGGGGCCGAGGCGGATACCGATGCCGTCGGCGGGAGTTTTGGAAGAGGCGTCCGGATGGCTCATCCGGATGTCGTTATTTTCGATGATGATCCGGCTAAGGCTTCTTGTCCCGGCATCCGCTTCGATGGCCGCGTAGAATGTACCGACTCCGTCGATGATATTATTCGAGACGGTCACATCGCTGGCATACACGGAGATGGCCGCATACATATCCTGAGGGATCCGGTCGGATGCCGGGAACCGGTAGCGATTATTTCCGCTATACGGGTTCGTGATCCGGTTATGGCGGACCAGTACGCCGGGGGCGGCAATTTTGATGCCGCGTTTGGCGCTGTACGAAATCCGGTTGTGCTCGACGATGGAGTCCGATAGCGGAGCCCCTGGGGCCGTTTGGTCAAAATGAATGGCGTCCGCGTCCTCGCGGGGGGTAATGTCAAAAATGCGGTTGCCCGCGATCCGTACCTGTTTTGCCGGAGGGGCTCCCGGATTGTTCCACACCATGATGCCTCGCGCCACGGGTGAAGGATGAATGGCCTGGATCCGGGAGATGACCGAGTTCTCCACCGTGACTTCCCGCGTGCCGCCATAGATCATGATTCCGCTGACCACGGCGGAATATAAAGGGTTCCCGGGATCATCGGGCTGGCTCATTTGCCGGATGACGGTGTTCCGTATCCGGATCTCCCGCGATCCGGTATGCACGCCTATGCCGCGTATTAGACGATAATTGCCGTCAATGGTGATGCCCTCGATACTTATCCGCCGGCCCATGACCGAGAGAGCTTCGTAGCCGGATCGGTCGGTTCCGGGTAAGCCGAAGCGAAGAACCGGTCCTCCTTGACCGGCCATGCGGACATCACTGCGAAGGGGCAGGGGATGCTCGGGATCGAGAAGGTAAGTGCCGGCCGGTATCAAAATGTCCGCCCCGTATTTGTGATTGGCGGATTTTTGCAGAACGAGGCGGAAGGCGGCGGTATCGTCCGTCACCCCATCCCCACGGGCTCCCTCATCCTTCACATTCAGAACCAGCGGAGCCTGAAGGTGCCTGATGACCGCCGGAACCGCCAAGGCCAGCACCGCCAACACCGCCAGCAGCGCCAAGCGGATCAGAGCGGGCCGCCTCTTTGAAATCGGGCTTCGCTTCATATACTCTACCTCCCTCTTTGTACTATCCCTATGAACCCAACGCATAAATTAGCCCTTCGGCACATAAAGTAGGAAGCGGAAATACGTCAAAGGGGGCTTGTAGGCCACCTATTTTAGAATGGAGAGTAGAACATGATGAAGGTGCTTGTTACGGGAGGGGCAGGTTTTATCGGCAGCCATACGGTAAAACTATTACGCGAGCAAGGCTATCAAGTGGTTGTTGTCGACCGGTTGGCGGAGGCGGCCACGCCGGAAAAGGACGAGTCCGTATCCTTCTATCAATTGGACCTCGTATCCGAGCAACTGGAGGAAGTCTTTGAGACGGAGCGGCCGGACTGCGTGATTCATCTGGCCGCCCAGATCAGCGTTCAACGATCCTTGAAGGATCCTTGTCAGGACGCCGAAAACAATATCATGGGGACGATCCATTTGCTGATGCAGTGCGTTCGTTTCGGCGTGAAAAAGCTGGTGTTCGCTTCCTCGGCCGCCGTATACGGGACGCCGGAATCCATCCCGATTCAAGAGACGGACAACACGGATCCCCAGTCCTTCTACGGTGTGTCGAAGCTGGTGGCCGAAAGGTATATTCGCTCGTTCGCCGTCCAATATGGACTGGATTACGTCATTTTAAGGTACGCGAATGTCTATGGATTCAAAACAACCCGCTCCGGGGAAGACGGCGTTATAACGGCGTTCGTGGAACGGATTTTAAGCGGACAGCCGCTGGAGATTTTCGGCAGCGGGGAGCAGACGCGCGATTTCGTTCATGTGCAGGATGTGGCCCACGCCAACGTTCTGGCCATTCGAAACGGGAGCCGGGACATCATCAACATCAGCGGCGGCGGCGGAATTTCCCTGTTGGAAATCGTCGGGCTGCTGCGGGAGTTGTCCGGAGTGGAACCGGCTCTGCATTTCCTTCCGCCACAATCGGGGGATATCGATCACAGCGTGATGTGCAACCGAAAAGCGGCGGAGCAGCTGAACTGGATGCCTTATTATACCCTGCGCGACGGGTTGCATACGCTGCTCCGGCATGAGGCCCAATACAAAACGGGCCTGAGCATGCAGCCTCCCGGCACCCGCCAGCCGAAGCTAACGGGGATTTCGACCATCTAAGCCCTTGGAGCCGTCCGGTTTTCCGGACGGTTCCGCTATGCTATGATGGGAGAAAAGGTGCGGAAGCGGGTGGTGAATTGAAAACGGTTACCAGGGGGTGGACCGCGAAATCGTTTCGACTGTGGGGGTTGGGGCTCGTCGAGGCCATTTTCCTTCTTCCTGCATATATTTTGGTTCTGGCCTATCTCGCACCTGAACTCGTACAGTCCTCCATATCCTCATGGGGAGTGCTTTTGCTCGGCGGGGTGATGGCGTTTGCCGGAGTCTTGCTTCGCGGGCTTGTTCCGCTGTTTTGGAAACGGATTGCGGTCTCGGTGTTGCTGGGCGCGGTTTATGGCATGGCGGTGCTCGCCGCAACCGGCTCCGAACAGGCCGGGCTCTTGTTCGGTTTACCCGCAGGGGCGGTATTGGCGTGGCAGGGGATGACCGTGGCGGGACGGAGCAGCCCTCAGAAATTGTATTGGTGGGGAATCGCACTTTATACATTGTCGGGGGTGGCGTTTGCACGGATCCCCAACCTTGCAGCGTACATGCCGCTGATTACGGCTGCGGGGGTGTTCTGCCTGGCGTGGACCCTGTTTCACGTGAACCGAACCTATCTGCGGTACAGCACGTTCTCCCAAGAAAAAGCAGCCGGTTCCCGAACACTGCCTCGAGGGCTCGAACGGTATAACATAACCTGGATCGGCCTGATCGTTGCGGCGGCCGTTCTGTTGGCCGCCGGGGCGGGACGTTGGCTCGGGGAGGGGCTGCTGCAACTTCTGCGGGTAGTAGTCGGCTGGCTGAACCGGCCTTCCCCGGCGGAAAGTCCGCCGCAGACCGAAGGCGGGCCCGCCCCTACGCCGTTTATGCCGGCCGCCGAAGAGGCGGCGGAGCCCGGGTGGCTTTCACAGGTTCTCGACATCGCCTTTTACGTACTCGGTACCGGTGTTTTGCTGCTCCTGCTGGCCCTGGGGGTGTATTGGTTGTCCAGGCATGCCGGAGACTTTTGGCGGCGGGTGGTGAAGCGTCTGGCCGCCTTGCTCGGACGACGCGGTCTACCGGAGCGGCAGACGGGTTACGTGGATGAGGAAATCCGCTTGAACGCCTCCAAGCGGGCCGGGGGCAAGCTCAGAGAAAGGCGGGGCGCTTCGTTCCTGGGCTTGCGTTTCGGCAGGGGAGAGCGCTGGGAAGAGCTCCGCGATAATCGGGAGCGCGTCCGTTACCTTTACCGCCGTTGGCTTCGTCATGCGCAGTCCTCCGGGTATAAGCCAAGGGCTCATCTTACGCCCATGGAGCAGGCGGCGGAGGCACGGCATCTTTTCGGCCGGAAGGCGGCCTCGGGACGGTTCGGACCGGAGGCTGGGAAACGCGATCCCGAGCCCGATCGTGAGGGCCGGCAAGCCGCGACGGCCAAGCTTCTCGCCCTGTACTATCGGGCTCGCTACGGAGAAGCGGAGCCTTCCGACGAGGAAGTTTCCAGCGCCAAGCGGGAGCTGGATTTGTTGAGAGGCTCAGGCAAAAGATAGGGCACAAGCTGTGACGGCCGGCTGAGGCTGGCTGCCTTGCCCCGGATTGCCTGACAGCCGGGCCGAGGGTCCACGGACCCTGGCGCGGTCTCGCGGGCAAGTGATAAGGGCTTTAATCGGCGCTATTTTGTCGAATTCGTCCCTTCGATGAGAAATAGCGGTCTTTTTGGGCCTTATTTTTTGGAAAAGCGGGCAAAAACCTGATTTTGGGACCCGCATCAGAAAAATAAGGCCCCTTTTGACCGCTATTCTTCCCATGAACCTGAATCGGGCCGAAATAACGGCCCAAAATGCCGCTAAGACCGACGTCAGCCAGGAAGTATGGTCCGTTCCAGCGATCCCTTGCGTCACGCCGCTTCTTATGTTGCTTATAAGTCGACGATTAGTACCATGTCAACCAAGATGGAAAATTAGCAGTTTTTTTCCCGTTATTGCGGGCGACCAAATGGGCTGAGGCTTCTCCACTTGCCAACAGTTCTTTAAACCTCTTAATAACTAATTACTCCAAGTAACTAATTTATCTCATACGAGTCTATCTCAAACGAGCGGGCAGCAATCAGCAACGTTGATGCGAGACCAAGAGTCCATAACATAACGGGATTTTCTCCCGTTAATTCAGTCCGTTTCGTCCTCCGGCACCGAAATAGCTGGAAATTCTCCAGCTAATTCCTCGAAAGGGGGCGAAATAGCGAGGAAACCCAACAATTAGCAGGAATATTTCCAGTTAATCTTCTTCAACGACCGCGAAGAGCCCAAATAACGGGCGTTTTTCCCGTTATTGCGGGCGACCAAATGGGCTGAGGCTTCTCCACTCGCCAACAGTTCTTTAAACCTCTTACATAACTAATTACTCCAAGTAACTCATTTATCTCATACGAGTCTATCTCAAACGAGCGGGCAGCAATCAGCAACGTTGATGCGAGACCAAGAGTCCATAACATAACGGGATATTCTCCCGTTAATTCAGTCCGTTTCGTCCTCCGGCACCGAAATAGCTGGAAATTCTCCAGCTAATTCCTCGAAAGGGGGCAAAATAGCGAGGAAACCCAACAATTAGCTGTAATATTTCCAGTTAATCTTCTTCAACGACCGCTAAGAGTCGAAATAACGGGAGTTTTTCCCGTTATTTCGGCGCTCCCTCGCACCAAAAAAAGGTTGCCCCACAGCAGCTTGACGCCGCTGACGGGGCAACCTTTTTTTATTTTATGATTCCTCAAGTTGTGGTTCGAGCTTGATAATCTCCAGCTTCCGGAATCGATGCGGTTCTTTCTCAAGCAGTTTAAAGCGCAGGCTTTGGTGCTCCAACGTTTCTCCGATTTTCATTTCGGGGTGTCTGCCGTACAGCCAGCCGCCGATCGTGTCGACATCCTCCGTGTCCAGGTTAGCCAACAGCAGGTCATTGATCTGATTGATCGTAACCTTTCCATCGACTACCAGATGGGTTTCGCTGAGCTGAACCAGCGGCTGTTCCTCTTCCTTGTCGAATTCGTCGCGGATTTCGCCGACGATTTCTTCCAGGATGTCCTCGATGGTGACGAGACCGGCGGTGCCGCCATACTCATCAATGAGGATGGCGATATGCGTGCCTTCCCGCTGCATCCGCTGCAGCAATTCGTTGACCGGCGTCACTTCCGAAACGGCCATGACCGGCTGCAGGATCGAAGCGACTTCCAGGTTGGGATTATCCTCGTAAGCCAGGAAGAATTGTTTAGTGTTGATAACGCCGATGACATTGTCCTTGCTTTGTTCCACGACGGGGAATCTGGTATATTGCTGTTCTTTGATGATTTCCAGGTTCTCTTCCCGCGTTTTATCTGTATACAAGCACACCATGTCGGTGCGCGGAACCATAATTTCCTTGGCGAGCAGATTGTCAAACGCGAAGATCCGGTTGACGTAGCCATATTCGCTTTGATTGATTTTACCGCTCTCGAAGCTTTCGTTAATAATAATTTGCAGTTCCTCTTCCGAATGAGCTTCTTCATGCTCGGAAGCGGGTTTAATGCCGATCATCCTCACCAGTTGATTGGCCGAGCCGTTCAAGGTCCAGATGAAGGGGCGCATCACTTTGGTAAACAAAATGAGCGGCTTTGCGGTAAACATGGCCACGGCTTCCGCTTTGCGGATCGCCACGGTCTTCGGCGCCAATTCACCGACCACCACGTGAAGATAAGTAATCACCACAAATGCGATGATGAAGGAAAGCACACCGCCTAATGCTTCAGGTATGTGAAGGCTGTGAAACAACGGTTCAAGGATTCGCTCCACCGTCGGTTCGCCCAGCCAACCGAGTCCAAGCGCCGTGATCGTAATCCCCAACTGGCAGGCGGATAAATATCCGTCAAGATTGGAGGTGACCTGCTTAACGGCCAACGCCTTCTTGTGCCCTTCGGCAATCAACTGATCCACGCGGCTGCCCCGTACCCGGACGATCGCAAATTCCACCGCAACGAAAAATGCCGTCATTGCTATGAGAATCACGACCAAAACCAAATTCAATACCAAAAGCCTGTCACTGTCCATTCGCTACATCTACTCCTTTTTAATTAAAAGTATGAATAAAAGCATAATTATATTATAAAGCATGTGAATTGTTAATGCGAATGAGTAAGTATAGAATCATAACATAAATTATGGATTAATGTTCGTGTTTTAATTGATAATATGGTTGTTTTGTTTAAAATAACTCTTTCTATTTCGCTAATATACGAATAATGACTAATTTATCTATTGACTTATTCGGTAATTTAAAGCTATTATTAGTACCGTAACAAACGAAATCATAGATGGGCTTTAAACGATTCGTATATCCTCAAAAATACGGTTTGAGGGTCTCTACAAGGAACCACAAATTCCTGGCTACGAACGGGTGCTTGCGCATGCCTATTCGAAGTCGGGGATTTTTTTGCGTTTTCTGCAGACCATAACTAACCTCAGGAGGAATTTGAACTGATGAATAAATACGATGTAATCGTTGTCGGGGCCGGACCGGCGGGGATTTTTGCCTGCTATGAGCTGACGCGGAAAGCGCCGCATTGGAAGGTGCTGCTGGTGGATAAAGGACATGATATATACCGTCGCCGTTGTCCGATTTTGGAGGAGAAGATTACGCTTTGTCCTCCCGCTGCCGGGAAAAAGGAGTTTGCCGGCTGCCTTCCCGCCTGCTCCATTACGGCGGGGTTTGGAGGAGCCGGAGCTTACAGTGACGGGAAGTTTAACATCACGACCGAGTTCGGCGGCTGGTTGACGGATTACATCGCTCCGTCCAAAGTGCTGGAGCTGATCCGCTATGTGGACGCAATCAACCTTGAGCACGGCGCTACGCCGGTCATTACCGATCCGCTGACGGACGCGGTCAAGGGGATCGAGCAGCGCGGCTACGCCGCGGGTTTGAAGCTGCTTCGGGCTCAAGTCCGCCATCTCGGCACGGAACAAAATCTGGAGATCCTGAAATCGATCTATGAATATTTGAAAACCCGAATCGATATGATTTACAAGGCGGAGGTGGAGGACCTCATTACGGTCAAGGAAGATGGAGGGCATCGGGTTCAAGGCATCCTATTGAAAAACGGGGATACGTACGAGGCGAACAAGGTAATGGTAGCTCCGGGAAGGGACGGTTCGGCCTGGCTGACCGAAATTTTGAAGAAGCGCCGCCTGAAAATGTCGAACAATCAGGTCGATGTCGGCGTTCGTGTGGAAACGTCCGATGTGGTAATGAGGGAGATCAACGAGCATTTGTATGAAGGAAAGTTTATTTTCAACACCTCGGTCGGAACTAGAGTCCGGACGTTTTGCAGCAATCCGTCGGGGCATGTTGTCGTCGAGAACCACAGCGGTGTGATGGCCGCCAACGGGCACTCTTACAAAGATCCCGCCCTCGGCTCACAGAATACCAATTTCGCGCTGCTCGTATCGCATAAATTCACGGAGCCGTTCGACAAGCCGAACGAATATGCCAGAGAGATTTGCGAGCGGGCGAATGATCTTTCGAACGGCGGCGTGATCATACAGAAGTATGGCGATATTTTACGCGGGCGGCGCTCGACGGCGGCCCGGATCGCCGAGGGATTTTTGGAGCCGACCTTGAAGGAGGCGGTACCAGGGGATCTTGGACTCGTTCTGCCTTACAATACGATGAAGAGTTTGATCGAAATGGTCGAAGCGCTCGATAAGGTTACCCCGGGAATCGCTTCCGAGCACACGCTGTTCTACGGAGTAGAGGCCAAATTCTATTCGGCCCGTCCGAAACTGACGGAATCGCTGGAGACGGAAATCGCCGGCCTATATTGCGGCGGGGACGGGGCCGGTATTACCCGCGGCTTGGCCCAAGCCGGAGCGGCCGGAGTTTGGATCGCCAGGGGAATGATGGAGCAGGCAGGGGTATAGCGCACGACAAGATCATCGGATAATAGGAGTTAAAACGGAGGCGAGTAAGGGGCCTTCGTTTTTTTTGTTTCTTTGGGGCTTTAGTCTGGTGAGCTCGCGAAGCGTGCGAAACAAAAAACACCTGCTATGCGGGTGGTGTAGTGATGCTTATAGCAAAAAGCCATCTGATGTTGGGGTCGTTATCATAGGAGTGTTCAAGCTACGATGTATAACGAAAGGAAAAGGTTACTTAATGGCTAATCTAAGTGAAATGTCACATACAAAGAGGCGCCTAGTGTGCTTCCAAACTTCCAACTCTAAAAAGATGCAAATCTGCAGGTATTTTAGGACGATCTCCGAGGGGATTCGAAAAAAGATGCAAATCTGCAGGAATTTCCAGCGATTTTAGAGAAACGAGCCGATTTCGTCGAAAATTCCTGCAGATTTGCAGGAATTTTGAAATTTTGGGCCCCAACCAAGAAAAACATGCACATATGCAGGAATTCTATGTTATCAAGGTTATCTGAGGGGGGACCAGTAATAATCGCCCCCCTTCAGGGGGAGGCAAAAGCGGCAACGGCCTAGTAGCTTGAACGTAGTAAAAGCTAGCGCCTTTAGACGCGAGCCGATAATAAAGGCTTATAGCCTTAGAGCAAACCACCCGTTGGACGGGTGGTTGTTATTTAACATGATTTTTACAAGTAGGAAATAGTGGGCAATTGTTAGAATTTTATAATTGTAAGGGAAATTATCCAACAATTGTTAAGGGAGGAATCGATCACGTATGAAGCGCGCAAGGAAAAGAAGGCGGTTAAACTGGTTGCTGGTCATCGCCATGCTCGTCACCAGTCTGGCCGGCGCACTGCCCGCCGCTGCTGAGGAAGCGGGCCAGGGAGGCGCGATACCGGCGGCCGCGGCCTCGGATACGCTGTCTCAGACAGCGCCGGTGCCGGAGCAAGGCGGCACGGATTTGGCCGAGCCCGCCGGGTCGAGCGGCGCTTCCATCAGTGTGGGGGCGGCGATTGCCAAAGGTAACAGCGGGGAGCAGACCGTCGTTACCGGGTACATCGTGGGACATGCCACAGGATCGCTGACAGCGAATTTCAACGCGCCGTTCGGCAATGATTATAATTTTTTGTTGGCGGATACCCCGGATGAACGGGATCTCGGCAAGCTTGTTAACGTTCAAGTCCCCTCCGGCCTGCGGGGCGACTTCGGATTGCAGGGCCATCCCGAGCTGATCGGCCGTCAAGTGACCGTCTCCGGCTCCCTGAATGCCTATAATAACTTCCCCGGATTGAAATCGGTGAACAAAATTGAGCTTGCCGGAGGGGAGCTGCCAGGTGGAGAGCAGCCTGGCGGAGAACAACCGGGGGGCGAACAGCCTGGGGGAGAACAACCAGGGGGCGAACAGCCAGGTGGAGAGCAGCCCGAAACGCCCGCGCTACCGGACGGAACGGGCAAAAAGGTTCTGTTCGACCATGCGCACGCCCAAACCGCGGGCGCAGCGGATTGGGTCATCGACGGCGCCTTCTCCGATTTCGCCGACGGTCTCTGGGCAGCCGGATTCCAGGTGGACGCTCTGGACCGCCCCGTTCCATTTACGTTCGGGGAAGCGGCCATCACTTATGATACCCTGAAGGACTATGATGTTTTTATTTTGCCGGAAGCGAACATTCCGTTCAAAGCATCCGAGCAGGCGGCGATCGTTCAATATGTGGAAAACGGCGGGGCCGTATTTTTCATCTCGGACCATTACAATGCCGACCGCAACAAAAACCGTTGGGACGCTTCGGAGGTGTTTAACGGCTACCGCCGCGGCGCTTACGAAAACCCGGCCAAAGGGATGAGCGCGGAGGAAGCGAACTCGCCCGCCATGCAGGATATCATCAGCTCCGACTGGCTGGCCGATCACTTTGGGGTGCGCTTCCGATATAACGCCATTGGGGATGTTAACGCCAATGATATCGTGAATCCGTCCCAATCGTTCGGCATCACGTCAGGCGTGGAAGAGGTTGCCATGCATGCCGGCTCGACGGTGGCGATTCTGGACCCCGAAAAAGCGAAGGGCGTCGTTTATGTGCCGACGGGTGTCCCGGCCTGGGGCAACGCGGTAGACAGCGGCGTTTACAACGGAGGAGGCCGCGCCGAGGGGCCTTATGCCGCGATCGGCAAGCTGGGCCTCGGTAAAGCCGCGTTTATCGGAGATTCGTCTCCGGTAGAGGACGCCACGCCGAAATATGTAAGAGAAGAAAACGGGCAAAAGAAGAAAACGTATGACGGGTTCAAAGAAGTCGACGACGGAATCTTCCTGGTGAATACGGTCAGATGGTTGGCCCATGACGAGAAGTACACCTCTTTTGCCGAAGTCCCGGGTATCGAACTGGACCAGCCTACCGTGCTCGGACCGGAAGAGGAGCCGGCGGCGTCCGTGGAGCCGAAACCGGAGCCTTGGTCGGAGCCGGCGGCGGGGTATAAATGGTACGACCCGACCACTTTCAAGCCGGGGTCCTACGGATCCAGCGAGACTCCGCAACCGCAGCCGGTCTATGGCTTTGTTCATCAGTCCCGGCTGCCGGCCAACGAGGAGTTTCAAATCCGGGTAACGGCGGACAATCTTTTGCCAGGACAAACGATAAACGATCTGAAAGTGGGGATTTATCTGGCCGGCGGTGCGCAAATCGCCCGTTTCAAACATGCGGACGGCACGTGGTCGGATTACAACTATAGCCCGGCGTTTTCGCTGACGGGCGATGCGCTGGGGCACGCGGCCAAGGAACTGACCGTGCAGTTCAAGCCGGGCCAAGCGGGAAGCGCCAATCTGCGCTTGAAACAAGGAAGCGCCAATGCGTTGACGAAGGCCGTCACAATCGCCGATGTGAGCGCGGAGCCGCTGCCGGACGACAAGCCGCCGGTGCCGGAGCTGGCTTCCATTGCGGAGGTCCGCCAGAAACCGGACGGAACGAAGGTTACCGTCGAGGGCGTGATTACTTCTGAACCTGGCGTGTTTGGCGGTCAGGGATTCTACGTTCAGGATGAAACCGCCGGCATCTATGTGTTCCAAACGGCTTCCGGGTACCATGCGGGCGACCGGGTCCGCATCAGTGCCGAAAAAACGGTATATAACGGCGAGGTGGAACTGGAAAACCCGATTTTGATCGAGAAAAAGGGAATGGCTCCTCTGCCGAATCCGATCATCCAAAGCGGCGTGGACGAGACGAACCAGGGACGTCTGATTACTTTGGAGAACGTCGCAATCCAAAACCTGGTGCCGGCTTCACCGGCGGGATCCTTTGAGTTCGACGCCGTCAAAGCGGACGGTTCCAGCGCCAAGGTGCGGATCGACGGGAGAACGGGGATTAGCCAGTCGGCGTTCAGCGAAGCTTACCCGACGGGAACCCGCGTCAATGTTACCGGGATCGCCGCGATTTTTAAAGGGGTCTATCAACTCAAGCCGCTCAGTCTGGATCATGTGGTCCATTTTGACAACGCGGCACCGGTTACCCGTGCGGAGCATAACGGAAAAGCCGGCCAAAATGTCTACAATAAAGCCCAGGTAACCGTAGAGTGGATCGCCGAGGACGAGGGCGGCAGCGGCCTGGATTACACGGAATATCGGATGAACGGGGGAGCATGGGAGCGGGCCGCCGCTCCCCTCCAGCTTACAAAGGACGGCAAGTATGTCATCGAATATCGCTCGGTGGACAAGGCCGGAAACGTAGAAGAGAGCAAGACGCTTTACATCAATGTGGACCGTTTGGGTCCTGAAGTAAGTCTGAACGGAGAGAAAATCGTGATGCAGACGGCGGACAACGTCCCTTTTACGGTAACGGTTGAGGATCGTGCGAGCGGTGTCAAGAAGTCCGTTTATTATTTGGACGGCAAAAAGATCGGGGATCCGAACCGGCTGCAGCCGTATTATCTCTCGACCGGGAAGCACACGCTAAGTGTGACGGCCGCGGATGAACTGGGCCATAAGTCTTTTGTAAAGTTCACTTTTGAAGTGACGATGGATATCGACCATCTCGATGAACTGATTGACCTCGGGATGGAGCAGAAACGGATCAAAAAGAAGGAAGTGGCCGGTCTGCTCCAGGCTAAGGTGGCCGCGCTTCAGAAGGCGAAGACCAAGAAGGAACAACAAATCCGCTTAAATGAATTAAAGCTGATCGTTCTGGCCCAATCCGGCAGAGGCATGAAATCCGAATTCGCGCTTCTGGTTTACGAGGATTTGAGGTACATCGGCAAACAAGCGAGTTAACAATCCACACCTTTAAAGCAAAAAGACCGCAGCCCGGCTCTCCACCGTGCTGGGGTCTTTTTTTGGTTAAGCAGACCTAATCGCTCCATCGCTAGCCTCCAAAGGCCTACTCAGACTGGTCCCCTGCTCCATCATCCGGATTTCTTGGTTGATCTCTTTATAAATATGGGCCGTATAGAGGAGGAAGCTGACGATTCCGATCAGAATCGGGAGAACGGCGAGGGCGATAGGGATGTAGAGGCTGGTTTCGCCGGCGCTTTCGATTTTTTCCTTCCGCAGATCCGGATACCTGTCAAAACGTACGTTCAGTGATCGGATTTTTCGCTGCGCATGATGGAAATAAATCTGATTGGCGAAGGCGGCGAACACAACCTGCAGCACGAAATGAGCCGCGATGACCGTCCAGACCACCCCATTCGATAAATAGTAGGCGGGAAAGGTCAGGTAACGTATCACATTCACGAGCAAGGATAAACAGATCAAGTAAAGCAAAAAGTACAAATACATTCCTCGGTACAACAGCCAGTATCCTCCGAACAGAAAAGCGGGCCAGTTCCAGTGGCGATCTTCTTTCCAGAGGAGCAAGTACTCCTCGGCGCGTTTTCCGATAAAAAGGCTATAGTCCTCTTCGGTAGGCTCCGCCGTATTCCTTCGGGCTTGCTCAGGGTGAGGGTGGGGGGCCGCCGAGTTCAGAAAAGGGGCCAAGCCGTCGCTCTCCCTTTCAAGTTCGCGCGGTTTTACCGGAGCACCGCAGCTTACGCAAAATTTATCGTCTTCATATAAGCCCTTGCCGCAATTTGAACAGTACATGGCATCCTCCGTCGGTCTAGATGTAGTAAATAATATAGTCCTAAAGTACTATTAATTGTTATCGGAGATAGAGAAGAAAAAATGAAGATGCGGGATAAAAAATGGTTAATGATCATTGTGCAAACGATTGACCCGAAGGAAATAGCAATGGTATAATGCACGACATACAAGTGGAAGTAAACGTTTTAGTCATCCTTTGGGCGGAGGCGGATGTAAGGGACCCTCCGGTGGCTTGTTGCCATATGATGCAGTAGGTAGGGGACGCGGGTGTTTTAAGCGGCAACCGTTTTCATAGTTTGATGAGTCGATATCGTCCATTACCGGGAATACCTCCGCTAATTACATTAATCGGATTTCTTTTACATGAAATGAGTCGTTTCGTGCGACAATTTATACGATTGGAGTGAATCCCATGTCCGTACAGAAGGAAATTGACATTGCGATCGATTACGGCGATCCGGAAGTGACCGGAGGCGTTTCCGTGTTCGACCCCGCGTTTGATGAAAAATATAATTACGACGGTGACGACTTGGGGGCTGCCTATACCCCGGAAATGACGGTTTTCCGCCTCTGGGCACCGACGGCCTCGGAAGCCTTGGTGGTGCTTTACGCCTCCTGGAACAGCGAGCCGGAGCAAGAGGTGAAGATGACCCGCGGCCGGAAAGGTACATGGGTAGCGGAGAAACCGGGGGACCTTCATGGCGTTTACTACACGTTCAAGGTAAGGATCGGGTCGGATGTTAACGAGGCCGTCGATCCCTATGCCAAGGCCGTCGGCGTAAACGGGGACCGGGGCGTTGTGGTCGACCTCCGCCGGACCGATCCCGAGCATTGGACCGCTGCGAAGCCGGCGTTTACTTCTCCGGTGGATGCGGTGATCTATGAAGTGCATATCCGGGACCTGTCCATCCACCCGGAAAGCGGGATCCGGCATAAGGGACTATATTTGGGACTGGCCGAGGCCGGCACGAAAGGTCCCGATGGGATTCCGACCGGGCTGGATCACATCGCCGGGCTCGGTGTGACCCATGTGCAGCTTTTGCCGGTGTTTGACTATTCCACCGAGAGCGTGGATGAGACCCGGCTCGATCAGCCCCACTACAATTGGGGGTATGATCCGAAGAACTATAACGCCCCTGAGGGATCGTACGCCACGGACCCGTACTCGCCGACAGCCCGGATTACGGAGCTGAAGCAGTGCATCCAGGCGCTGCATGACAAGGGGCTGCGGGTGATCATGGACGTTGTCTACAACCATGTATACGACGGGTATCTGGTCAACTTCACCAAGCTGGTGCCGGGTTACTATCTCCGCTACAAACCGGACGGCAAGTTTTCGAACGGTTCCTTCTGCGGAAATGAATGCGCGAGCGAGCGGCCGATGATGCGCAAATTTATCATCGACTCGCTCCTGCACTGGATTCGGGAGTACCGCATCGACGGGTTCCGGTTCGACCTGATGGGGCTCCTTGATGTCGATACGATGAAGGAGATCCGCCGCCGCATGGATGAGATCGATCCGTCGATTCTGCTGATTGGCGAAGGGTGGAACATGGAGGGGAGCGTACTCCCGAACGAGCGCCGCGCCCATCAGGGGAACGCGTGGCGGTTTCCCGGAGTCGGGCACTTCAACGACGGGATTCGCGATGCGGTCAAGGGCAGCAACTTTGAGGAGAAGTCGAGAGGATTTGTCAGTCAGGGGAGCGGGCTGGAGGACGGCATCAAGCGCGGAATCGTCGGGGGTATCCGCTACGGCGAAGGCATCGAGCAGTTCGCGCGGGAACCGGTGCAAAGCGTCAACTATGTGGAATGCCATGACAATCATACGCTTTGGGATAAGCTTGCCCTGTCGGCGGAAGGGGCGTCCGCGGAGCAGCGCCGGCATATGCACAGGCTGGCCTCCGCCATTGTGCTGACGAGCCAGGGGATCCCGTTTATTCACGCCGGTCAGGAATTTATGCGTACCAAGAACGGAGTGGAGAACAGCTACAAATCGCCGGTGGAAATCAACCGGCTGGATTGGGCGCGTTGTGCGGAGCGCCAAAACGATGTGCTCTATGTGGCGAGTCTGATCCGCCTGCGCAAATCCCATCCGGCCTTCCGGCTGCGTACGGCCGAAGAGATCCGGAAACACCTGCGTTTCGAACCGGCACCGCCGCTGGCGGTCGCCTACACCTTGCGGGATCACGCCGGCGGCGATCCGGATCGGCATCTGTATGTATTGTACAATGCCAATCCGGAACCGGTGACCTTGGAATTGCCGGACCTCGGCGCATGGGAGGTTCACTATGGCGGCGAGTTCGTCCAGGGATTGGCGCAGCGCAGCCTGAACGTTCGCGGCGTCGGCATGGTCGTGCTGCATGTGACCGATTGAACCGAAAAGGCCTTCCCCGGATTTCAGGGGGGAGCCTTTTCACTGCTTTTTACGTAAACGTTTAAGTCATAAGGAATTGGGGAGGAGAAGTTTGTGGGGATGGAAAGGGCTTATGTATTGGGCAGACATGCCTGGCGCACGATCGAGGAAGGCAACGAACGGGAATGGTTGATCGGAAACGGGATCGGGGGCTATGCCAGCCACTCCGTTCCGGGCGGCGGTTTCCGGATGTCCCACGGTTATCTGGTGGCGTCGGCCAAAGCGCCGGTAAACCGGATGCTCGTATTTACGAGAACCCAGGAGCAGGTGACGATCGGCGGCAAGACCTATGATTTAACCTCGCAGCAGTATGTGAACTGGCAAAAAGACGGGCAGCATTATTTAAGACGCTTCGTCCTTAACACCGTACCGGAATACGATTATCAGGTGGAAGACATCTCGATCCGAAAGACGATCGCTATGGAATACGGGCGCAATACGGCGGTCGTATGTTATGAAATTACCGGTGGACGGGAGTCCGCGCTGCTGAACATCGTTCCGCTGTTCAATTTTCGTTCTCCCGGGGAGGTTTCGGAGAAAGGGAGTCTTTCGTTTGAAACGGAGCTGGCGAATCAGACGTTGAAGCTGATCCCCTCCAGGCAGCCGGAAACGACGATCTCTTTTATGGCATCCGAAGGGGATTATGTGGACAGATCGACATACCCGGTGACGATGGCAACTCCACCTTATTTGTATGAAGAGGCTCACTATTACAAGTTCGAGAACCGGAACGGATTCATGGGGGTGGACAACCACTACACTCCCTATGAAATTCATGTTTCACTGAAACCCTATGAACGCAAAGCCATTTACTTGAAGTGTTCCATAGATCCGCTCGATGACAAGGACGGATTCGAGATCGTCCGTGAATACAGGCAGAGGATGGACGGTTTGGTGGAGCGGGCCGGATACGGAAACCGGTTTGCCGACCGCTTGGTGGAGGCTGCGGATCATTTTATAGTGCAGCGGGAGTCGACGGGCCTTAAAACGGTGCTGGCTGGCTACCCTTGGTTTACCGACTGGGGACGGGACACGATGATCGCATTGCAGGGATTGACCCTGTCCACCAAACGGTTCGAGGACGCGAGAGAAATTCTGGAATCCTTCTCACGCTACCTCCGGAACGGTTTAATTCCCAACATGTTCCCCGATGACGGCCAGGAACCGCTTTACAATACGGCCGATGCCTCGCTCTGGTATTTCCACGCCGTTCACGAGTATTTGCGGTATACCGGAGGACCGGAGGATTACGCCTTTATCGAGAAGAAGATTTACCCGACGCTTAAGGAAATCCTGGCTGCCCATAAAGCGGGAACCGACTTTTCGATCGGCATGGATGACGATGGCCTGATCCATGCGGGCAGCGGCTTGGATCAAGTGACCTGGATGGATGTGAGGGTCGGCGATTGGGTCGTCACGCCGCGTCACGGGAAACCGGTGGAAATCAACGCCTTATGGTACAACGCCCTCCGGGTTATGGCGCAGTTGGCGGAGCGTTTTGGCGACACGGAGCCCTACGATATACTTGCGCAACAGGTACAAGACTCCTTCAGCCGCCGATTCTGGAATGAACAGGCAGGGTGTCTGTATGATGTTATCGATGTGAACGGGAACGAGAATGACGGCAAAATCAGGCCGAACCAAATTTGGGCGGTCTCGCTTCCCTATTCGGCGCTTCCTCCCGAGAAGCAAAAGGCGGTCGTGGACACCGTTTATAAACATTTGTATACGCCTTACGGCTTACGGTCGCTCTCTTTTGAAGACGAGGAATACAAGCCTCGATATATCGGCAAGCTCATTGACCGGGATGGGGCTTATCACATGGGAACCGTATGGGCTTTCCCGCTTGGCGCATTTATATCCGCCTACTGCAAGGTGAACGGGCACAGCCGGGAAGCCGTGCTTACGGCCAAAGGGATGTGCGAGGTGTTCGAGGACCATCTTCAGGACGGAGCCATCGGGGGAATTGCGGAAATTTTCGACGGAGAGTTTGCCTGCACGGGCCGGGGATGCTGCACTCAAGCCTGGAGTGTAGGAGAGATTTTGCGGGCATACACCGAAGATATTCTGCCCTATTTACCCGAAATAAACAGCAAGTAATTACCATACTATAGTCATGCCGCAAAATAAGCTCTTTGTGAGGAGTGAAAGTTTTGCGGCTTTTTTATCATTGTAAACAAAATAAAAACGTTTTCTGATAATTTCTGAAAAACGCCCGCAAAATTCGACACCTTTCACCTTACTTTTACAGAAATTAGTGATAATATGTGGTCGTAACAAATTGTGCAAACGTTTGAACTAATCTCCTAACAAAGTAGAGGTGATTTCAATTGCAGGCATTGATATGGACGGAACGTGGACGATTGGAACTCATCGAACAGGAGTCCCCATCGTGCCGTACTTCCGGGGAGGTGAAAGTAAAAATCGAACTGGCGGGAATTTGCGGTACGGATCTCGCCGTCATCGCCGGGAAGGAGCCGGGGGTGCCCGGCATCATCCGCGGCCATGAAGCCGTAGGAACCGTCGTGGAGACCGGTGCGGACGTAAGCCGGGTTCGGGTGGGAGACCGCGTCGTTATCGACCCGAACCAGAGCTGCGGGGAATGCCGGTTTTGCCGAAAAGGGCAGCTGCACCTGTGCATAGGTCGCTCCGGACAAGGGATGCCGATCGCCGGGTTAAACCTTCCGGGTACGTTCGCTCCCTATTTTGTTACGGATGAGAGCTTTGTGCATAGGCTCCCCGACGGGATGAGCTGGGAGGCGGCCGTTTTGGTGGAACCGCTCGCTTGTGTTCTGCACAATTTCAAGGTGGCGGGAGTTACCCGGGAAGATCGCGTGCTGGTTCTTGGCTCGGGCCCGATGGGCTTGCTGTGCCAAATCGTCGGCGGAGCGCTCGGCTGCTTTACGGTCGGGACGGAGGTTAACCCGTATCGCCTGTCAGTGGCCCGCCGGTTCTCGGAGCGGGTTGTCCTGCCGGAGGAATTGGGCGGGAAGACCGATCCCCCTGCTCCGGAATCCGGAAAGTATGATGTGGTTATCGATACTGTAGGGACGCAAATGGCCCTGGCCGAGCAATGGGTGGAGCGGGGCGGAAGAATCGTTCCCTTCGGGATTAACGGCGGCTATCAATATATTTTGACTCCCACCCATTATGTGCAGCATGCCGTGAAAATCATCGGGGCCGGCGAATACCTGGGTACTTTTGAGCCGGCGCTGAAGTTTGCGGCAGATCACCCCGAACTCGCGTCGCTGGTTACAAGACGCTATCCGCTGACCGAATACGAGCCGGCGATTCAGGAGCTTTTGGGGTACGACTTCTCAACCGGTGCGCGTTTGCCGGCGGAAACGATGAAAACGGTATTTGTGTTCTAGCCGCCATTTTTGAAAGAACGCTGAAAGGGGATGGGGGGTTATGGCCCGCCAAGAACGCTTGAAATATATTTACCGATTTCTGGCCTCACACCGACCCAAAGAAATCGGGCCGATCTGGATACCCGAAATATGGAACGAATGCGGGTATACCGATATTCTCGACACGAAGCATCGGGAAATAAAAGTGGATCCGGTGCCGTTTCTGCTGCATCATCTTAACTTTTTGTTTCAACTGTCCGAATCGTACGCTTTTGAAGAGCAAAGTCTCGACCGGAGTATCATCTACTCGTCGCTGGTCCGATACACCGCGGCATGGGACTATAACCATGACGGCCGCATTCAATCCGGAACTTTTCTTAGATTGATGATCCTGCTTCCGCTGTTGAAGAAAATGGGCGTCAATATACTGTATTTGCTGCCGGTTACAAGATACAGCCAAATGCACTGGAAAGGGGACATCGGCTCGCCTTACGCGGTTCATAGTTTGTTCGAGCTGGACCCCGATCTGCACGATCCCTTATTGGACGGCATCTCGGAGTTTACGCTCCACGACGAAATGGCCGCGCTCGTCGAAGCCTGTCATCTGGTGGGCGTAAAAGTCGTGGTGGATTTTATCCCCAGGGTAACGGCGAGAGACAGTGAAGTTATTGAAGATCATCCCGATTGGGTGTACTGGATCGGCAAGGAACATTTGGAAGGCTTTCGTCCTCCTTATATTCCAGAGCTGGGCTTCTTCGAAGAATGCAGCCCGGACAAGCTCGAAACCATTTATCGCAGCAAGGAAACGGCGGCTTTTTTATCCAAATTTTCGCCGCCGCCGAACGAATTGAATCCTTTGCTGTGGCAGTGTCTGAAGCAGCGCGCCCGGCAATCCGGCGAGCCGCTGTTGTCGCTCGTCGAGGAAAACATGGGGATTACGACGGCGCCGGCTCACTCCGACTGGGTTAACGATGTCCAACCGATCTGGACGGATATTACGTTTTACAGGCTGTTCAAGGATCATGCGCCGCAAGTCCGGGATTTTGTCCCTCCGAATCAACCGCCGTATGTGTTGTTCGACACGATCAAATGCAACATGTACCCCGGAACGGAACCGAACCGGGAATTGTGGGACATGCTGGTGGAGGCCGTTAAGTTCAACTTGCATGCTTATGGCGTCGACGGGTTCCGGATCGATATCGGCCATGTCCTGCCGGTGCCTTTGCTGGAGGAGATGTTCCGGACGATCAAGGAGATCCGGCCCCACGCCATCCTCATCAGCGAGGACTTGTTCAATCGCAACCATCTCAAGGCCGCGAGCACCGGGTATAATGTCATGCTCGGCAGCGGGTGGAAGATTATGACGGATATTTCGGTGGAAACGCTGCAGGCGTACCTCCAGGAGCTCCCCGAGTTGGCCATACATGTATTCGCCTGTTCCGAAACGGCGGACACCCCCCGAATTGCCAGTCGTGGAGGGATTCGTCTGGCGCGGATGATGAGCGTATTCAACAGCTTTTTGCCGAACGCCATTCCTTTTTTGACTACGGGAATCGAGATGAACGAAGAACAGCCTTTGAACTGCGGACTTGCCGATAATACGGGCGGCGCGGAGATTCCGCGGGCTTTTTTCAACCGTCTGGTCATTAACTGGACACACCCGCAGCCCATGATTCCTTTACTGAGCCGTTTGCATGCCGGAAAGAGGCAATTGGAGCATCTGGTCCGGCCCCAGAACTTTTTTGTACCTGACGCCCAGGGAGAGGTATTGATGTACGCCTATCTGAAAGGGAGTGAGATGCTGGTGTGCTGCTTCAATTTAAGCGCCGACGCTCCGCAGGAAATTCGTCTGAATGCGATCTATCCCGTATCGGACGGTTGGACGGTGTGGATCGATAGTCTGGCCGACCCGGAATTCGCTCTGGTCTCTGCGGCCCAAGGCGGCCGGGATTGGCGAATGCTTCAGCCCCACCAGGGCATCGTCTTCTATCATCCTCAAATCAAACCGTAAAGGCAAAGGAGAACTCAAAAATATGGGCTCGTATCTGAAAGAAATGGTCATTTGGCATGAATTTGACGGTCCGGGAGACACCTCCATTGAATTGTTGGAAGGTTTATGTCATGAATATTCCCGCAAAACCGGCGTTCGGGTCATCCCCGAAGTGATGAATATCGTAGAGTTGTCGGCACGGTTGAACCGGATCGGCGAGGGGGGACCAGCGCCGCAGATGGCTATGGTTCCGGCAGATATGGCCGGATTCGGAGCGAATGCGAACTATTCCCCGGTGCCGGAGGAGTTGCTTGCGCTGGCAGCATCCGACGGTTCGGACTTATCGGATTCCATGCGTTCCGAAGGAATCGCCTACGGCCTGCCGGTGCTGACGGGGAATCATCTGGTGCTGTATTACAACCGGGACATCTATCCCGCTCCCCCGGGCTCGTGGGAAGAGATCGAAGCCGGGGGAAACGGCTTGATAGATCAAGGGCTGATCCCTATTGCCGCCGATCTCCTGGAACCGTATTCGTTTATTCCGTTTTTGACGGCATTTGGGGGTTGGCCGATGCGGGGGAACACGCCCTGTTTTCCAAAGAACGAAATGAGACGGGCGCTGCATTTTGTCCGCGCGCAGGGGGAGCGTGGAGTTCTGGCCAGCATGAACGGTTCGACGGAACTGTTGGACAGGTTCATAGGCGGCCAAATCGGCGCGATCATCTGCGGCGAGTGGATCTATAACTATTTGGATCGGCAGATGCAGCACAAGCTGGGCGTTGCTCCGCTCCCTTCCGTGTTGGGGATACCCTCGCTCTCCATGTCCTCGTCGATCGGACTCGTATTCCCGGGGCATTCGCTGGAATCGGAACTCCGGGAGGAAATCCTCTCGTTTGCCGCCTTCATGCTCAGTGAAGAGAACCAGACGAGATGGGGCACCGAGGTGCAGCGGATTCCCGTTCGCAAGGGGGCTCGGGAGAAGGTGATACGTCAAGCCGGCGCCGATCGGGCGACTCTGATCCAGTTGCTGGAGAAGAGCCGTCCCATGCCGATCGAACCGGCCATGGCTTCCGTTTGGGAAGCGATTCGCCCGGGTTTGCGGTGCTTGATGAATGAAGGGGCGGACTCCGCCTATACCGTGGTCGACCGTTATTTTCGGCATATCGCCGATGTCGCTCAGCCCAATAACTATTAAATCAAAGTGAGGGAAAATCCATGAAGACGAGTGTATTTAGCCAAGTTTCGATCGATGGCAAACTGACGTTGGGGCCGGGCCAGTCCAGTAAGCCTTTGTTCAGTCTGTTTGATGGCGGGGATATGGAGTACATTCATAAATTTCGCGGAATCGTGGACGGGATTATGGTCGGGAAGAACACGATCACAACGGACAACCCCTTTTTGACGAACCGGTATGAAGAGAATAAGAATCCGGTGCGTATCGTTCCCACAAGAACGATGGACATTCCGCTGGACAGCCACGTGTTGGCGGACGAGGGACAAACCATTCTCGTGACCACAGAGCTGGGGAAGGATGAACGCAAGATCGAGCTGCTGCGGGAGCGGGGAAAAGAATGCCTGATTTGCGGAGAAGACAAGGTCGATTTCGCCAAGTTGTTTTCCATACTGGAACAAAACTACGGCATTCACCGCCTGATGGTGGAGGGAGGCGGGTTTCTGAATTGGCACGTGTTCAACGAGGATCTCGTCGACGAGATCATTCTGATGCAGCTTCCGATTATTATCGGCGGGGCGTCGAATATTACACTGGTGGATGGCGAGGGCTACACGCGGCTGGATTTTACCAAAAAATTTAAGGTGGTCGAAGTACAGCCGAAGGATCATTACACCTTGCTGCGTTATATGAAGGCGGTATAAAACGGGAGGACAGGCCAGATGAGCGATGAGCTAAAAAAGGATTTTTATAAAAACGTATATAAAATTGCTCTTCCAGTAACTTTACAAAGCTTGATCATGTCTTTGCTCACGCTCACGGACCAGTTGATGGTCGGACAGCTGGGCGATGTGGCTATCGCTTCCGTCGGAATGGCCACGAAAATTTACGGAGTGATCTCCGTCGTACTGGCCGGTCTTGCGGCGGGCGTTTCGATCTACGCGGCCCAGTTCTGGGGAAAACAGGACCGCAAGAGTATCTCCCAATTGCTCGGGATCGGATTGATAGCCGGGTTTGCGCTGTCGTTCCTGTTTACGCTGCTCGTGTTCTTTGAGCCCCAGCTTTGCCTGGGATTATTCACAACGGATGAGCGGATCTTGGGGGAGGGGTACATTTTTCTGCAAATTATCTCGCTTAGTTATGTACCGACGATGTTTACGATGATGTACTCCGCCATTCTCAGAAGCACCACCCATGTCAAACTGCCGATGTTTGTCAGTTTGTTTACGGTAATGCTTAACATTGTATTGAATTATATGCTGATTTTCGGGAACTGGGGGTTTCCGGAACTGGGATTAAAGGGAGCGGCTATCGCGACGCTAACCGCCAGAATCGTGGAGTGTGCGTTGATCATTGGGGCCGTCTACAAGTTCAGGCTTCCCGGTTCGGTCGATTTCGGCAGCCTGTTCGAGGTCCCCAAGCCGCTCCTGCAAAAGTTCATTCGCACGACCTATCCGATCATCTTGACCGAGTTTATCTGGGTGATGGGCGAGACGGCTTATGCCATGATCTACAGCCGGATGGGAACGTCGGAAATGACGGCCATGACGATCACTTTCCCGCTGCAGGGAATCTGTATCGGATTGCTGTCGGGCCTGGCCAGCGCGGGCGGGGTGATGGTCGGCAACAAGCTGGGTGCCGGGGAGGAAGAGCCCGCCTTGCAGTATGCCAAACGTTTTATCGCGTTGGGGATTTCCGTTTCCCTTGCCGTTGGCCTGGTAATTGCCGCAGCTTCCCCTTGGTATGTTTCCTTCTTTAATATTTCGGGAGAGGTCCACCGCCTGGGGATTTATCTGGTTTGGGTGTTTGCTGCTTTCCTATGGGTAAAAGTGGGGAATATGATCATGGCCGGAGGGATTTTAAACAGCGGCGGGGACAGCAAGTTCGTATTCGCCATGGAATCGGCGGCGACATGGCTGATCGGAGTTCCGTCGGGACTGTTGCTGTCGTTTGTCTTTAAACAACCGGTCTATCTGGTCTATCTGGTGCTTTCCTTGGAAGAGGTGGTCCGTTTCGGGATCGGCATGTGGCGTATCCACTCCCGCAAATGGATCAAGAATTTGGTAAACGATATTGCCGCGTAAGTAACCGTTGGTTTGCTCTACCGAATGGGTGATATCGAACAGCCGCAGGATGAACGTAGGCAAGGCCTACATCCTGCGGCTTTTGGCGTGGGGAAGGATGTGAAATGGTTTCGGAGATACCGGAGATACGTTACGTTGCCGACGTCCACAATTGTAGATATATCGGAGTTTACATCATTAAGGGGAAAATCTCCCGTTAATGTACCGCTTTTGGCTCTTCCATCGGATTTAGCTGGAAAAACTCCATCTATTTCGCGGCCCAATTGCCTGTATACACCATTTCAGGCGAATTAGCGGGAGATTCTCCAGCTAATTCGCCTATGCAGCCGCATATTCACCAAATTAACGGGAAGAATTCCATTTAATTTAAATGAGCCGCAGGTGAAGAGTGTGAAAAGAACCCGCTACACCGCCGCCTATTGTCTAAAAAAGGACAGATCCCGAATCAAACGGGAATCTGTCCTTATTTTGCTTATACCGTAACCGTCGCTCTTTGCGCCCGGATTTCGCCATGGGCCCCGACGGTGTAGCTGTTGTCATATATTCGGATCGCGGCCGGTACATCGGTTTCGTTCGTCACGATAATGCTCTCTTCGGTCACGTTGACATTCAGCGTGGCGCCGCGGAACATAACGTTGAACGAGAACGACTTCCAATGCGAAGGAATGAACGGCTTGAGTACCAGTTCGTCGTTTCGCACGCGCAGGCCGGCAAAGCCTTGGATGACGGACATCCACGTCCCGGCCATGCTGGTCGTATGGCAGCCGTCTTCGGTGTCGTTGTTGTAGTTATCCAGGTCCAGACGGGCGGTGCGCAAATACATTTCGTAAGCCTTCTCCTGGTAGCCGAGCTCGCAGGCGATAATCGCATGCAGGCAAGGGGAGAGGGAGGACTCGTGGACGGTGAGCGGTTCGTAGAAATCGAAATTGCGCTTTTTCGTCTCCAGATCGTACCGGTCGCCCAGGAAGTACAATCCTTGCAGTACGTCGGCCTGCTTGATGTAACAGGAGCGCAGAATCCGGTCCCACGACCAGTTCTGATTCAGCGGTAGGTTCTCCGGCGGCAGATCCTTGACCGGTACGATCTCCTTGTCGAGGAAGCCGTCCTGCTGAAGGAAAACGCCGCGCTCTTCATCCACAGGGTAGTACATATTGTCGATAATATGGCGCCACTTGGCCGTTTCCTCATCCGTCAGCTTGAGCTTGTCGACCAGCTCCAGGTAGCGGGCGTTTTCGTTGGCCTTGAGGTAATCCAGCACCTCCAAAGTATATTCCAGCGTCCAGACCGCAATCCGGTTCGTGTACCAGTTGTTGTTGACGTTGTTTTCATACTCGTTCGGCCCGGTCACCCCAAGGATGACATATTTGCCTTTCAGGTTGGAGAAGTTCACGCGCTCTTCCCAGAAGCGGGAAATTTCCGCGAGCACCTCCAGGCCGTATTGGCTTAAATAAGATTTATCCCCTGTATAATTCACATAGTTATAAATAGCATAGGCGATCGCCCCGTTGCGGTGAATCTCCTCAAAAGTAATCTCCCATTCGTTGTGGCATTCTTCCCCGTTCATCGTCACCATCGGATAGAGCGCGCCTTTGGTGAAGCCGAGCTTGCGGGCGTTTTCCTTGGCTTTTTCGAGATGCTTGTAGCGGTAGATCAACAGGTTGCGGGCAATGGTGGAATCCGCGGTGCTGAGATAGAACGGGACGCAGTAAGCCTCGGTGTCCCAGTAAGTACTGCCGCCGTATTTTTCCCCGGTAAAGCCTTTCGGCCCGATGTTCAGACGGTCGTCTTCCCCGGTATAGGTTTGATTCAATTGGAAAATATTAAACCGGATGCCCTGCTGCGCCGATGCATCGCCTTCAATGATGATGTCGCTGCCCTTCCATTTTTCGGCCCAGGCCTCCGCCTGTTCGCGAAGGAGGGTATCGAATCCGGCGGCATGCGCCTCGAGCAGCGCTTTTTTTCCGGCGTCGACGAGCTGCCCCAGCCCATGGTTGCGGGAGGTGACGTTCGCGACGTATTTGTAGAGCGTAAGGGTTTCGCCTTGTTCGATGTCAAAAACGGCTTCCGCGGACACGAATTTCTCGCGTTCGGACAAGGACGGGACAAATTCGAGCTTCTGCCCATTTTTGAACACATCGAAAGCCATGACCGACGTAACATGAAAATCGAGTTTTTTGGTCTTCAGCGTCAAGTAGGAGAGGTCGGCCGCGGCCGCTTTTTCCACCTCGAGCCAAAACTTCTCGTCATAGTTGGAATCCTTGTTCTGCACATCCCCGTCCAGATAAGGCACAAAGCGGATACTGCCGGAGAAGTTCAGCGGAGTCACCGCATAGCGGATCGCCCCGATTTCCTGACGCTTCATGCTGACGAAGCGGACGGCTTCGATCTGAACTTCTTTGCCGCCTTCCATGACGGCCACAAAGCGCCGGGAGAGGTAGCCCTCCTTCATATTCAGTTGACGGACGAAGTCCTTTACCTCGCATTGGGCAAGGTCGAGCGGCGTGCCGTTGATCAGAACGTCGATGCCGATCCAGTTCGTGCTGTTGAGCACCTTGGCGAAATACTCGGGATAGCCGTTCTTCCACCAGCCGACCCGGGTTTTGTCGGGATAGTACACACCGGCCATGTAGCTTCCTTGCAGGGAAGGTCCGCTGTAGCGCTCCTCAAAATTCGCCCGTTGTCCCATATAACCGTTGCCGATGCTGAAAATGCTCTCGGAAATTTCATGCAGGGCGGGATCAAACGATTCTTCAATAATCGACCATTCATCCAGTTTAAGATATTGTTTCATGCGTACCGGCTCCTTTTTTATTCATCTAAGTAATTAAGATATGAAAAAAGCGGGCATTTCTTGCCGCAGACGGGTCACCGTCATCCCTTCCAGCGAAGGGATCACAAGATCGGCCTCGCCCAGCGTGGCCGGCGAGCCGATGCCGACGCTGCGCATGCCGGCTCTCCGGGCCGCTTCAATCCCGGCTTCGGCATCTTCGAAGACGACGCAGTGCTCCGGCTCCACCTCCAGCCCGGAAGCCCCGAGCAAGAACACTTCGGGATCCGGCTTGGCGCTGGATGTCTTGGTCCCGTCGATGATGACGTCGAAGTAAGGGGTGAGCCCCGTGTTGTTCAAAATGGTCATCGCGTTTTTGCTGGCGGAGCCGAGGGCCACTTTTAAACCGCTTTCCCGGCAATCCTTAAGAAAAGAAAGGGCTCCCGGCAAAATCTCCTCCGGGCCCATTTTCGAGATGGCCTCCACATACCAACGGTTTTTGCGCGCCGCCAATTCTTGTTTCTCTGCTTCACTTTTGTGCAATTGGCCTACCGAAAGCAAAATATCGAGCGAGGCCATCCGGCTGACGCCTTTTAGTCTCTCATTGTCGGTCTGCGTAAATTCAAAGCCCAGGTCTGCCGCCAGACGCTTCCAGGCTTCGTAATGGTATCTGGCGGTATCGACAAGAACGCCGTCCAGATCAAAAAGACAAGCCTTAATTGTACTCATTAGCTCTTTCCTTTCGTCAAAATATAGCGCAAACGTTTGAACAAGCTGCAAAAAATAAAAGAAGCAAGTCTGCTTCAATTATTTTTTCAAAGTGATGATGCCTGTCATTTCTGCTTTGGCATATTGTACATGGACGATTCCCTGATCATTAGGCGATGGGGAATGATATGCCGCTTGCGGTAGCTGCTGTCATCGCTGTTCTTGATCGCCTGAATCAAAACCTGCGAGGCTGTATACCCCAAGTTGTATATGCCGATGTCTATGCTGCTGAGCGGCGGTGTCGACAGCTCCGATAACGGGATATTGTTAAAGCTGACCAGACACAAATCATTCGGTACACTGTAACCCAATTCATGCAGACCGCGCAGGACGCCAAACGATACCACGTCGTCGATCAATACGATCGCCGTCGGACGGTCCGGCAGGTTCATGAAGAAAGACATCGCCCGATAACCGCTGTCCTGCAAGAAGTCTCCTTCAACAATCCACTCCGCCCGAGATTCCAGTCCCGAGTCATGGAGGGCATCCAGATAGCCCTTCAGCCGATCTTGGGAAACGATAAGCTCAGGGGGGCCGCTGACGAATCCGATTCGCTCATGCCCTAAGGAGATCAAGTGTTTGGTGGCATCGTAAGAAGCCTGTACGTTATCGTTATCTACGGATAAAATATCGGGATACTGTTCGCTGCGGCCGATCAATACAAAGGGGTGGCCGCCCTCATACAGAAAGTCGATAACGGGGTCGTCTTTTCTCGAATAGAGAAGAATCACTCCGTCTACACGGCGTCCATTCAGCAGCCTGGATACACCCTCGACCTCTTCCTTTTCGTTCGCTCCGGAACTGATCAGGACATCATAACCGAGACGGCTCGCCTGGGTCACGATCCCCCGGATCAATTCCATAAAAAAGAAGTTGGAGAACAATTCTTCAGCCGACTTCGGAAGCATGATGCATATGCTGTTAGTCGTTTTGGATACGAGGCTTTTCGCCATAATGTTCGGATGGTATCCAAGCTGATCCATGATGCTTTTTACTTTTCGCGAAGTTTCAGCACTGATTCTCGGATGATTGGACAGCACGCGGGACACTGTGGAGGGCGATACTCCGGCCTTTTTGGCAACGTCTTTTATAGTTACAGCCATAAAGAACCTCCTTGTGGAACCGTTTGCCTTACATTGTAATATTAATCGATACCTTGCGGAAAGTAAATAGACCCGGGGCAGCAAGGCCGATAGAAAGAAGGCCTGACCCCACCCGGAACAGGGAAGAGACAGGCCGTGTTCATTATGGTGCGCTATTTCGCTTCGGTTAATACGGCATACCCGTAAGCCGGAAGCCGGACGCTCAGTTTGCCGTTAACCGCCTCCCGGGTTTTCCCGCTTAACGCATCCCGCCATATCGGCGTATCCGTGGTCAGTTCCAGGGTTTGGCCGGCATCATAATTATTCAGCAGCACCAGAACGCGCTCATCGTCCAATCTGCGTTCATAGGCCAGCCGGGACCCGTTTTTCTCCGCGAGGAGAAAATGGATGGAGCCTGTCCGAAGAGGAGCGAGTTCTTTGCGCATGGCGATCAGATTTTGATAGAACGCAAACAAATCACGGTCCTGCTTCTGCGGGTCCCACTCCATGCATTTACGGCAATCGGGATCGGGTCCTCCGTCCAGCCCTACTTCGTCGCCGTAGTAAATGCAAGGCGTGCCGTTGTAGGTGAACAGGAAGGTGGCGGCCAGCTTCATTTTATTCTTGTTGCCTTCGCACAGCGTCAAAAGGCGGGGAGTATCGTGGCTGTCCAGCAGGTTGAACGCCACCTCGCTCGCTTGAAGCGGATAACGGGAAATTTGCTGGCCGATGGCATTGGCGAATCCCAAGGCATCCAATTTGCCGCGAACTACAAAATCGAGAACGGCCTCCGTAAACGGATAGTTCATGACCGCATCAAACTTGTCGCCTTGCAGCCAAGGGGAGGATTCGTGCCAGATTTCACCCAGGATATAGGCTTCCGGATTGGCGTTTTTGACGACTTTGCGGAAATCCCGCCAGAAATCATGATCCACCTCGTTGGCCACATCGAGTCTCCAGCCGTCGATTCCCACTTCCTTGATCCAGAACTCCGCTACCTTGATCAAATATTCCTTTACTTCCGGGTTTCTCGTATTCAGCTTCGGCATAAGCGGCTCAAAACCAAAGGTGTCGTAGCTTGGGATTCCGTCTTTCACCTCGAGCGGGAACTCGCGGATATGGAACCAGTCCTTATAACGGGACTGCTCCCCTTTTTCCAACGCATCGACAAAGGGGGCGAAGGTTTTGCCGGAATGATTGAACACGGCGTCGAACAGAACGCGAATGCCTTTTTCATGGCAGGCTTTGACCAACTTTTTGATCGTTTCGATGTCGCCGAAATGCGGATCGATGCGCATATAGTCGGCCGTATCGTATTTATGGTTCGTCGTCGCTTCGAATAGCGGCGTGAAGTAGATGGCCGTAATTCCAAGCTCGCTTAGATGGTCGAGGTGATCGATAACCCCTTGCAAGTCGCCGCCAAAAAAGTTATCGCGTTCCGGTTTGCCGCCCCAGGGCAACACGCCTTCCGGATCATTGCTCGGGTCCCCGTTGGCGAAACGCTCAGGGAAGATTTGATAAAAGACCGCATCCTTGACCCAATCCGGCACGGTGAACACATCCCCCGGGTTAATGTACGGTAATTCAAACAACCGATCCGGAATGACGGGGCGTTCCTTAGTAAATTCGCTTTCCGTCATCCAAATTTGGTCTTCGCCGGATTTCAGCAAAAAGCCGTACTTCAAGCGGCGAAACGGGGGCTTAACCTCACAAGTCCAGTAATCGAACAACGCGTCGGAAATGAATTTTGTCATCGGGACAAGTTCTTTGGTGGAATCCCAGGCATATTTATCCCCGGCAAACGCATATACCTCGCTGAGATCGTTCTTTTTGGCCCGCAGGCGGAGATGAACCGTTTCATGGTCGTACGCGTAACACCAGTTCAATTGGGGACGATGGTAAACCGCTTCCAGAAGCATAGATAATTCCTCCTCATTCTCAGTTCATGAAATTTGTTCGGCAACCCGAATACACTGTTACGAAGCTTGGCCTTTATCCCGTTTTTACCGTTAGAATGTACGAACCTCGATTATTATATAAAGGGATTAAACGAAACCGAGCACCGCGAATAAGAAAAGGCACATCCGGGCTATTAATGCGGAGCCGAGGATGTACCTTAGGGATAACAGTGCCTTCAAGTTTGGATTCGGTCAAGATTATAGCATTGTTCAAACCATTGCACAAGCTTGGAAACGAGGCTGTAATCAAAGCGAAATTGCGATACAGGGAGCAAACGGGAGCATTATCAAGCTATGTAAGCAAAAGATATTAAAAATGATCTGTGCAAACGTTTTTACAAACTTCGCGTTATGTTGTATGATAGGTGTAGTTGTAAAGCGCTTTCTAGTCGAGGGAATCGATAAATCCCGCGAAATTACGTCAAAAACTGCATTTTTTCTCGACATTATGTGAAATCGTTTGCGCTTTTTTGAAAAGAAAAGATTCTATACAAAACAGGAAGGGGTTCGCTTTATGAAAATGAAGAAAATGTTAGCGCTCATCGCATCTTTGTCCATGGTCGTATCTTTTACAGCGGCTTGCGGCTCGGGCGGTAAAGGCAACAACAGTGAGGGTGCGCCGGCTCCCGCTAATCAGACGTCTGAGAATGCGGGAAACGACGCGAAAGCCGCCGGCGGCGAAATCGTGCCGGAAGAGGGCGCGGAACTGCTCATTTGGGAGAGCCGGGAGGAACGGGTATTCGCGGACGAATTGATCAAGCAATTTGAAGCCAAGTATGGCGTCAAGGTGAAGATCGAAGAAGTGGCGCCGACCGACCAGATCGGCCGACTGACGCAGGACGGATCGGCAGGACTTGCCGCCGACGTGTTGATCGTACCGCATGACCATATCGGGAACGCAGCGACTTCCGGGCTGTTGCTGGCCAACGATGTCTTTGAAGAAGAAACCAAGAAGAACAATACGGAGCTCTCCGTTTTGGGCTCGACTTTTGACGGTGTCCTGTACGGATATCCCAGAGCCGCCGAAACGCCAGCTTTGTACTATAATAAGTCGCTTGTGAAGGAAGCGCCTAAGTCTTTTGAAGATGTAATCGCCTTCAGCAAAACATTTAACGACGTTAAAAAGAAAAAGTACGGGATTATGTGGGAAACGGGCAATATGTACTTCAACTATCCGTTTATCGCTTCCGGCGGAGGTTACCTGTATGGGGACAACGGAACCAACAAGGATGATATCGGGGTGAATAATGCGGGAGCCCTGGAAAGTTTGAAAGTATACCAAAGCTTGAGAGAAATTCTCCCCGTCAACAGCGGTGACATTAATCCGGACGTAAAGCGCGGGTTGTTTACCGCAGGAGATATCGCCATGGATATCAACGGACCGTGGGAACTTGCCGGGTATAAAGCGGCTCTCGGCGATAATTTGGGGGTAGCCCCTGTTCCGACCGTAGCCGGCAAGAAAGCTGTGACGTTCTCGGGCATCAAAATTTACGTGGTTAACTCGTTTACGAAGTATCCGAACGCGGCCAAACTGTTTGCCCATTTCGCCTCTACCAAGGAGGCACAGCTCCTGTTGAACGAGAAGGTCGGTTCCGTTCCGACAAATCTTGAAGCGCTTGAAACCGATCAAGTCAAAAATGACCCAACCGTCTCCGCTTTTGCGGAACAGATCGCATCTTCCCAGCCAATGCCGAGCATTCCGGAAATGTCCAATGCATGGGCACCGTTAAACGCCGCATTCCCTGAAATTTGGGACAGCGGAAAAGACCCTAAAGAAGCAATGGATAAAGCCGCTACACAAATCAAGGATCTGAATAACGGGGTTTCCGCTGAATAACGGCAGATGTTGCTCCGCGAGAAATGCAGATTACCCGCCGCGGTTTAGCGGCGGGTAATTTCCTCGGTTTCCCAAGGAGAGGAGAAGGTGAGAGACTATGAACAAACATCGTAATAACGCTACTATTTTATCGATATTGGCTATGGGATTGGGGCAGCTTTATAACCGGCAGTTTATTAAAGGTATCATTTTTTTACTATTTGAAGCCGTCAGCGGTTACTATTTCATCAATAATTTGGGCAGAACGTTCTGGGGAATCTTCACATTGGGCGAAGTCCCCAGACGATTGATTAAAGGGAAATGGGTCGACGGGGACGACTCTATCGTTATTTTGGTGACAAGTTTGATCACCTTGATTTTTCTGGCTATTTTTATCATCGCTTATGTCATGAACGTGAAGGATGCCAGAAACGTGGGAGCAGACAGGGATCAGGGCAAAAAGGTGAAGAACTTCAGGGAATCGGTTCGCTATGTCCTGGATTACAAGTTTGCCCAAGCGTTTTTGACGATTCCGGCTATCGGGATATTGTTCTTTACCGTTATGCCGATCATCTTCATGGTGATGCTGGCGTTCACGAACTATTCCGCGCCCAAACACATTCCTCCGGCGATGCTGGTTGACTGGGTAGGTTTTGATACTTTCAAGAATCTGGTCGCCCTAAAAACCTGGAGTCATACGTTTTACGGGGTTTTGACCTGGACGATCATTTGGGCCGTATTGTCTACGGTCACAACTTATTTCGGCGGGATGCTTGTCGCCTTGCTGATCAATCAAAAAGGGATCAAGTTCAAAGGCCTTTGGAGAACGATTTTGATTTTGCCGTATGCGATCCCGCAAATGATCTCGCTGCTTGTCATGAGAAATATGTTTAACGGCCAATTCGGGCCGATCAACCAGTATCTTGAATACTTCGGACTGGACGGGTTGCCGTGGTTAACTGATCCGTTCTGGGCAAAAGTGACGGTCATCGTTGTAAATATGTGGGTGGGGATACCGGTATCCATGCTGCTGATCATGGGGGTATTGACCACGATTCCCAAAGACTTGTACGAGGCGGCCGAGGTGGACGGGGCTACCGGATTCCAGAAATTCAGAATCATCACCCTGCCGATGATCCTGTTTACCACGGCGCCGATTTTGATCACGCAGTTCGCCGGCAACATCAACAACTTTAATGCGATTTTCCTGCTGACCAACGGGAACCCGGTAAACGGGGACTATCAGTATGCCGGTTCCACCGACTTGCTTGTGACCTGGCTCTATAAGTTGACGCTGGATCAAAGGAAATACAATATGGCGTCCGCCGTGGGCATCATTATCTTTTTGATCATCGCCTCCCTCTCGATCTATAGCTATCGCCGAACGAAATCATTCAAAGAGGAGGACATGATCCAATGAGCGCACGGAAAATAGGGAATGCCGTACGGTTGACGTCGAGCTATATTGTTTTGGTTATTTTAGCGATATGCGCACTATATCCGGCCCTTTGGGTTATCCTGGGTTCGCTGCGGCCGGGGAGGGCGCTGTACAGCAAATCACTGTTCCCCGAAGCTCTTACATTCGAGCATTACAGGGAATTGTTCACATCGCATACGATTCTGTTCGGGCAATGGTATATGAACACGCTGAAGGTGTCTATTTTTTCCACGATCCTGGGCGTATTCCTTACCTTGCTCACGAGTTACGCTTTCTCGCGTTTCCGGTTTCGCGGACGGAAGAACGGGCTGTCCGTTCTGCTGGTACTGGGCATGTTTCCGGGATTTATGAGTATGGTTGCCATCTTCTTATTGTTGCTTTCGATGAACATGCTGGACTCTCACTGGGCTCTGGTTATCGTTTACGCGGCCGGAGCGCCGATTGGAGGCACATTCATTGCCAAGGGCTTTCTGGATACGATCCCGAGGTCGCTGGATGAAGCCGCCAGAATCGACGGCGCCAGCAACTTTACCGTATTCTGGAAGATTATTTTACCATTGTCCAAACCGATGCTAACCTACATTGGATTGACCCAGTTCGTCGGCCCTTGGGTTGATTTTATCTTTGCCCGCCTGGTGCTGCGTTCCAAGGAAAACTGGACGGTCGCCGTCGGGATGTGGGACTTGGTCAATACGAATACAAACTCGAACTTTACGCTGTTTGCCGCGGGGGCGGTGCTGATCGCCGTACCGATCACCATCCTGTTTATGTTCCTGCAGCGGCTGCTCGTGGATGGTTTGACTTCCGGGGCAAGTAAAGGATAATCGAAAATTAATATCTCCGTACAAATCAGTCATGAGGATATAGCTTCAGCCAAGCTGAGCAGCTATATCCTTTCTTTACATAAGAGTGCTATTCAAAAGGGGGCAGGGACATATGAAGTTTGGCCAAGCCGTACAATTTAGGTCGGTCGGAATGAAGCTGTTTGTCATGGTGTTTGGAGTCATTGTCGTCTTATCAGCCATACTCGGATTAAGTTCGTATGTCAAATCGAAGGAGATTATCCGGGCCGAGGTAGGGACGGCGGCTTCCCAGGCGATCGAACAAGCTGCGGACAAGTTGGACTTTCTGTTTTCCGGCTACGAATCCATATCCAGACAGATGGCGGTAGATCAAATCCTGAAGGAGGATCTGGAGACGGTCACGCGGCCGGATGTCGATATTGTCCGGAAAACGGAGGCGGAAACGAGAATAAAAAACAAGCTCAACGCCATGAAAGGTTCGGATGAGCGCTTAATCGGCATCCGGTTGGTCAACAAGGACTTCTCCAACAATTACGCGACCTCCGGGGCTAGCGGTACGCAGAGAAACGACGGGGTGAAGAGCAGGCTCGACACGATTGCCCAGGCTTCCGGAAAGCCGGTCTGGATTCCGGGTCTCAGGAAAGGTTTTTTTGGAACTGCGAATGAACCGACCGTTACGATGGGAAGGGTTTTGAAGAACCTGAACCATCCGGAAGCGGAGTTTACCCTGCTGATTGAGATCAAGAGTGCGGCATTGACAGAGACCCTGGCCAATTTGAAGCTCGGGGATTCGGGTCAGATCAACGTCCTTACGCCCGATAATACGATTGTACATGCGGCCCGTCCGGAATTGATCGAGACCCCGTCCGCCCTCGGGTTAACGGAAACGCAATTCTCCGGAACCCCAACTTCGCTCGCCGCAACAGACGAGCAGGGGATTAGACAGCTGGTGGTATACAAACCGTTGCGGACCGCCCCCTGGCGGCTGATCGGATACGCTCCGGAGAGCGATTTTCTGAGTGCGGCCGACAAGCTTGTGCATGTGACCGTAATTGTGATGGGCGTAGCCATCGCGGTTGCTTTGGGAATCGGGTACTACTTGTTCCGGAACGTCGGAAAACCGCTGCAGAAACTGTCCCGCTTAATGGAGGAAGGAGAGCGGGGCAATCTGAAAGTGCGCGCGAGTTTTAAAGGCCGCGACGAGATCGGGCGGCTGGGACAAAGTTTTAATAAAATGATGGAACAAATCGCAGGGTTAGTGGACGGGATACAGCGGTCGACGCAGGAGCTGTGGCAGACCGCGGACACCCTGGCCCAAGCTTCGAGGGAGACGGCGACGACGGCGGGAGAGATTGCGGCCGCCACCGAAGAAATCGCCCAGGGGTCCTCCAGCTTGGCGGAGGAGGCGGAGAAAGGAAACGCCCTGACGGACGAGATCAGCACGCGAATGGATCGGGTCATCCATTTAACCAAAGCGATGGACACGTCTGCCGGGCGGATCGTGGAAGTGAGTGAACAAGGGCAGAGGCACATGGAACGATTGGTGGAAAAGACGGAGGACGTGTCGAGGATGACCGGGATGATTGAGGAGAACTCCGGCCAATTAAGTCAAAGCACCCTTTCGATCCGAAGTATTTTGCAGCCGATGATTGAAATGACCCGTCGGACGAATATTTTGTCGCTGAATGCCACCATTGAAGCGTCGCGTGCCGGAGCGGCGGGTAAAGGCTTCGCGGTTATCGCGGAGGAAATCCGCAAGCTGTCGGCGCAATCGAACGATTCGATCCGGAACGTCTCCGCCATGACCGAAGAAATTCAGGCCGCCATCGAAAATACGGTAAACGTTCTTCAGGAAATAACGCCGAAATTTCGGGAACAGCTGGAATCCGTCACATCGGCTTCTTCCATCTTTCGGAGCGTGGGGCGGGAAATGGATGGTTTTGCCGGAGAACTGCAAAGCGCCTCCGCTTCCGTCAGCGAGTTGATGAGCGCCCAGTTGGCTTTACGGGATTTCGTCTCGAACGTCGGCTCCGTCGTACAGCAGAGCGGGGCTTCCACCGAAGAGGTGGCTTCCATGGCTTCGGGGCAATACCGTGTCAGTGAGGACCTGGTCGGCCTGTCCCGCCGTTTGAAAGAGCTGTCGGAATCGCTTAAGCAATCCTTAAGCGTGTTTGAATTGCACACAGCCGAGCAAGTTGACTAATGGACGACCGATTAGGGATGAATGAGTTGAATAATGGATTTTGTACAAACGTTTTATCAAAAGCGTCTTGATCATAGAATGGATTTAGATTGCATTTTGGGGGAAAGTCGCGGGTGAAGATCATTTGGAGAAACAACAGGGGAACAAGAAGCTAACGTTATTTGCTTTGACCTGGCCGATTTTTGTTGAAATGTTGCTCGGCATGCTGATGGGGAATATCGATACTTTGATGCTCAGCCACTTTTCGGAAGAAGCGATGGCCGCCGTCGGCGTAGCGAATCAAATTTTGTTCTTTGTGAATTTGATGTTCAATGTGGTATCCGCGGGTACGAGCGTGCTGATTTCCCAAAACCTCGGCGCCGGGCGGAACAAGTCGGCATTGGAGGTCGCTTCGGTGGCCATCGTGCTCAATTTGCTGTTCGGTCTGTTGACCAGTCTACTGCTGCTGGGTGCGGGACGCACCATCTTTGGGTGGATGAATCTTCCGCAGGAGCTGGCTCCCTCCGCCTGGACTTACTTAATGATCACGGGTGGATTTGTGTTTGCCGAAGCGGTCAGGCTGACGCTGGCAACCATTATGCGAAGCTATGGATTTACCCGCGTTACCATGTATGTCGCTTTTGGAATAAACGCTTTGCACCTCTTGGGGAATTATATCGCCCTGTACGGCTCCTTGAGTGCCCCTTTTTCGGGGGTTTCGGGCGTTGCCATCTCCACCGTGCTGTCGCGGTTGGTCGGCTTGGCGTTTTTGTTCGTCCTGATCAAACTCAAGACGGACTTCAGGTTTCGGATGCGGGGAATCCATGCGAAAGACCTGCGGGAACATGCAAGGGGATTGTTCCAGATCGGCATACCGACGGCGGGAGAGAGCTTTTTTTCCACCATGGCGCAGATTTGCATTACCTCTTTTATCGCGCTACTGGGGACCCAGGCGCTCTCGGCCAAAATATACGCCCAAAATCTCGGAATGTTCAACAACCTGTTTACCTTGTCCTTGGCTCTGGCCACGGAGATCATGATCGGCAGGTACATTGGAGCCAAGCTATTTGACGAGACCTATAAGCGGGGAAAAAATTACGCCTGGTTCGCATCGTTGATCTCCGCGGGCTCCGCTTTGTTGATCGCTTCGTGTTCGGGTTTACTGGTCGGGTTGTTCACCAACGATCCGGACACGATCCGGCAAACCGTTCATTTATTGTGGCTTGCCGTTCTGCTGGAGGCCGGGCGCGCGGGGAACCTCATCCTCATCAACGCGCTGCGTGCGGCGGGCGACGTCAAAGTTCCGGTGTATATCAGCGTCTCATCGGTTTGGATCATTAGCGTCTCCCTTTCCTACGTTCTAGGGGTGCATTTAGGCTGGGGCATGATTGGCGTGTATATCGCGTTTATCGCGGATGAGTGGGTGAAGACCTGTTTGTTCCGGCTCAGATGGAAATCGCGCCGCTGGGAGAGCATGAGCCTCATCGAACGGGAGAAAACTGCGGGGTACTCGCCTTTTTAGAGTCCAGTGGCCATACAACAGCGGCGGACCAAGACTTGAAATAGAGTCTTAGACCGCCGCTGTTTTCTAATTCAAAATCCAATCGTTGAACCTGCCAACTCCAAAAAGATGCAAATCTGCAGGGATTTAAGCCGATCCCCGAGGGAATGCGAAAATAGATGCAAATCTGCAGGTATTTCTAGCCATTTTTGAGAAACGAGCCTACTTCGACGTGAATTCCTGCAGAATTGCAGGAATTTTCAAATTTTTGGCTCCAAACAGGAAAAAAACATGCAGATTTGCAGGAATTCTATATTATCAAGGTTGTCTGATGGGGCACTAGCTTTGCGTTCATGGCTCCTGCGTACGTAAATAACTGGAAAATCCCCAGCATTCCGCGGTCTAACCGCCGATCCACGCGTTTTCAGCCGAATCTTAGCGGGAGCTTTTCCCGCTAATTCCCTTTTGCAGCCGTAAAGGTTTTAGTTAACGGGAAGAATTCCCGGTAAGTGGCCGCCTCGCCTCTCGCCCCCTCACCCCCTCAGGGAATGGGGTGCCCGCTTTCTGCACCCAAACATGCCACTCTTTTATACTCGTTGGGCGTTAATCCGACCTCCTGTTTGAACAGCTTGGAGAAATACGAGTCATTGGCATAGCCCACCCGGTTGGCAATGGTGTATACGGACAGCTCGGTGGTCTCCAGCAGCCCCTTGGCTACTTGGATGCGGACCTGGATAACATAGCTTCCCAAGGAAACGCCGGTTTCCCGCTTGAACACTCTGGCCAGGTAGTCGGGATGGAGATAGACGATTTCCGCCAAATCGTTCCTCGACAGATCCTCGCCGTAATGGGCATGAATGTATTGCTTGATTTCCTCGACAACAGACTTGGGCTGGGCGGCAAAATCCCGGTAATCGAGCGCCGTATGCACCAAATACTTCAGGTACTCCTCAAAATCCTCGATAGACGATAGCGAGTGCATGAGCAGCGAATCGTTCGTTTTCCCGGTGTACAGCTTGTGGGCTTGAATTCCTTTTAATTTAAGGAAGGAATAGACCAACTGGACGATATCCAGCCGGAACAGGCTCAGTTCCGAAATGTTCAGCACGCGCCGCCCGCCCAGCCGTAACCTTAGCTCTTTCTCAACTTCCCCGAGGAAAGCGACCGGATCGTTCCGGTGCAGCAGGTCCTCCAGCAGAGTCAAGTCGGGGGGGCGGTACTCCCGGGGTACGGCAGGAGGGGGATAATCCTCCATCAGATAAGTCTCGTTCCGAACCGGAGTCATTTCTCCGTGAATAGAGAGCAGTCGGTGCAGAAGCTGGCCAATGCTTTCGAGAGGAGCGGAAAAGCCGATGCTGCAGCAGGCGTCGCATTTTAAGTACGACCGGCCCCGTTCGATGAACAAGGAACAGAGCTCCCGAAGGAGCGGAACCTCTACCGGGTGGTGCCATTTGAGAATAACGATCCAGTTGCAGTCCCGGTACTCCAAAATCGTTTCCACGGAAAAGCAAGGGCTTTGGATCAGCTCATAAAGCACATTCAGCAGCGCGAAATCGAACAGATTCTTCTCCTCTTTGCCCATGCTGCCGTTATAGGGAAACAGCTGAATCAGCAAAGGCTGAATCCGGTCGGACATGCCGTAGGCAAGATGCTGCTCCTGTACCGAACGGGCGACATCGGACGGCTTGACCGGAACGGAAACACTGTCCACGACCAGCCGCCGCCAAAAATACTCGATGATTTTCGCCTGATTTTTTTGCCAAAACCGCCCATCCTGGATGGCCTTTTCGTTCTTTTGCTGCTCTTTGGACCTCGCCACGGCTTTTTGAATAATCAGCATCAGCTTGTCGAACTCGATCGGCTTGAGAAAATATTCAAAGCTCTGCAGTTCGATGGCTTTCTGCGCGTAGTTAAAATCGGCGTAGTTGGTCAGAAAAATCGTTTGGACCTCGTATTTCTCTTCCCGAATCCAGGCCAGAAGCTCAAGACCGCTTCCCTGCGGCATTTCGATATCCGATATAAGAATCTGTACCGGCCGGGTCTTCAGGATTTCCCGGGCTTGAGCGACATTGTGGGCCGTATAGACGGCATCGACCTGCAAGGAAGCCCAGTCGATTTTTTTCTCCAGCGCGGTTACGACGAAGTAATCGTCATCCACCAGCAATACATGCATCGTTCTATCCCCCCGTCTTCTCCGGCACGACAACCGGAAGGTATAAGGTGACGCAGGCTCCTCCATGCTCGCGGTTGGCGAACAGGACCTTCGCCTCGTTCCGATAGAGGAATTCCAGCCGCCGTAGCGTGTTCATGATCCCGATATGGGTTCCGCCGGATTGATCCAGCGGCCGCCCCTGCTGCAGCGCCTCGAGAATTTCCGACGGATATCCGGGACCGGTATCGGCGATGCGGAAAACGAGCCGTTCCGCGTCCCCGTCCGCTTCGCGGCGGACCGCCAGCTCGATGACCGCCTCGGAGGTCCGGGACACCGCGTATTTCACCGCGTTTTCCACGAACGTCTGAAGGACGAGCGGAGGGATCCGTGCGTTTCGGGTGTCCTCCCCCTCCCGTTGAATGGAGTACGACAGCGCATCCCGATACCGGTGCTTCTGAATGTCCAGATAAGTCCGGACATGATCCAGCTCCTCCTCCAAACCTACAAAGTTCTCACCGCTTTGGAAAATATAACGGAAGTATTTGGAGGTGGACAACGCCATACTCTCGATTTCTTGATGCATCTGCATCTGCGCCATACTGTAGATGCTGGTCAGGCAATTCAGGAAGAAATGCGGCTTAATTTGCAGCTTCATATAATCCAGCTGAATCCGCTGTTTTTCCAGTTCACGTTCATAAAGATCGATTTTGAATTTCCGGATTTGCCCGACGAGATGCATAAACTGCTTGCTGGCCTTTTCCAACTCAATAATCTTGCTGCTGCCGATGTCGAGCGGATCTCCGTCTTCCGTCCAAAAAGCGAGGTTGTAGGAGAAGCTCTTGATCGGCTTAAGCACTTTATTCTTAAAATACAGCATAATGAAGCAGACATTGCAGGTAATAATGACGGCCAGCAGGATGATGAGCAGTTGGGCCACCATAATCCGCTCGAATGCTCCAAACTGAATGACGAGCTTGACGTAAAAGGAAGCGTTGTTGAACTCGCCGTGAACGGTCGTCCGGGTCCGGAACAGATCCGGCAGCAGCGTTCTCCCGGATTCCGCAGCAATCCGCTCTCCGTTGTTGGAGACCGGACTGGTCAGTCCGCGGCCTTCACCGCTAACCAGAGAGACATACCCGTTCTCCCCCAGATTGATCCCGCGTAAGGGGCGGATCAGATCGTCGGCCGATACCAGGCTGATCATGTAGCTGTCGTGGTAGGGCACGATATTCGTAACGTAATGCTTGCCGCCCACCTCGATCGGCGTCCACTGGGAGTAGAACCTTTCGTAAATGTTCTTTTCCTCGACATAAGACATCACCTGCTTCTTCAGAGCCTGGTAATCCGAATAGCCGATGTTGAGCGGCGCACAGTTGAGGAAGAAGCCGGGCTTCTTTAAATACACGAAAAATTGATATTCCTTTCCGTAATTTTTCTGGAGTTCGCTGTATTGTTTATGCAAATTTTCGTTTGCTTTGATAAAGGCATAGCTGTTCACGGGGTTCGCGTTCATGGTTTCGAGGCTCTCATCGTTAGCGAGCGTCCAACCCATATAATGGGTCATGTAAGCGAAATCGTGATTGATCCGGTGAATATAAAGATCCGCCGTATCCTGCAGGGAACGGGTGGATTGCTGCTTCACGATCGAGATGGCGGCAAGGCTGATGACGAAATCCAGGACAAGCGCCAGAAATGAAACGAGGAACATGATTTTTACATAATGCCTGATCGGGTACGCTTTGTCTTTCGTTGGTTTGAACATGGCTCCCAAGCACCGCGTCCTTTCGTTCGCGCTCTGTGATGAATGCGCTTCAATGAAGTATGAACACATTATAAAACCTCCGCCCGGCAAAAAGATACGGCGCCCGCTCCGAAATCGGCGGAAAGTCCGGAAACCGCAAAGAAAAGTCCGAATCGCGTCATTGCTATGGTAATAAAAAAGCTGGAGGGGGTTAAGCGGAAACCGCAGTCCCGAGGGATAGGTCCGGATTACGCTTGCACAGGTCCGGTAAAAGCGCCGGCAAAGCCGTTATACTGAAGGTGCTCAGGCGGTGGACGGCCCGGAAGAGCGGAAGGCCCGAATCCAATCAAGTTACAACGGCTGCCCCACATGCGAGATCAATTAGGTCAACTTATATAAAGGAGGGGGATATCTTGAGATCCGGTCAGACTTACGCGGCGCGAAAGCTCGGACAGATCCGAAGGAACGGCGGGTTATACCTGCTGCTGCTTCCCGCCGCGGTGCTTACGCTTTTGTTCGCCTACAAACCGATGTACGGCGTCTTGATCGCCTTTAAGGATTACAGTCCGGCGCTCGGCATTACGGACAGCCCTTGGGCGGGGTTCAAATATTTCGAAAAGTTTTTTCATTCCTATCAGTTTTCGGCCACGATCAAGAACACGGTGGTTCTCAGTCTTTACAGCCTGGTTACCTTCCCGATTCCAATCCTGCTGGCGTTGATGGTCAATCAGATGCGGCCCAACCGGTTCAAGCGGTTTTTCCAGACGGTTTCGTACATGCCGCATTTCATTTCGACGGTCGTCATGGTTGGTCTGATGCTCATCCTGTTGTCCCCCAGCACCGGGCTGGTCGGGCATCTGTACCGGCTGTTCGGCGCGGAGGCTCCCGATCTCATCGGATCGGCCAGCCTGTTCAGCAGCTTGTACGTCTGGTCCGACGTGTGGCAGCATGTCGGCTGGGACAGCATCATTTATATCGCCGCGCTCTCCACGATCGACCCGAGCCTCTATGAAGCCGCCACAGTGGACGGGGCCAGCCGGTGGCACAAAATCCGCTATATCGATATCCCGATGCTGATGCCGACGGCGATCACGCTGCTGATTCTACGGGTAGGGGGGCTGCTCGGCGTCGGGTTTGAGAAAGTATATCTGATGCAGAACGATCTGAACATTACGTCAAGCGAGATCCTTTCCACTTACGTGTATAAAATCGGGCTGCTCAGCAGCCAGTACAGTTTTTCCTCGGCGATCAACCTGTTTAATACCGTCATTAATTTCATCCTGCTGATTCTCGTCAACCAGCTCTCCAAGAAGTACAGCGAGAACAGCCTTTGGTAAAGGAGGGGGAAGAAAGATGGAGGCGATGAATACCGCGGCGGGCCCGGCGCCAAAGCCGGTTAACAACCGGTCTTCCGACGTCCTGTTGGAAGTGGCCCTGTATGTGTTTGCGGTTTTGTTTTTGATCGTTCTGATGTACCCGCTGTATTTTATTGTCATCGCTTCGTTCAGCGATCCGTCGGCGGTGGCGAACGGACGGGTCTGGTTGTATCCGCAGGGCTTCACCCTGGACGGGTACAAGGAGCTGTTCAAGCACGACAATATATGGACCGGCTACGGAAATACGATTTTGTACACGGTGGTGGGCACGGCCATCGGTTTGATCGTCAATATATCGGCGGCCTACGCCTTGTCGAGGAAGGACCTGGTCGGCAGGAAATTTCTGTCCTTGTTCTTTATTTTTACGATGTTCTTCAGCGGGGGGCTGATCCCGACATTCCTGACCATCCGCGATTTTCACCTGTACGATACGTTCTTGGTCATGGTGCTCCCCTTCTCGGTCGTGGTGTACGATATCATCGTCGCGCGAACCTTCTTCCAATCGAGTATTCCGGGAGATTTATGGGAGGCGGCGCAGATCGACGGCTGCGGCAATATCCGCTATTTCATCAGCGTCGTGCTGCCGCTGTCCAAAGCGATCATTTCGGTGCTCGGTTTATGGATTGCCGTCGGATACTGGAATTCGTACTTCAATGCTTTGATTTATCTGAAAAATCCGGACCTTCATCCGCTCCAACTGATCCTGCGCAATATCCTGATCACGAATCAGATGCAGACCGCCTTGGGGAGCGGGGAAGCCGCCCAAATCGCCATGCGCCTGGCCAATATGATGAGGTACTCCGTCATTATCATCGCTACGGTTCCGATTATGTGCGTGTACCCGTTCGTTCAGAAGTACTTTAATCAGGGGGTGATGATCGGCGCCGTGAAGGAGTAAAGCAGCTTTGATCAAAGAGAATGGGGGATAAATCAAATGACGAGAAAAACGGGGAAGACCACCCTTGCGACAGCGAAAGGATGGATTGCCGCCCTTTTGGCGGCGGCGCTCGTGTTCGGCCTTGCCGGATGCGGGGGAGGAAAAGCGGAAACGGCGTCGCAAACCCCAACCGGTGAGTTTAACAAAGAGGGTCTGCCGATCGTAAACGAGCCCGTCACACTCAAGGTGCTGACCATGCGTTGGGGAAATATGGGCGACACCTTTACTCAAAATCAGTGGCTTCAAGACTTGGAGAAGAACACGAATGTCAAAATCGAGTGGGAGGTCGTCTCCTCGAACGACTGGAGCGAGCAGAAATCGATCATGCTGGCCAGCGGAACGCTCCCGGACATTATTTTGGGCAATCAGACTTTTTCCGATTCCGATATCGTCAATAACCTGAGCTATTTCCGTCCGTTGGATGAGCTGATTGAACAATATATGCCGAATCTGAAAGCCGCGATGGAGGAGACCCCGGAACTGAGGCAGATCAGCACGTTTCCCGACGGCAAAATTTACTCTCTGCCCGCCCGCCTACCGGCCAGACCAAAGAGCAAAAACCAGCCTGTGATCAACAAGGCTTGGCTCGACAAGCTGGGGCTGCAAGCTCCCCAAAACCTCGACGAGCTCCGTAATGTACTGAAAGCTTTTAAGGAGCAGGATCCGAACGGCAACGGGAAAAAGGACGAGATCCCCTATACGGAGAACGGACTCGGTGCCCTCCTGGATCCCTTCGGGATTACGGACCCGAACGGCAACAGCATGACGGTCAAGGACGGCAAACCCGTGTTCATCCCGGTGTCGGAGGAATACAAAGCGGGGCTGCAATGGGCTCATGAATTGTATGCGGAGGGCTTGATCGATCAGGAGCTGTACACCCAGGATGCGACGATGACGTCGGCCAAGCAGCAGAATGCGGACGCTCCGATTGTCGGCTTCACGTATCAATGGACGCCGGATGCGGTGTTCGGCAAATGGAGCGGCGAGTACGAGGCGATTGCGCCGATTGCCGGCCCCGACGGGAAGAAGTATCAGGCCGGCGATCCCAGCGGTTTGAGCTTTAACCGCAATGAAATGCTGATTACCACTTCCTGCAAATACCCGGAGATTGCCGCCCGCTGGGCCGACCAGTTCTACACGAATGAGGCCAGCATTCAGAATTTCTGGGGAGCGATCGATACGGTCATCAAGAAGAACGAAGACGGCACGTATACCTTGATGGACCCGCCGAGCGGCACCAGCGCGGACGCCTGGTACTGGGAGCAGTCGCTTCGGGATTTCGGGCCGAAGTACGTGAGCCCTGCCTTCGAGAAAAATATTGTGCTGAACCCGAAGACCGGCGACGGTTTGAAGCTGGAAATCGATAAAATGGGCAGCGAATACGTTACCGTTCCTTTTCCGAATGTCATGTACACCGCGGAGGAATTCCAGGAGCTTCCGACCCTGACCACCGACATCGACAGTTATGTGTCGGCCATGCGGGCGCAGTGGGTGACCAAAGGCGGTATCGACGAAGAATGGGACGCCTATGTGAAAAAGCTGCAGGACATGGGGCTTGATAAGCTGATGAAAATCAGAACGGATGCGTACAACCGCTATATGAGCGTGAAATAACCAGTCAATGCAAAGCCATGCCGCTTGTGGCGCACCTCGCCGCGAAGCGGCATGATCTTTAAGGAATCGGGTCAAAATGGAGAGAAAGGTGCTGAGGTTATGAAGGAAACCTTGCAAATCGGGCAGGAGATGCCGGAACGTTTCAGAATTCCCGCCGAGCCGCGGGCCCGTCCGGCAGCGGTGATCCAGGGGGAAAACTACCGGTTTACGATCTTGACCGCGGCGTTGATTCGCATGGAATACAGCGAGGGTGGCCGCTTTGAGGACCGGGCAAGCCAGATCGTGTTGAACCGGGCATTTCCGGTACCGGATTTTCGCGTAAACGAGCGGGAGGATCGGCTGGAAATCGTCACGGAGCGGCTACGCTTGATCTATGACAAGCGGCCGTTTTCGCGATACGGCCTCAGGGTTCAGGTGAGAAACGGGGTGGGTCATCTTCTGGGGACCTGGCATTTCGGGGATCGCCCCGAACAGCTGGGCGGTACCGCAAGAACTTTGGACAATGCCGATGGAGCGATTCCGCTTGAAGAGGGGCTTCTTTCCCGCGCCGGTTATACCGTCGTCGACGACAGCCGTTCCCTACTGTTGGAGGAGAATGGCCGGGTGGAGCCGCGTACGGAAGAAGGCACGGATTTGTACTTCTTCGGGTATGGCCGCGACTATCTGAAATGCCTGCGGGATTTCTACCGGCTGGCCGGAGCGACGCCGCTGCTTCCCCGGTACGCCCTCGGAAACTGGTGGAGCCGGTATTACAAATATACGGAAGCGGAGTACAAGGCGCTGATGGAAAGGTTCCAAGCGGAGCAAATCCCGTTCTCCGTGGCTGTACTGGACATGGATTGGCATTTGGTCGAGATCGACCCGAAATACGGCAGCGGCTGGACCGGATATACCTGGAACCGGGAGCTGTTTCCCGACCCTCCGGGGTTCTTGGCTTGGCTGCATCGGAAGGGGCTGCGCGTGACGCTTAACGTCCATCCGGCCGACGGCGTGCGGGCGTTTGAGGCCTCCTATCCGGCGATGGCCGAGGAGTTGGGCTTAAACGTCGCCGAGGAAGAGGCGGTGGAATTCGACCCGACCGATCCGGCATTTTTGCGGGCCTATTTCAAAGATCTGCACCATCCCCTGGAAGACGAGGGGGTGGACTTTTGGTGGATCGACTGGCAGCAGGAGGGCGTGACCCGGGTTCCGGGGCTCGATCCGCTTTGGATGCTGAATCATTATCACTACCTGGACAGCGGGCGCCGCGGGAAACGGCGGCTCACCTTCTCCAGGTATGCCGGCCTGGGAAGCCACCGTTATCCCGTCGGTTTCTCCGGGGACACGATCGTCACCTGGGCCTCGCTCGATTTCCAGCCGTATTTTACGGCCACCGCTTCCAATGCGGGAAACGGCTGGTGGAGCCATGATATCGGCGGGCATATGAACGGCTATCTGGATGACGAACTGGCGACGCGGTGGGTGCAGTTCGGCGTGTTCTCGCCGATCCTCAGGCTGCACAGCTCGGCGAGCCCCTTCAACAGCAAGGAGCCTTGGCGGTTTAACGAAACGGCGGCGGGAATCATGAAGGATTATTTGCGGCTGCGCCATCGGCTGGTTCCGTATTTGTATACGATGAACCGCAATGCCAGCCGGAACGGGCTGCCGCTCGTCCGCCCGCTGTATTACCACGAGCCCGAGCAGCCTGAAGCCTACGAAGCGCCGAACCAGTATTACTTCGGAACGGAGCTGCTGGTTTGTCCGATCACCGGGCCCGTTCACCGGCAGACCGGCGTTGCGGGTTTCAAGGCATGGCTGCCCGCGGGCGTCTGGCTGGACTTTTTCAGCGGGAGAAGGTATGACGGCGGCCGGAGGCTCACCCTGTACCGGGACTTGAAGCAAATCCCCGTGTTGGCCAAAGCCGGAGCGATCGTCCCAATGGCCGATCTAACGGCGTATACATCCTCCACGGATAATCCGCACTGCCTGGAAATCAAAGTGTTCGCGGGAGCTGACGGCCGCTTTGTCCTCTGGGAGGACGAGGGGGACAGCGCCGAAGACCGTGACGAAAACTGGTGCGGTACGGAGATGCTTTTTCAATGGGGAGAGGAAATCAGCTTTACGATCCGCCCGGTCGCAGGCAACACGGCTGTTGTTCCGAAGATCCGGCGCTGGAAGTTGTCCTTTGTCGGCTTTGCCGAAACGACGGTGCGGGCCAGCGCTTCGGGCGAGGAAGTGGCGGTCGAGACCGACTACGACCGGGAGAGCGGCGCGATCGTCGTGACCTTGCCGGGGACGCCGGTCAGTGAAGAGATCCGCATTACATTTGCAGCTGCCGGCGTCGCGGGGAATGAGGTGGAGAGAGAGGCCTTCGTCCTCCTGGATCGGGCGCAAATCGCTTTTCAACTGAAAGAACGCATTTTCCGGGTTGTGAAGGAAGCCTCTGCGCCAGCGGCCGCATTGGCCTCGCTAGCCTCGATGGAACTGGACGAGTCCTTATACGGAGCTCTTTGCGAACTACTGACGGCGAGGCTGTAAACTTGGAAGGAAATGGGAGGTCAGACAGCGGCATGGAGAAAGCTAAACGAGGAGTGGAACCAAAACCGGAACAAGGCGGTCAAGTCTGGTGGAAGGAGGCGGTGGCCTACCAGATCTATCCCCGCAGCTTCAAAGACAGCGACGGAGACGGCATCGGAGATTTGCGCGGGGTGATTTCCAGGCTGGACTATTTGGCCGACCTCGGCATCGATGTAATCTGGATCTGTCCGGTCTACAAATCCCCCAATGACGATAACGGCTACGATGTATCGGATTACCAGGACATCCTGCCCGAATTCGGGACAATGGCGGATTTCGACGAATTGCTGGCCGAGGTTCACCGCCGGGGGATGAAGCTCATTATGGACCTGGTCATCAACCATACCTCGGACGAACATCCCTGGTTTATCGAATCCCGCGCCTCGCTGGACAATCCGAAACGGGATTATTATATTTGGGCCGATCCCAAGAACGGAAGGAGCCCAACAATTGGGCCAGCCTGTTCGGCGGTTCGATTTGGGAATATGACGAGCGGACCGGGCAGTACTATATGCATGTTTTTTCGAAAAAGCAGCCCGACCTCAACTGGGAAAATCCCCGGATGCGCCGGGACATCTACGCCATGATTCGCTGGTGGCTGGATAAAGGGATAGACGGGTTCCGCGTCGACGCGATCTCCCATATCAAGAAAACCGCGGGCTTTCAGGATATGCCGAACCCGGACGGTCTGCGGTATGTGCCGTCACAGGCGGGGCATATGAATCGGGAGGGAATTCACGACCTGCTCTCGGAGCTTAAGCGGGAGACGTTCGAGCGTTACGATATCGTGACCGTCGGCGAAGCCAGCGGGGTCAGCGCCCGGGAGGCGGATCTCTGGGTTGGCGAAGAGAACGGGAAGTTCGATATGGTGTTTCAGTTCGAGCATATGGGTTTATGGCAAAAAAGCCTGGATCACGGGTTGGACCTGCTTCAGTTGAAAAAGGTGATGACGGATTGGCAAAAAGGCTTGGAAGGCCGGGGGTGGAACGCGCTTTTCCTGGAAAATCACGATCAGCCCCGCTCCGTTTCCACATGGGGCGACGATGGGAAGTACCGCGAACTCTCGGCTAAAGCGCTGGCGACGCTGTATTTTTTGATGCAGGGAACGCCGTTTATTTATCAAGGACAGGAAATCGGCATGACCAATGTACGGTTTTCTTCAATCGAGGAGTACAACGATATTTCCATGATTAACTGGTATAACCAGGAGAGGGCCAAGGGAAGGAGCCACGAGGAAGTGATGCCCGTCGTCTGGAGAAACGGTCGGGACAACTCCAGAACGCCGATGCAGTGGGACGGCTCGCAGCACGGCGGGTTCACGACGGGAACGCCTTGGCTGCAGGTCAATCCGAACTACCGCTCCATAAACGTTGAGGCGGCCGTGCGAAATCCGGACTCCATTTATCATTATTACAGGCGGCTGATTGCGCTGCGCAAAAGTTATTCCGTTGCCGTGTACGGAAGCTACGATCTGATTATGCCGGAGCATCCCCGAATCTACGCTTACACCCGGACACTGGAGGAGGAACGGCTCTTGGTTATCGCCCATCTGTTCGGGGGAGAGTCGCGCTTTGAGCTTCCGGATTATCTCCGAAATAAGGAGTTTTCCGTGGATCTGCTGCTTGCCGACGAGGAGGCCCCTCCCGTTAAAGGAGTGGAGGATATAACGGACATTTTGCTCCAGCCGTATGAAAGCCGGGTTTACCTTATGAGAGGATAACCCAAATCCGAGGCTGGCGGATGCTTCTTTTATGGAGAAGCATCCGCCAGCCTCGGTTGCGTTAAAGGATTATTCCAATGCGGCTGCGGCTGAGGTATATCCCGGAATAACAAGCTTGCCATTGTCGCATTTCGTTATAAGAAGGACTATTTTTCTTCCGTCCTTTGGGTAATAATAGATAAGTATTCTAGCCCCAAAGGTCGGAAAAACGGCGTCCCATCAAGGGGTTAGCAGTATACTAAAATTAATCCTATAAATTTACTTGCTTATGTGTTATGATACGTTCTGTAATCCGGGCGAACGCCCGGGAAACCCTTTTATAGACTTATGGGAGGAATCGAACGATGGAAACTTTGCAAATCATTATCAACGTCGCAGTCATGCTCGTATTGCTCGGCGTTCTCATTTGGATGCAGAAGAAGCATATCTCTTTTACGAAACGGGTATTTACCGGCCTCGGCCTGGGGCTCGTATTCGGCGTCATCCTTCAATTGCTTTACCCGGGCGACTCCGAAGTGCTCGCTAAATCGACGGACTGGTTCAATCTGGTCGGACGCGGGTATGTCGGCTTGCTGCAAATGGTGGTCGTTCCGCTGATCATGGTCTCGATCATTTCGGCGATTACCAAGCTGAAAGGCAAGCAGAATCTCGGGAAGATGAGCGCGCTGATCATCGCCGTCCTGCTGATTACGACCGCGATTGCGGCGACGGTCAGCATTGTCACCAGCCTTAGCTTCGACCTGAAGGCGATCGAAATTCAAGCGGGCGAAGCGGAACAAGCGCGGGGGGCGAAACTGGAGGAGCGCGTTGGCGAGGTGGCCGACAAGACGATTCCTCAACAGGTGCTCGATTTCATCCCTACGAATCCGTTTGCCGACATGACGGGCGCGCGCAGCACGTCTACGCTGGCCGTCGTTATTTTCTCCGCTTTTATCGGAGTAGCCGTTCTTGGCTTGGATAAAAAGAAACCGGAACAAGCGGATATGTTCCGCAAAATGGTCGAAGCCGTCTATGCGGTCGTCATGCGCATCGTCACGCTGGTCTTGCGCCTAACCCCGTACGGCATCCTGGCGCTGATCACGAATACGGTCGCGACGACGAATCCCGAGGAAATTCTCAAGCTGATCAAATTCGTAGGGGCCTCCTACGTGGCTTTGATCGTTATGTTTATCATTCACCTGATTTTGCTGGCCCTGTTCGGCTACAATCCGGTGCAATATGTTAGAAAAGTGCTGCCTACGCTCGTATTTGCGTTTACTTCCCGTTCCAGTGCGGCTACGATTCCGCTGAACGTGGAGACACAAACCAAACGCTTGGGCGTGCCTGAAGGCATCGCCAACCTGTCGGCCTCGTTCGGGGCGACGATCGGCCAGAACGGCTGCGCCGGCATTTATCCGGCCATGCTGGCCGTGATGATCGCGCCGACGGTCGGGATCAACCCGCTCAGCTGGGATTTCATCCTCACGCTGATCCTGGTTGTCACCGTCAGCTCCTTCGGCGTAGCCGGGGTTGGCGGCGGTGCGACTTTCGCCTCGCTGATCGTCCTGTCCACGATGAACCTGCCGGTAGCACTCGCCGGCCTGCTGATTTCCGTGGAGCCGTTGATCGACATGGGCCGTACCGCCCTGAACGTCAACGACTCGATTACGGCCGGCGTCATCACGGGCAAGGTGCTGGGCGAGAACGACACCGAAGTGTTCAAGCGCAATGTCGATCTGGACGTGGTTCAAGCGTAAGTTTGAGCCTGCCATAAAGCTTTAAATAGGAGAACCTCCCGGGTAACCGGGGGGTTCTTTTCTGTATAGTGCCGCGCTGGGGGCGCTCGCCCCACCTTCTAATGGCCCTTACTCGCCCGGTGTTAGCGGCCGTTTGAGGCGCTATTTCGGTCCGAACGGGCTCCGCCGGAAAAATAGCGGTCAAAAAAGCACTGACGTTGCATTAAACCTCTGCAATCTTCCTTGCCGCCCGTCATAATAGCGGCGTTTTGGGCCGTTATTTCGGCCCGATTCGCTTTCGCGGGTAAAATAGCGGTCAAAAACGGCCTTATTTTTCTGGCGTGAGCTCAAAAATCCGGTTTTTGCCCGACTTTCTCTAAAATAAGGCCCCAAATGACCTCTATTTCACACCGAAAAGCCAAATTCGACAAAATAGCGCCTCAAATGACCGTTATTTACCCGTCCGGCTCAAAGGGAGGCTGTTACAGCCGCTAGTCCTCTCAGGTTAATGCAACGCTAGCGGTCAAAAAGGGCCTTATTCTCCGCCCCGGGCCGCGAAATCGGGTTTTGGTCCACTTTGGCTCAAATAAGACCCCAAAAGTCCGCGATTCCATGCCAGCGAGCCCAATTCGACAAATAACGCCGCAAAAGACCCTTATTCATCTTCCTGACTTCAAAAGACACCCCATTTACTTTTTTAACGGCAATTTGTCCGAATTAGGTTATAATTGAATTTAATACATAAATGAAATCGAGATGAAAGTGATAAATCGCCATGATGCTACTGACATCTATTATCGTAATGCTCGCCGGGTATGCGCTTGGCGCATGCTGGAGAGCGGTCGGCCTTCGTCCGCCCCGGGCCGCGGAGCCGCCCGTACAGCCCCTCGCTCGCCCTTCTTCGGATTCGCCCCAAGGCGATTCACCGGATCGCAAGCGCCGGCAGGACGGGCCGCGAAAAATCCGGTTTTTCCGCGGCTTCCCCGCAGTTGAACTGGCGACGGCGCTGTTGTTCCTGTGGGCGTATGTCCGGTTCGGGCTGACGGGCGAAGCGCTGATCGGGGCGGCGCTGGTCAGCCTCAGCGTCATCGTGACGGTGAGCGACCTGCGGTTCAGACGGATACCGAACAAGGTATTGCTGGCCTTTTTGCCGGTGCTGGTTGTGCTTCGACTGATGTTTCCGCTGGGGCCGATCTGGAACCATCTGCTCGGTGCCTTCCTCGGCCTCGGCGCGCTTATGACGATCGCCTGGCTGACGCGGGGGATCGGGATGGGGGATGTCAAGCTGTTCGCCCTGTTGGGTTGGACTGTAGGTTTACCATACGTTATAGCGGCCTTTGTGCTGGCTTTTGTTATGGGAAGCCTGGCTGGCGGCATACTATGGGCGACAGGCCGGCTGTCCGCTCAACCATCGATCCCTTTTGCGCCATGCCTGGCGGCCGGAACGCTTGCGGCTTTCGGATACGGAGCGCCGATCATCCAGGGCGCCTTGACGCTTTTCCACTAAATGGGCTCGCGCATCGGGGACGATTTTGATACTTTTTTCGACCAGTCCCGTATATATAACTATAATGCGGAAAGGTGGTGCATCTGACGGTATGGATGCATGGGTACTTTGGTTGATAGCCGCAGGCATTTTATTGGTTTTGGAAATGGTTACGCTGACATTTTATCTGCTCTGGCTTTGTGTGGGTACAGTTGTTGCCGCAGCGGTTTCCTGGTTCGCCCCGGAAGCGTACCTGGCGCAGGTCGTCGCGGGGTGTCTGGTGGCTTTGGTGCTTACGGTTTTTACGAAGCCGATTTCGCGAAAGTTTCGGGCCGCCAAAGGGTATGAGGATACCGGCATCGAACTGGTAGGTAGAGAGGGGATTGTGGTCGAACCGATCGAACAAGGACAGTATGGAATCGTCAAAGTGGGAGGAGACACCTGGAGCGCCACCTCGACCCAAACCTTGGGGAGAGACGAGCGGGTCCGAGTGCTCAGACGAAGCAGTACCATTATCGAAGTAGAACGATGGGAGGAATTTATTTAATGCAATGGGCCATTATTGCCGTTATTGTCGTAGTCGTAGTCGTATTTATTTCGTTGACCGTCAAAATCGTGCCGCAGCAGCGGGTGGGAGTCGTTGAGCGGCTCGGGAAGTTCAACCGGCTGTTGACGCCGGGGCTTAACATCTTGATCCCGGTCATCGACCAGGTCCGCTTGTACCATGATTTGCGGATCCAGCAGGCGAACGTTCCGCCGCAAACCGTAATCACCAAGGATAATGTGCAGGTGCAGATCGATACGATTATCTTCTATCAAGTGGTCGGACCGGAGCAAGCCACTTACGGTATTTCCGATTACGTGTACGGGGTCCGCAATATCACGACGGCGACCCTGCGTCAAATTATCGGTAAGATGGAGCTGGACGAAACCTTGTCCGGACGCGAGAAAATTTCGACCGATATCCGGATTGCCCTGGACGAAGCCACCGAAAAATGGGGCGTGCGGATCGAACGCGTCGAAGTCATCGACATCAAGCCGCCGCTGGATATTCAGGAAGCGATGGATAAACAAATGAAAGCCGAACGGAACAAGCGGGCGATGATCCTGGAGGCCGAGGCGGCCAAGCAGGATATGATTTTGCGGGCCGAAGGGGATAAGCAGAGTAAAATCCTGAAGGCCGAAGGGGACAAGGAAGCGCGCATCCGCGAGGCGGAAGGTTTGCGCCAGGCGCAGGAGCTGGAAGCGCTCGGTGAAGCCAAAGCGATTCAGGCCGTGGCCGAAGCCGAGCAGGCGCGGATCGAGATGCTGCGTAACGCGGCGCTCAATGAGCAGGTCCTGGCGTACCAATCCTTTGAAGCATTGAAGGAAGTAGCCAAAGGTCCGGCGAACAAAGTGTTCCTTCCTTCCAATGCGATCGAAACGCTGGGCAGCATCGGGGCGATCGGCGAACTTTTCAAAGGCAAGGACGGAAAATAAGGTGTTGTTTGTCCCCCCTCCAACCACTCTATAGGTGGTTGGAGGGGGGATTTTTAGACATCCTAGTAGGAGAAAAAAGAGAAGACACTTCGTCAAATCGCCTAGCGCATCTCCAATATTTCCAACTTTCGAACACTTCCAACCTTCCGGCTCCAAAAAGGTGCAAATCTGCAGGCATTTCGGCCGATTATCGAGGGGATGCGAAAAAAGATGCAAATCTGCAGGTATTTCTAGCGATTTTAGAGAAATGAGCCAGTTTCATCTAAAACTCCTGCAGAATTGCAGGAATTTTCATTTTTTTGCTCCGAACAAGAAAAAAACATGCACATTTGCAGGAATTCTTAACAAGGTTGTCTGATGGGCTTCATCATAGATCTTAACCTTGAAAAAAGCCAGAAACTAACAAAGCCCTTTCGACTTCCTCATGAGAAGCGAAAGGGCTTTGTTGGTTTTGCTATATGCGGTACCGGTCAGGAAGGGGGGGAGTTAGAGTCCCGGCCTCGCTTCCTATTCGCTCTTGCGGGAATCCAGTTGCTCCTTCATCCGCCGCAGTTCCTCGTTCACGGCTGCATCTTCGGACGATCCCACCGCTTGCGGGGACTTTCCGGCAGGAAAGGTGCGGCCGGAGAGCTGTGAGCCGGCTTCCCACTCGAGGATTTTCTCCTCCATCCGCTCGAAGCCCCGGGCCGCCGCGCCGTAATCCAGGCCGTGGCTGATATTCGGACGGGCTATTTGCTCCCGTTCCTCGACTTTACGGGCCCGTGCGGCCAACTCGTTGCGTTTCTCTTTCAGCCGGGCATATTCCTCTTTGCCTTCTTGCAGACGGAACTCCAGCTCGGTCACTCGCTCTCTGGCGTCCGCGGCTTCGGCGGCGTATTGCTGCGCTTGCTCTTCATAGCGGATTTTAGCCGCCGTCGCCGCTCTTGCCGCGGCTTCGTCCCCGGCTTCCAGCGCGGACAAGGCCCGCACCTCGCTTTGCTTGGCATTTGCCGCAGCATCCTCGCTTTGGCGCTCGCGGACGCTTGCGTTCATCCGCTGCTCTCTCAGCATATTTTCCGCGATGTGGAGGTCTTCCTCCAGGTTCCGCAAATACTGGCCGGTCATCAACACCGGATCCTCAAGTTTATTTAGTGCTTCATGCAGGGACGCTTTTGTAATATTGGCGATACGGTTGAACAGACTCATTTGGGATTCTCTCCTTTGAATTTGGAATGGAAAATGCAAGTTTTATGCTTAGTAATGGGTAAACGGTTCGTCGTAACCGAATCCGCCGATCGGCTCTTTCGGAACGATCAAGCTGGCGACCAGATACAAGGCAATGGTGGTACCTAAACTGCACAGGGCTACTACGACCGCAATCAGCCGGACGATGGTCGGGTCGGTCCCGAAGAACCGCGCAATCCCTCCGCACAGGCCGCTGATCTGCTTATCGGTGACTGAACGATACAATTTTCTCATGATTTAAAAACTCCCTTTCTTTGTATGTGATGGTGAATTTGTTTTCATATCCGTCGTTGATGTCTTTATTGTAGCTGGATTCCGGGTGCGGGATAACGGGCCTGAGGCGGTTTGTGAACTGGACCTTGGTCGGGTCCCCGTCTCGGTCAGGGGGCTGGGAGGTCATATTTCAGGGAGGTTTTCGCGTAGTATAACCATAAGTTAAAATCCTTTGCTGCTGCGAGGTATTCACGAAAGGAAGTGCGGGGAATGAGCATTTTGGTATTGCAAGGAAGCACGCGGGAAAACGGAAACACGGAGCAATTGGTCCGCCTGGCGCTGGAGGGGATTTCTTACCGGGAAATTGCGCTTCGGGACAAGTGGATCTTGCCCATTCGGGATCAGAGGCACGAGGAAGGCGGATTTGACGCCGTGGATGACGATTACGACGATGTGATTTTGGAGGTCCTTCGGCATGAAACGCTCGTCTTTGCCACCCCGGTTTATTGGTACGGCGTTTCGGGCGTGATGAAAAACTTCATCGACCGATGGTCGCAAAGCTTGCGTGATCCCCGTTTCGATTTTAAGCAGGTGATGTCCCAGAAGAAGGCTTATGTCATCGTTACCGGCGGGGATAACCCCCGGATTAAGGCGCTGCCGCTCATTCAACAGCTGAAGTATACGTTCGACTTTGTCGGTATGCCGTTGGAAGGGTATTTGATCGGCAAGGCGAGCAAGCCGGCGGAGATTCTGAAGGATACCAGGGCGGTCCGTGAGGCCGGCTGGTTGAACGCCAGTTTGCAGTCCCAGGTAATCCCCAGTTAAATGCATTCCTGAAAGTATCTTGCCCTACGTCATCAGAAATTCATGGGGGACGATCCGTGCGGTTTGGGCGGGTGTCTCCCGTATTTTTTTAGCGAATATACGTCAGGGACGTTTTTCTTATATTGCTTTAACATAGGAGGATTATAGTTAAGGGATGGATAATATCTAGGGGAGCAAAAAATAACCTACTAAGGGGAGAACAATCCATTGCCTAAACTCATTAATTTTGCGCACCGCGGAGCCGCGGGGCATCGGCCGGAAAACACGATGGCTTCCTTTACTTACGCCCTGGAGCTTGGAGCTACCGGGATCGAGACGGATGTACAGATGACGAAGGACGGGCACCTGGTCCTGATTCACGATGAAACCTTGAAGCGGACGGCAGGTACGCCGGAGTGGGTCAAGGATTTGACGCTGGACGAAATTCGCACCCGAGACGCGGGAGCTTGGTATCATGAGGATTTTAAAGGGGAGAAAATTCCTACGCTCGAAGAGCTGCTGGAGCTAACCCAAGGGACCGATACGGTGGTCAACCTGGAATTGAAGAACGGGGCGGTGCTCTATCCCGAGATCGAGCGGAAACTCATCGAGACCGTAAGAAAATACAAGATGTCGGAACAGGTCGTCATCTCCAGTTTCAATCACTATTCCTTGTTCGAGTGCAAAAAGATCGCTCCGGAAATTCGCACGGGAATTCTGTACGGGGAAGGCTTGTACGAGCCCTGGGCTTACGCCAAGACCGTAAAGGCCGACGCGCTTCACGCTTTCCATATGGCCGTCCGCCCGGAATTCGTCTCCGCGGCGGCGGCGGCGGGCATCGTTTATCATCCGTTCACGGTCAACGACAAAGAGCTGATGTCCAAGATGATCGAAGCGGGCGTAGCCGGGATTATCACGGACTATCCGGACCGGTTAAACGAACTGTTGAACGCCGAAAGGAAGTGAACGGATGAGGAAAACATGGCTGCTGGGACTTGGCTTTTTCAGCATCAGCCTGACTTGGGCGCTTTACAACGCCTTCGTGCCGCTCTTTCTCGATCACTATTTGACAAGCGCGGCCCTGATTGGGTTTATGATGACGATCGACAATTACTTTGCGATGTTTCTGCAGCCATGGATTGGGCACCGGAGCGACAAAACCCGGACGCGGTTCGGCCGTCGGATGCCGTATCTTCTGATCGGGATGCCGCTCGGCGCCGTCTTCGCGGCACTGATTCCTTTACACACCGGATTCGTGACCCTGGTGCTGTTTATGATGCTTATGAACCTGTCCATGAGCCTGTTCCGGGCCCCGACGGTGGCGCTTATGCCGGACATCACGCCGGAGAAGAACCGGACGCGGGCGAACGGCATCATTAACTTTATGGGCGGCATCGGTTCGGTTCTGGCCTTTGGCGTAGGTTCGAAGCTGTACGGGATCGGCTCGTACGTACCGTTCCTGTTCGCGGGGATCACCATGCTGGTGTGTATGCTCGTCCTGAAAGCCGTGATCAAGGAGCCGGTGCTGCTGGAGTCTCCCGAGGCTTCCGCCAAATCGGCTCCAACGGTGCGGATCAAGGATCAGTTGGATAAGACGACGCTGTTTATCCTGGGCGCGATATTTTTCTGGTTTGTGGCGTACCAAGGCGTCGAGGCGCTGTTTACGCTATACGGAACCAAGCATGCCGGAATGAGCGACAGCGAGGCTTCCTTCTCGCTGACCTTTTTCTCCTTGGCCTTCCTGCTGTTTGCGTTGCCCAGCGGCTGGCTGGGGGCCAGATTCGGCAAGAAAAAAATCATCATGATCGGCGTCGGCGGGCTTTTTCTCGTTTTCGGTTCGGTCGTCTTCGTGGAATCGGTGCTGCTGCTTAGAGTGCTGCTGATCATAGGCGGTATATTCTGGGCATGCATCAATATCAACTCGTACCCGTGGGTCATTTCGACCGGGAAGGAAGAGAGCATCGGAACGCGTACGGGGATTTATTATTTAGTCTCTTCCCTGGCGGCCATCACGTCGCCGCCGCTGCTCGGCTGGGTGATCGATGCGTTCGGCTATCCCGCGCTGTTCGTCAGCGCTTCGGCCGGGCTGCTGCTGGCGTTTCTCTGCCTGCTCGGGGCGGGCGCCGGCGAGAGAGTGGGCGGTCATGATCCGTTGGACCAGGCGTCCGTCACAGCGGGAAAATAGAAAAAATAGCTGGAGCCTGTCCAGCTATTTTTTGTTTTGTTTGAGTTTTGGTTAAGATACTTTTTTGCGCGAGCGAAGCGCCGCAACCAAGGCGGCCAGAGAAAGGATCAGCGCTGCAATCGACAGGATCAGCGTGACGACTTCGGTGGAGGAGGAACCGGCATTTTGGCCGTCTCGGCCATCGGCCGTTGGAGCGGACTCGGTCCCGTCACCTGTACCAGCGCCGGTATTTCCGGCTTCTGCGCCGGTTGCTCCGGCCTCGTGGTCATGCCCATGGGCGGCCGCGTTTTCTTCGGCCGCTCCGGTCGCGTCCGCCGTCACCTTGGTGATCGAGTGCGGATTGTCGGAGCCTTCCTCCCCGTTCCATTCCACGATGCTGCCGTCGCTGTAGTACTGGAACGCGTCCCAGGCCAGGGCTGCATCGTTGTCCGGGTTTTTGCCGACGAATTCAAACTGCTGGAATTCGCCCGGCCCAATTCCTTCTCCTTCGGCCGTCCAAGTCACCACGGTGACCCGGCCGTCCTCGCCTTTCGTCAGTTCCACCTTCCATTCCGGAACGGGCCGATACTGTTTGAAATCGAGATCCTCGGGGATTTTCAGGGCCACTTTGACGGTGGGGATGTCTTTTTCCACCGGCACTTTGATGCTGTAGGTTTCCCAGGCGCCCGGGGCCGAGGTTCCGGGTTTTACGGTGACGTGCGCGCTGGCCCACCCGGCAAACAATACACAGCCGAACAACATGACTGCAAAACTGAATGAAAAACGGGATATAAATGTTTTCATGGAAACGAACTCCTTCTGTTTATGATGAAAAGTCAATGTATCCGAAGTCTATATTGAATCCACATTAAGCGTAAACTCATGGTCAATCGTGTCCAGGTTTTTGAGCAGAATATGAACACGCACGTTCCAGCTTCCGCCCATCGTAATTAATCCCTGACCCTCCGGCTGAGCTCCGGGAAGGACGACCTCGATGGTCCCCATGTCCATTTCGTTGGAGGTGAGCCGCAAAGTGATCTGCTCGATTTCCTCCACGGGGTGACCTTGAAGGTTCTTTAAGCTCACTTTGAATTGATTTTTGCCGACGGCAGCGGGGGCGACATCAAGGGCAATCCGGTAGCCGGACACGCTGGCTTCCAAACGCCCCGGCTGCTGAATCTCCGCCGAGGAGGCGGGCGGCTGGCTTGTCAGCAGGGCGGCCAGCAGCAGAACGACGGCCCCGAGACCCAACTCGGCCCATAGGGCAGCCTTCGGCCGGCGTGTCCGCCGGCGGCTCCGGAGAAGTCCGGAGAGAGCGAGGAGGAGCATCGGCAGAAGCAGACCGATTTTGGCCAGCAAGGTCAGCCCGTAGCTTGTGCTCCACAGCGCATGGAACTCCGGAATATGGAGGAAGGCGCCGTAGAGGCCGGAGGCGAGCAGGACGGCGACGCAAACCGCGGCCGCGGTGGAGAAGCGTTGGAGCGTCTCCCAGTAAAGCGCGGCCGGTTGTCCGGTGCCCGTAGCCGACGCATCTTCTTTTGCCGCCAAGGGAAGCAGCAAGGCGATCGCGAGCAGCCCCCCGAGCCAGAGGGAGGAGGCGGACAAGTGCAGGTAGTCGGCAAAAATCGCCAGCCCTTTGTTCCCCGCAACCGCCGCGTGACCAAGAAACGCTTTGGACAAAAGAAGCGCTTGGCTGACAACGGTCGCTGTCACCACGAAGAACCGGTACCCTCCTTTTGAGCCGGAGTTTTGCTTGTTCCAACTCCTTATGCCGATCCAGGTTATTGCCGCAAGTACGAGAAATAGCAAAATCTGAACTTTCCAGACGGTGCCAAAGGCGGTTTGATTCAGCGTTTGCCGGAGCGCTCCGCCATACAGCAATCCCTGCAAATCGCCTTTATAAGAAGAGGCCTGGAGCGGTAAAGTCATAACAAGGCCGACACCGGCTGCCGCCAGGCCGGCAATCAGCAAGGTTCGGCTTCGCCGAACGAGCCCCGACCCGAAATTTCCCGGCGAACCGGGGGAAAGCAGCACCGAGTGGAACAGCAGCGTGCCCGTATAAAGCGTCATCCCTGCATACCAAATCCAACGCACCAATAGGGACACCGTTCCCGGCGCGTCTTTGGATACATCCGAATTGGACGGCGTTTGGACGGCAGCGCCCGATTCGTCCCCGACTTGAAACGGAATCGTTCCTTCCACAGGGTGCCCGTCGCTGGATACGACCCGCCACTTTAGGGTATAGGCACCCTCGGGCAGTCCCGGTTTCAGAACGGCCGCCAGCTTGTCCGGCTGCGCTTGGTCGTGAGCGGCCCCGGGGCTGCCTTGAACGGCCTGCTCTCCATTCGGTCCCAGCACTTCCAGGGACGAAAAGACGGGTTCGATCGGCTCGTTAAACCGGACATAGACGGAATCGGGAGGGGTTTTCAGGATCGATCCGGAGACCGGATACGATTCCACGACGGAGGCGTGGGCCGCCGCGGAAAGCGGGAAGGCGCTAACCCCAAGTCCGCAGATCCAAATCACCATGAGCGTATATTTCCAAAGTTTTGAGAAGTTCAAACGTTCACCGCCTAACATTGTCAGTGATTTATATCACACCGAACTATTTTACTTTTGATTCCCGATGTTTTATATGGCTCTAGTTTACGTAAATTAACCGGAAATCTTCGCTGATATGTCTAATTTGTGACACTTTATCCCGCCTAAGCCGCCCGGATTCATGTTTATTTCTTTACTTTGCATGTTAGTTATTTTAAATTTCACTGGAGTGCGTTAAAATGGTAAACATATTTGAATTTGGAGGAGGAAACGTTTAGTGGCAGCGAACATCAAGGTGGGTATCGTAGGATACGGTAATTTGGGTCGCGGAGTAGAGAAAGCGATCAAGCAAAACCCGGACATCGAATTGAAAGCGATCTTTTCCAGAAGACAACCGGATGAAGTGGCGGCGGCAAACGGCGCTGTACACATCTCCGAGATTGAGAAATACAAGGGCGATATCGACGTTATGATTCTTTGCGGAGGCTCGGCTACGGACTTGCCGGAACAAGGACCGGAATTGGCGGCGTTGTTCAACACGGTGGACAGCTTTGATACGCATGCCAAAATTCCGGAGTATTTTGAAAAAGTGAACGCGGCGGCCGTCAAAGGCGGCAATGTCAGCGTAATTTCTACAGGCTGGGATCCGGGGTTGTTCTCGCTGAACCGTCTTCTGGCGGAAGCGGTGCTTCCTGAAGGCAAAGAATACACCTTCTGGGGCAAAGGGGTCAGCCAAGGTCATTCCGATGCGATCCGGCGGGTTAAGGGCGTGAAGAACGGCGTCCAGTACACGATTCCTGTCGAGTCGGCCGTAGAGCGTGTCCGCAACGGGGAAAATCCCGAGTTGAGCACGAGAGAGAAGCATTTGCGCGATTGCTACGTGGTGGCGGAAGAAGGCGCCGATCTGGCGGCCATCGAACGCGAAATCAAAGAAATGCCTAACTATTTCGCCGATTATGATACTACGGTTCATTTTATCAGCGAAGATGAACTTAAGAAGAACCACTCGACGATGCCGCATGGGGGAACGGTGCTGCGCAGCGGCCTGACGGGCGAAAACAGCAAGCAAATCATTGAATTCGGCCTCAAGCTCGACAGCAACCCCGAATTTACGGCAAGCGTACTGGTGGCTTACGCCCGTGCCGTGTACAAGCTGTCCCAGGCGGGACAAGCCGGTGCTAAAACGGTGTTCGACATTCCGTTCGGGCTGCTGTCTCCGAAATCGCCGGAACAACTGCGCAAAGAACTGCTGTAATCGAAAGCGGCATAGGCAGTTGGAATCTCCATATTTTGTATTTAGCCAGCCGGTCAAACCGGTTGGCTTTTTTTGTCTTTTTACGTAAAAGCGACCTATATAAGTTGAATTAAAGAATTAGCAATAGGCAAGAGTGTGAAATGATTCTGGAGAAGCGTAGCGCTCGCCTTTGTGACCGGATTTCTACCTTAATAAATTTAAATAAAGAAATCTGGGAGCAACAGCGATCGGAAGAACATTTCACACGGCTGCCTTACATGCAAATCAATAGTTCAACTTATATAGCAACCATAAATAAGAAAATTAAGTAAGTGATTATTCTCACAAACTATTGATTTTGTATGACAATTTTGCGAACTATGACTTGTTTCGTTAGCATTGTGAACAATTATCAAAATCGCCGATTTTGCCGGAATTTGAACTTAAATCGTCCTAAATCGGGATTGTAACACCAAAACACAAGCATTGGACCAGTCTTAACTGTAAAAATATTGAAAATATGTATAACTCTATGAATTGTTTAACTTTCCGGACTTTCCTAACATGATTCTTAAAGGTTACTTTACAAAAATCATCCCGCCTGCTCGTGATGAGCTTTACCAATTAGAAAGGGGTATCGGTATTCTATGAAAAGGAAAGGATTGCTGCTTGCTGTTTTTACAGCTCTTCTTGTCCTCTTGACCGGGTGTAATTCTCTGACTGTGTTGGACCCGAAAGGTCCGGTGGCCAAGACACAATCTAATGTCATTATCTTTTCCATGCTCGTCATGGCCCTGGTCTTGCTGGTTGTTTATGTGCTCTACATCTATATGCTTACCAAATACCGCGCTTCCAAAGCGGCTCCGGATTACGAACCGCCTCACGTCGAGGGAAGCAAATGGCTGGAGATCACCTGGATCGCCATTCCGGTCATCATTGTTACGGTCTTGTCCGTAGTTACGGTGAGGAGCACGGCCGCGGTCGAGACGGTGCCGGAAGGCTATGAAGATCAAAAACCGCTTGTGATCTATGCGGCATCTTCAAACTGGAAATGGCATTTCAGTTACCCGGAAGAGGGGATTGAGACCGTAAACTATGTCAACATCCCGACGCATCGTCCGGTCGAATTTAGATTGTATTCTTATGGCCCGATCACAAGTTTCTGGGTTCCGCAACTCGGCGGACAGAAGTATGCGATGAGCGATATGGTCAATAAGCTGAATCTGGTTGCCGAGCACCCGGGTTCCTATATGGGTAAAAACTCAAACTTCTCGGGCGAAGGCTTCGCCCATATGGAGTTCGAAGCGCTGGCCATGTCCCAGGGCGAATACGACAAATGGGTGAAGGAAGTCAAAGAGACGGCTCCGAAGCTGACGGAACAGGAATTTGATTCGCTCCTTAAAGAAAGCCATGTCGGAAGAAAGACTTACACCTCCACGCATTTGGAATTCAGACCGGCTCCCGAGGGCGAAAATGCCGGCCATAACCATGGCGGCAGCGAAGAGGCGGACCATTCCGGACACTCGGAAACGGATCATTCCGAAATGAACATGGATCACTCCGAAATGAATATGGACCATACGGAAACAGAAGACGCCGGGCATGAAACGCACGGCAACTAACTAACGGAAGGGAGCTAGCTACAGATGAAATGGGACGAATTTTTCGTCACTGGAGAACCGATGATCTACGGGGCCATGGTCAGTATCGTTGTTGCCACGTTAGCGATCATCATCGGACTCACCTATTTTAAAAAATGGGGCTACTTGTGGCGCGAGTGGTTGACGACCGTCGACCATAAGCGTATCGGCATAATGTACATTATCTCCGCATTACTGATGCTGTTCCGCGGCGGTGTCGACGGGCTCCTGATGCGGGCTCAACTGGCGGTTCCGGAAAACGGGCTTCTGGACGGACAGCACTACAATGAGATTTTCACGACCCACGGGGTCATTATGATTCTGTTTATGGCGATGCCTTTCGTCATCGGGCTTATGAACGTCGTCGTACCGCTCCAAATCGGAGCTCGCGACGTGGCGTTCCCGCGGTTGAACGCGGTCAGCTTCTGGCTCTTCTTCGCCGGAGCGATGCTGTTTAACATTTCCTTCGTTATCGGGGGCTCCCCGGACGCGGGCTGGACGGCATACTTCCCGCTGGCGAGCATCGAATTTAGCCCGACCGTCGGCAACAACTACTATTCCATCGCGCTTCAGATCGCGGGGATCGGTACGCTGATGACCGGCGTCAACTTTATCGCTACGATTCTCAAAATGCGTGCGCCGGGCATGACCTTGATGCGCATGCCGATGTTCACCTGGTCGGTGCTCATCACCTGCGTCATCATCCTGTTCGCCTTCCCGGTTCTGACCGTGGCGCTGGCGCTCATGATGTTCGACCGCATGTTCGGCTCGCAGTTCTTTACGATGGCGAACGGCGGGATGGATATGCTCTGGGCCAACCTGTTCTGGGTTTGGGGACACCCTGAGGTTTATATTGTTATCCTCCCAGCGTTCGGGATATACAGTGAGATTATCTCCACTTTCTCGCGCAAAAATCTGTACGGCTACAAGTCCATGGTTTGGAGTATGATCGTTATTTCCCTGCTGTCCTTCGTCGTATGGGCGCATCACTTTTATACGATGGGTCACGGGGTCATGGTCAACGGGATCTTCTCGATCACGACGATGGCGATCGCCATACCGACAGGGGTCAAAATATTCAACTGGCTGTTTACGCTGCATAAGGGCCGAATCGAGTTTACGACACCGATGCTGTACTCGCTCGCCTTTATTCCGATCTTTACCATCGGCGGCGTTACCGGCGTAATGCTCGCGATGGCGAGCGCCGATTATCAATACCACAACACGATGTTCCTGGTGGCCCATTTCCACTACGTGCTGATTCCAGGTACGGTGTTTGCGGTAATCGCCGGTTTCTATTACTGGTTCCCGAAACTGTTCGGATTCCGGCTTAACGAGCGTCAAGGCAAGCTGGCCTTCTGGACCATTGCCATCAGCTTTAACGTGACCTTCCTGCCGCTGTTCTTCCTCGGTCTCAAGGGGATGACGCGCCGGATGTACACGTACTCGGAAAGCACGGGCTTCGGTCCGCTGAACCTGATCGCCTCGATCGGCTCGGTAGGTCTGGCCATCGGTTTCATTCTGTTGGTCTACAATATTTACTGGAGCTTCCGTTACGCGCCAAGAGATACGACGGGCGATCCGTGGAATGCCCGGACCTTGGAATGGAGTACGCACAGCCCGGTACCGGAGTACAACTTTGCGGTAGTACCGAAGGTAAATGGACTGGATCCGTTCTGGGAAGCCAAAAAAGGCGGCCCTGCGCTCTACGAAGACAAAATTGAAGAGATTCATATGCCGAATAACAGCGGTCAGCCGGTTATTCTGGGGATTATATTCTTCTTCTTCGGATTTTTCATGGTATTCAGCTGGTGGGTACCGGCCATCGTCGCCGGCATCGGCGTTCTGGTCATGCTGGCGGTACGTTCGTTTGAACGCGACCACGGCCGCCATATCCCGGTGAAGGAAATTCTGGAGACGGAGTCTAGATTGCGGGGTGAACAGGTATGAAATTAGATAATACGCTGCCGTTGGAGTACCGTTCGGAAGAGAACAGCAACCGTATTTTCGGCTTCTGGCTGTTCCTCGGCGCGGAAATCGTATTGTTCTCGACGCTGTTTGCCGTGTACCTTACGCTCTGGAACCGTACCGGCAACGGCCCGTCGGGGCACGAAATTTTTGAAATCGGACCGGTGCTGATCGAAACGTTCCTGCTGCTCACAAGCAGCTTCACCATCGGTCTGGCGATCAACAGCATGCGGCAGGGCTTCAAAAAGGCCACCTTGGTGTTCTTCCTGATTACTTTGCTGCTCGGCCTCGGGTTCCTCGGGGTGGAAATCATGGAGTTTGTAACCTACGTGCATGAAGGTGCAACCCTCCAGACGAGCGCATTTTTGTCCAGCTTGTTCGTCTTGCTCGGGACGCACGGGGCCCACGTTACGCTGGGTCTCTTGTGGGGCGGCGGATTGATGCTGCAAATTAAGCGCGAAGGGTTCACGCTCGATACGGCGAACAAATCGTTTATTTTCTCGCTGTATTGGCACTTCCTCGACGTGGTCTGGATTTTCATCTTCAGCTTTGTCTACTTGAAAGGACTGATGTGACATGAAAAAACTGTTCCCGCTTCACCACGTCATGGGATATCTGTTCTCGCTGGTCCTGTCCGTGGTCGCGCTGTCCGTCGTTTTCTGGGATATGTCCCCCGCGGTAGGCATGACCATCCTGCTGGTTTCCGCCACGATTCAAATGGGCGTGCAGCTCTTCCTGTTCATGCACATTAACGAGGGCGGATCCAAGAAGGCGTTGTATACGAATATCGCTTATGCCTTGTTCGTAGGCCTGGTAACGGTTTTCGGCACCCTGCTTACGATGATTTGGGGATACAAATAAGAAACAAGTTCATAGCCGAGCCTTAAATGATATGAAACGCCGCACCTCATGGCCGAAGAGGGTGCGGTTTTTTTTTGCGAATCCGTCGAGCGGGCAACTAACCGGAATTCCTCCTGTTAAAATAGCAGCCGGCAGGTGTCCCTTTTCCGGGAGTAGAAGTGTTACATAACCGTATAGGAAAAAAGCGGGGAGGTCTCGAAAGCTTGGATTCCATCGAGGAACATATCAGGGGCGTGCAGGCCGGGGAAGCGGATCGCTTCGAGCCGATTGTCGAGGCGTATCAGAGGCAGATTTACATTTACGCCTGCCGAATGCTCGGCTGCAAACAAGATGCCCAGGACGCGGTTCAGGACATATTCATCAAAGCGTTTACGAAGATCGGGTCGTTCGAGGCAAAGTCGGCTTTCTCATCCTGGTTGTATAAAATAGCCTATCATCACTGCCTCAATATGCTGCGCAAAAGAACCGTCCGTCTGCGGGTGGGACGCTTGATCCGCGGGGCGGGCGTCGCCGATAGTCCGGAGCAGACCTTGGAACGGGGCTGGTTCAGCGAACCGTTGGAATACGCCGTAAGCAAGCTGTCGGGCGAAGAACGGAATCTGCTGGTCTTAAGGGTGTTTGAGGAGAAGCCTTTTGCCGAAATCGCGGAGATTTTGGACAAAAGCGAGGGAGCGGTCAAGAAAAAATACATGCGGATGAGGGGTAAACTCGTAAGGCTTATGGAGGAAAAGGGGGGTGCTGAGGGATGCGGGACGACGAACAATTCAACGAAGATCGAATGTTAAGAAGCATGGAAATTCAAACGGTATATGAAAATGAAGGGAACGCGGCCCCCGCCGTTATGGACAAAGTCCGCCAACTCCGGCGGAGAAGGAAAGGATCGATCAGACATAGCCCCCGCAGGACCGCCTTGATTGCGATGGCTGCGGCCGTTCTGATCCTCACATCCATTACGGCATACGCGGGCGGCTACTTTGTGCATATCAAAAACAAAGAGGGGGAAATTATTCTGTCCGTTATGGAGCCGCAGAATTACCCGGTTTCCGCCTATGAGCAAAAACGAAGGGAAGAGGCTGAAGCGGAGCTGAAAAAAATACTAAAACCGGGTCAGCAAGCGGTTTATTATATCAAGGATAAGCGACTGCCGACGAGCGCGGATAGCCGCGTCTTATATTATTATTACGAGCCGATCCGACACCGGAGTTATGCCGATTTGGCTAAGGATATAGAAGCGACGGGGGCGCCGCTTTTGCCTGAACCATCCTACGTTCCCGAAGGGTATGTTTTGGACCATGGGCTTATCCAGATCCAGAACACGCCTCTGCCGAATACCCCGGAGTACGAGAAATTGTGGGGCGAACTTAAGGAGAGATCCTTAAAATCGGACGAGGAGGCGGGATTGTTTTACAAAATTGTTCCCTGGTCCGAACCCGCTTCAACGGTTCTCGAATACCGCAAAGGGGAGCGTCTTCTGAGGATGATCGCTTTTGCCCGGACCAAGGGATCCGCGGTTCAGGTTCCCTCCAAACAGGCGGTAAAGCTGACCGTGAAGGGGAAAGAGATGATCTTGTCATCGACCTCCGCCGAAGATAGCCGTAAATTGTCGTGGCTGAGCGAAAGCGAGACGGTATTTTATATGATAAGCGATGATCCGCAGGACCCGCTGTCCGAAGAGGAATTTATCCAGATCGCCGAAGGGATGATCCGGGAAGAAGTAAAATGAAGGCCCCCTGAAAAATAAACGGGGTGGAATGCGGATATCCCGGCACCACAGGCACCTGTGGTGCTTTTTTGCGCTATTTTTGCAGGAATAGAAACGATCGTGAAGGGGAGAATGAAAGGCGGAAGCAAAAAAACCTTTACATACCCCTGTGGGGTATATTATAATAGGTCCAGGAAGAGAGAGTGTTAAAGCGATTAAGTTATGGCGGAAGGGAGAGGATCGAATGGCTGCTGAAATGATGCCCGAGGAAAGCAAACACGAAGCGACTGAGGAGGCTTCCTGCAGTCATGAAGGGACGGCACGGCAAAGTCATCATTCGGCTGCTATGAAGAACAATCTGACGAGCCGGCTCAACCGGATTGAGGGCCAGATTCGCGGAATCAAAGGCATGATCGAGAAGGATACCTATTGTGATGATGTGCTGAACCAGATTGCGGCCGTGCAATCCGCATTGAACAGTGTCGGAAAGCTGCTGCTGGAAGGGCATATGAAGAGCTGCATCATCGAGCGCATTCAGGCCGGTGAGACGGAAGTGGTGGATGAACTGTTAATTACGGTCAACAAATTGATGAAATAAATAAATCAAATCATGATGAGGAGGAAGTTAAAATGACGAACATTACTCTGCAAGTTGAAGGCATGTCTTGCAACCACTGCGTAAATTCCATCGAAGGAGCCGTGAAAGGGCTTGGGGCATCGGCCAAAGTGGACCTTTCGGCGAAGAGCGTGACCGTTTCTTACGACGAGAGCAAAATCAGCTTGGAAGCCATTAAAGAAACGATCGAAGACCAAGGGTACGACGTGGTCTAAGAGTAACTTTGTTCTTTTTGTCTTAAATATACCCCTATCAGGTATTGCTGGCGAGACATAAGCAAGGCGCCCTTGAATCCATTCGATTCAAGGGCGCTTTTTTCATTCGCTGCACTACGCTTTCTCCCGGACAAATCCGTGTTCATGCAACGCGTCGATAAAATGCACGGCCACTTTGACACCTGCTTCGAGAAAGCCCAAATCGGGCTTCTTGCTGCGCGCGGATATGGTCAAGACCCCCCGGTTCCCCTTGAGCCCCAGCTTTACGTAAGCACCGGGAAGAAGCTCCAAAGCTTCGTAGAGCCCTTCCTGTTTCAGAATCAGGCGAAGCAATCCCGGATGGGTGGCCTTCGCATGGTACGCCTTGTTCATCGCGGAGTGGGGCAGCGATGCGGGGCGCAGTTCCGGATGAAAAGGGAGGGCCAGCGGGTGCCGGGAACGCTTCAGATAAAATTCCAGTTTCCGCCGTGGCACAAAACTGAATTTTACGGCGGCCGACCATTGTTTCGAGGAATCGGAACCCGAATCGACCAAAGTCACATGAAGGGCCCCGATTCCCTGGTTCAACTCTTTGCGGACATACTGACCGGAGTATTTCCAGCCTTTGAACGAGGCGGGGACATAGATGCCGCCGTGCGTCTCCGCATATTGCTGCAGCAAAGCCTTGGATTTCGACACCCACCAAGGTTTGCGTAGTCTTTTGACCGTATGCATCGCTTAATCCTCCTTACGGGAAGCCCCCTTTGGAGAAGGAAGACGTCCCTCTTTCCGCAATGCCTCCCGGAGCAAATATTCGATATGACCGTTCACGCTTCGGAATTCGTCTGCCGCCCAGCGCTCCAAAGCTTCATAAAGAGTCGGGTCCAGGCGCAGCGGAAAGCTTTTTTTAGCTGCCATTCGTGAATCGCACCGGCATTAATACAATGTGCTCGTGTTGATGACCGGCTGGGCGGAACGGTCGGATACGACGGCAACGAGAAGATTGTTGATCATAGCGGCTTTCCGTTCGTCGTCCAGGTCGACGACATTGTCCTTTTGCAGCCGCTCGATCGCCATTTGGACCATCGTAACGGCGCCGTCGACGATTTTCTCGCGGGCGGCGATGATGGCTTCGGCTTGCTGACGCTGCAGCATCGCGCTGGCGATCTCCGTCGAGTAGGCCAGGTGGGTGAGGCGCGACTCAATGACCTTTACCCCGGCGATAGACAATCTGTTCTGGAGTTCAGCCGTAAGCTCGACGGCAATCTCCTCCGTATTGGCGCGCAGGGAAAACCCGGTACCGTCGGGCTGATCGTAAGGATATTTGCTGGCGACGTGGCGCAGCGCGGTTTCACTTTGAATTTCCACGAAGGTTTCGTACTCATCCACTTCAAAGAGCGCCTTGGCGGAATCGACCACCGAGAACACGACGACCGCGGCGATCTCGATCGGATTCCCGTTCACGTCATTCACTTTCAGCTTGGCGCTGTTAAAATTGCGAACGCGCAGGGAGACCCTTTTGCGGGTGGAGAAAGGCACGGCCAGATAAAACCCGCTCTTCCGGATGACGCCAAGATAGCGTCCGAAAAAAGTGACGACATTCGCCTGGTTCGGCTGGACAATCGTTAGCCCGGTCAGCAGCGCGAAGCCGATCACGCAGGCCAGAATGCCGGCAATCATGGGCAGGGCGAGCTCCAGCGAGATCAGGTAAGCGCCCGAGCCCAGCAGGGCGAGGATGACTAACACGGCGAAGAACCCGTTCACGCATGATAATTCCTTTTCCTTCATAAAAAACACTCCTCTACGACACATATTATTTTGATATTTATATGATATCACTTTTAGAATATATTGTAAATTGGTAAATCAAAAAACGGGCACCCCGCCTATTCCGGCAGGGTACCCGTTTATGGAGCGGCATCCGTTCAGCTGATCCACGTCATTTCGGATTTGGCAACGCTCCAAGCCTCGTCTTTAAGCTCCAGCGTAATTTTTGCCCCGATGGCTCCCGTACCCGACCGGTACTTGGAGCCTTCGATCACGGCGTAATCCTCGCCGAGCTCCACTTTTTCAATCTTCAGCAGAACGCCTTGCAGCACCATCGTCTCTTTGAATTCGGGCTCTTCTTTTTTCAGTTCCTCCATCGTGGTATCGCGGACTTCAACCTCCCGAAAAGCAAAGGATTCGAGGATATGCCGCCGATCCGCATCGGTTAATTGCTGAAGGTCGCTGAGATCGAGGGCGATGTACTTGATGTCCGAATTGAGCGCTTCATCCATGGGAAACATCGCTTCAAAAGCAAGCCGATACAGTTCGCCGGCCGATCCGCGCATTTCCTGTTTACCGTCAGAAGGAGTCGTCTCCGCGTCCTCACCGGCGGCTTCTTCCGTATTCGGCTGCGGCGGACTCTCCGATTGACCGGGGGGCGCCGCCGCCTCGGCTGCGGGTTCGGCGGTCTTTCCGGCTCCGCAGCCGGCGATGACAAGCCCTAACCCCAACAGGCAGACCACCGCTTGAACACGCTTTAGGGTCACTGTCAGATCCCTCCTTTTTAGGATAGACGCTCGGGGAGTGTGTAAAGTTGCTTTTGGCTGCGGCCGCCGGGCCTACAAGCCGGCCACGATGCCGGCAAGACGGGCGATCCCGTCCTCCAGCTCTTCCAGAGAAGCGTACGAGTAAGACAGTCTGAGGCAGTTGCCGGCTTCCCGGTCATACAAATGTCCGGGGTTAATGAGAATGCCCTGCTTCAAGGCGGTATCGAACAGCTTGCGCGGGGCCGCCGCCCGCCTTAAGCGTAGCCATACGTAGAAGCCTCCGGCGGGCACGTTCCAGTCGGCCAGCCCGGTAAAATGCCGCTCCAGCGCATCGAGCGCGATGCGTCTGCGATGCCGCAAAGCGCCGCGCAGGCGGTCGAGATGTTCGTCGTAGAGGCCGCTGGACAGCCACTCCGCCGCCAGCCGCTGCGAAATGGCGCTGGAGCCGTAGTCGCTCTGCATTTTGATGTCGGCGAGGCGCTCAATGACCGGCTGGGGGCCGGTGATCCAGCCGATGCGCAGACCGGGGCTGAGCGTTTTGGACAGGCTGCCGAGGTAGAGGACGCTGCCGCCGGAATCCCCGGCTTTCAGCGGAGCGGGGGGCGGCTCGTCCAACCACAGATCGCGGTAGACGTCGTCCTCCAGCACCGGCAGGCCCGCCGCCTGGCAGGCTTCCAGCAGCCGGGCGCGGCGGGGCTCGCTCATCACGGTCCCCGTCGGGTTATGGAACGTGGGGATCGTATACAGCAGCGAGCCGCCGTACTGCCGGGCGTAAGGAGCGACCAGTTCGGGGCGCAGCCCCTGGTCGTCCATCGGCACGCCCTGCAGCCGCATTCCGGCCGATTGGAACACGGGCACGGAGTACAAATAGGACGGCCGTTCGAGCAGGATCACAGATCCGCGCCGCAGCAGGCCGACCGAAATCAGCTGCAGGGCCTGGAGCGCGCCGGAAACGATCAGGATCGATTCCGGGGAGGCGGTCAGGCCCTGGCTCTTTAAGCGGGCTGCGACAATCCGGCGCAGCCCCGGGTCGCCCTTCGGCTCGCCGTAGCCGAGCTCGGGGACGCGGTCCGCCATCCGCTCCAGGAGGCGGCCCATCTCCGGCCTCGGCAGCAGCTCGGGCGACAGCTCGCCGGTGCCGAGGCGGAGGATGCCGGGGCGGAACTCCGCCCGGTTGATCTCCTGCACGGCCGGCAGGTTGGGACGGTGAATTCCGGCGTTGACGTAGGAATTCCAGTCCGGCGGCGGGGCGGAGGTGAGCACGCCCCACGTCCGGTTCGCGACGCGCGTCCCGCCGCCGCGTCCCGTCTCGATCATGCCGGCTGCGGCGAGCTCGTCCATCGCGGTCACCACGGTGCTGCGGTTGACGCCGAAGCTCTCGGCCAGTGCGCGTTGGGACGGAATCCGCGTCCCGACCGGCCATTCGCCGCCGGCGATTTTATCGCGGAGGTATTCGACGATTTGCGTATGCAGCGGAACCCCGGAACGGCGGTTCGGCTGCCATGGGGCAGGTTCCACGAAGATCAGCTCCTTTGATGAAGAGGATGAAAATTGGCGCACAACGGCAGAAAGAAGTTTTTTTCATTATACAGTTTGGTTGGTTTAATATCCATCCAAATGGATGGAGCCAGATCGCCGCCAAGCGGTTACAATAGCTAGGGGTCCATGATCTCGGGTCGGGAGGATCCCAAGAAAGAGAGAGGGGAAGGGAAGCGATGTCGACGGCGTTCATTCACGGTTTTGTCCTAGCCTTTGGCCTGATTTTGCCGCTGGGAGTTCAAAACGTATTCATATTTAATCAAGGGGCATCGGGTAAAAGATGGACGCGGGCCCTTCCCGCGGTCATCACCGCTTCGGTATGCGATACCCTGCTGATTCTGTTGGCCGTCCTGGGGGTATCCCTGATTGTGCTCACGCTGGAATGGCTAAAAGTGATCCTTTTTATCGGCGGGGCCTGCTTTATGGTTTACATGGGCTGGTCGATCTGGAAAAGCGCCCCTTCGGGCCGGACCGAAGAGAGTTCGGGTCTACCCGCCAAAAAGCAGGTGCTGTTCGCCCTGTCGGTGTCCCTGCTTAATCCGCACGCGATTCTGGATACGGTCGGCGTGATCGGAACCAGCTCCTTGAGCTATGAAGGAGGAGGGAAGGCCGTTTTTGCCTTGGCGGCTATCCTGGTATCCTGGCTTTGGTTCGCGTGTCTGGCACTGGCGGGCCGGCTCGTCGGCGGATTGAACGGAAACGGTGCGCTGCTTAAGCGGATCAACCGGATTTCGGCCTTGGTGGTGTGGGGCATGGCGGCATACTTGCTGTTCGGGCTCCTTGGGAGTAGCACATTTTAAAAGGGAGGCCTGTCTCCTTGGGGAACAGGCTTCTTATTCTTGCTTAGGATGGCAATAGCTTCATTGACATATATTAGGGGGAATTATAATATAGGATCAAATATGTTATACCCCCTTGGGGTATTGTATAAACTTTTGGGGAGGTCATGAACATGAAAATATTGCTGATTGGTGCCAGCGGGACGATCGGAAGCGCCGTTCGCGAGGAGCTCGGGGCGCGTCACGAGGTAATTACAGCGGGGAGGAACGGGGCTGATGTCATCGTTGACATCACATCGCCGGATAGCATAACCGCTATGTACCAAGAGGTTGGGAAGGTGGACGCAGTGGTCAGCACGGCGGGAAGTACTTATTTCGGGCCGCTGACCGAACTTACGCCGGAGAATAATGAGCTTTCCATTGAGAGCAAGTTAAAGGGACAAGTCAATTTGGTACTGCTCGGTCATCCTTATGTCAACGATCGCGGCAGTTTTACTTTGACAACGGGGATTATTATGGACGATCCGATCGTTGGCGGCGTGTCCTCGGCCATGGCGGGGGGAGCGATCAAAGCATTCGTTACGGCCGCGGCGATTGAGATGCCGAGAGGAATCCGGATTAACAACGTAAGCCCTAATGTGGTTGCTGAATCCATCGGGACCTATGGCCCGTACTTTCCCGGCTTTGATCCCGTTCCCGCAAGCAAGGTCGCTTTGGCTTTCCGAAAAAGTGTCGAGGGCGGACAAACGGGGCAAACTTACACGGTTTACTAGTGGCGATTTAGTCCGAATTTGCTCCTTCATGGAGGAATAGCGGCTTGGCTCAGAGCCTCATTCTTGCGTAAAACCGGCCAAAACTTGATTATTGGGCAGTCCGGCAGAAAATAAAGTCTTTTTGAGCGCTAAGATCCCCTTGGTGCCGAAATCGGCCGAAAAGCGGCCCCAGAGGCAGCCTTAAGCCGCTATCTCAACGAGCGGCAAGTGCCCTATCCATTAGACAACCTGGATAACATCGAAATTCCTGCAAATCTGCATGTTTTTTTGTAGCCTGGAACAGAAATTTCAAAATTCCTGCAAATCTGCAGGAATTTTTGACGAAACCGGCTCGTTTCTCGAAAATCGCTAAAAATGCCTGCAGATTTGCATCTTTTTTCGCATCTCCTCGTGAATTGGCTTAAAATACCTGCAGATTTGCATCTTTTTGAGTCGGGAGGGTTGAAGGTTGAGAGATTGTAAGGGCGGAAGGGGGGAGTTTGGGCAGGAAGTGCAGGAAGTGCAGGTAATGCAGGTAATGCGGGTAATGCAGGTAATGCAGGTAATGCAGGTAATGCAGGTAATGTAGGTAATTGGAGTAGTTTCTGGGGGGGGCGGTAGTTTTAGAAGTTCCGGAAGTGGCGGAAGTGGCGGAAGTAACGGAAGTGCCGATAGTGCCGATAGTGCCGATAGTTCTAGTGGTTCTGGAAGTACTCAAAGTGCTGAAAGTGCTGAAAGTGCTGAAAGTGCTGAAAGTGCTCTAGGCACCTGGATCGCCGTGGGCTAACAAAAACAATGCGGATGTCCGTGGCGAGAGACTGCGTACTTATCGAGAACCTAATTGTGGGCAACCGATTTAGCCTGCTCAACCGGGGCGAAAGTCATCATGACAAATGGCCACAAGGGAATTTATACGCTTAGTCCTAATCGTTTCCCTCCTTGCTTACTTTAATCATGATGGGTGTGATTCTTCCTACGGAATCGCCGGGTCTTAACGAAAGTCTTTACATACCCATGAGGGGTATGGTATATTGGTGGTGTCGAGGTAAATTGCTGATCGTAATCCGTTCTTTAAAGCATAATAGCACAAATATGTTTTCTATTTACCCCCTGGGGGTATATGAGGAAGGGGAGTTTGATAATGGGTAACGGCGAGGGTTTAAAACAACAACAAACCACCTTACAGATTACAGGAATGACATGCGCGGCGTGCGCCAATCGGATCGAAAAGGGGTTAAGCAAGCTGGAGGGAGTTTCTCAAGCCACCGTGAATTTTGCGCTCGAACAGGCCGCGGTGACGTTTGATCCGACGAAGACCGATCCGTCGCAAATGGAACAGAAGATACAGGCGTTAGGCTACGGCACGGTTGGAGAGTCCGCGGATTTTCAAATCATGGGCATGACTTGTGCCGCCTGCGCAGCGCGAATTGAAAAGGGCTTGAACAAAATGCCGGGGGTTTCGAAGGCGACCGTGAATCTGGCTTTGGAGACGGCGCATGTCGAATATAATCCGGCAGAGGTTACCCCGGCCGATATGATTCAGAAGGTTGAAAAAATCGGCTACAAGGCGGCGCTTAAAGGCGAGAAAAAAGAATCCGGGGATCATCGGCAACAAGAGATCAAACGCCAGAAACTTAAACTGCTGGTTTCGGCGCTGCTGTCTTTTCCGCTGCTCTGGGCGATGGTCAGTCACTTTTCATTCACTTCGTTCATTTGGCTTCCCGACCTGTTTATGAATCCGTGGTTCCAATTCGCGCTTGCCACGCCGGTCCAGTTTATTATCGGCCGACAATTCTATATCGGGGCCTACAAGGCGCTCCGGAACGGCAGCGCAAATATGGATGTCCTGGTTGCGCTCGGCACTTCGGCCGCCTATTTCTATAGTCTCTATCAAACGATAGAAACGATAAATGCCCATGGGCATCATCAAGTCGACCTTTATTATGAAACCAGCGCCGTATTGATTACCTTGATTTTGCTGGGCAAGCTTTTTGAAGCACTTGCCAAGGGCAGATCTTCGGAAGCCATCAAGACTCTGATGGGCTTGCAAGCCAAAACCGCCACCGTGATCAGAGCGGGGCAAGAGATGACCGTGCCGGTCGAACAGGTTTTGGTTGGTGACGTTGTTGTCGTGAAGCCGGGGGAGAAGATTCCCGTGGACGGCGAGGTCGTAAGCGGTACTTCCTCCGTGGATGAGTCGATGTTGACCGGGGAGAGCATTCCGGTGGAGAAACGCGCGGGGGATAAGGTGATCGGTGCAACGATCAATAAAAACGGGATGCTGCAGATTAAGGCGACCAAAGTGGGCAGAGAAACAGCGCTTGCGCAAATCATCAAAGTGGTTGAAGAGGCGCAAGGCTCGAAAGCTCCGATCCAGCGGGTGGCCGACGTCATTTCGGGGATATTCGTCCCGATCGTCGTAGGCATCGCCGTCGTGACTTTTTTAGTATGGTATATTGCGGTGGAACCGGGAAGCTTCGCGAGTGCGCTTGAGAAGGCTATCGCCGTCCTGGTTATCGCCTGCCCGTGCGCCCTTGGTCTGGCAACTCCAACCTCGATCATGGCCGGTTCGGGCCGTGCCGCCGAACTCGGGATTCTCTTCAAAGGCGGCGAGCATTTGGAGGCCACGCATCGGATCGATGCGATTGTCCTGGATAAAACAGGAACCGTGACCAAAGGAAAACCGGAACTGACCGATGTCATCATTGAAAACGGAATGGAGGAACTGACATTTTTAAGGCTCGTCGGTGCGGCGGAGAAAAACTCCGAGCATCCGTTAGCTGAAGCCATTGTCGCGGGTATTCAGGAAAAAGGGGTCGAGCTGCCGCAAACGGAGCAATTCGAGGCGATTCCCGGTTATGGAATCCGCGCGATTATCGGCGGGCTTGAGCTGCACATCGGCACCAGAAAGCTGATGCGGAAGTTTGGTATCCAGGCCGAGAGCGCATTTGATAAGATGAATCGATTGGAGGAGTCGGGAAAAACGGCCATGCTCGTCGCCGTAGAGGGTCGGTACGCCGGCATGGTAGCCGTAGCGGATACGATCAAAGAGACGTCCAAAGAAGCGGTGAAACGCCTGAAAAATCTCGGCATCGAAGTCATTATGATTACCGGCGACAACGAACGGACCGCGAAGGCCATTGCGGCACAGGCGGGAATCGGCAAGGTATTGGCGGAGGTTCTGCCTGAGGGCAAGGCCGCCGAGGTCAAGAAGCTTCAGGAATCCGGGAAGAAAGTGGCGATGGTCGGAGACGGCATAAATGATGCCCCCGCTCTAGCTACGGCCGACATCGGCATGGCGGTCGGAACCGGTACGGATGTGGCGATGGAGGCGGCGGACGTCACGCTCATGAGAGGGGACTTGAACAGTATTCCGGACGCTATTTTTATGAGTAAAAAGACGATGTCGAACATTAAACAGAACCTGTTCTGGGCGCTGGCCTATAACGTCATCGGAATCCCCGTCGCGGCGCTTGGATTCCTGGCCCCATGGTTAGCCGGGGCAGCTATGGCACTGAGTTCGGTATCCGTCGTGCTAAATGCCTTAAGGCTGCAAAGAGTGAAGTTGTGAGCGAGGGGCGGGAAAAGCGGCACTATCAGGAACAGTAGGTAAAGCAGGAACAGCAGGAAAAGCGGCCTTTTGGGCCGCTTTTTTGGCCCGATTCGGCTCTATGGCAATAATAGCGGTCAAAAACGCCACCGCCTTATTTCCTGCTGCGGGTTCCAGTAATCAGGTTTTGTTCCGAACTGGGCGCAAATTTTTGCCGGAGCTCCCTGTGAAATAAGCTTGTTTGATGAGCGATAGATGGGCGAAAGCGGAGGTGCTTTCATCTACAGCATCATAAATTTTAAATATAAAAAAATAAGATTGACATTCATCCAGGAACTCTTTATGATTTAAACAAACGTTTTAAACGATTGTTTAAGGAGCTGGAAGAGAAAATGAAAAAAAGTCTTCAGGCGTATCTCAAAGCGCCGCAAACCAAAATCGGAATCATCACGGCGTTGATGTTTCAAGTTATTTTCAGTTTAATCTGGATGACCGCTTACGACGGGGTCAACGAACGGGTGAGTTCGTTTCAAATCGCCGTGGTCAACGAGGATGGGGCGTTTGGCGAAAAGCTGGTCGGCGGGCTGCGGCAATCCGTCCCGTTTGCGTGGGAGACGGGCTTGACGGCTGACGAGGCGAAGCAAGCCTTGGAGGACCGGGAAGTCCAGATGATCATGACGATCCCCGAAAAATTCGGTCAAACGCTGCAAACCCCGGGGCAAGCGGGTACGCTCCAATATACGATCAACGGTTCCAACGCCTCCATGGTCAAGTCCGTGATGGAGAACGCGGCGGCAAGAATCACGGAGTCGTTGAACCGGCTCGTATCCACTCAAGCGATCCAGACGGCGTTTCAGGAGATGGCCTTACCGGAGGCTCAGGCCGGGCAGCTCGCACAAGGCTTGTCGACCAAAGTGGCCTCGCAAGTTGACGTCGTTCATCCCATCGACGGTATGAACAACCAAATGGTCCCGATGATGCTGGTATTGGCTTCTTTTGTCGGCTCGATGATTATGGGCATGAACCTGCAGCAGGCGGCGGCCGGAACGAATCCGGGCATCTCGGGCGGAAGCCGGTTTGCGGCGCGTGTCGTCCTCAACGTGGGTGCGTCCTTGCTTGTTTCGCTGGTGGGGACATCGCTGGTCTTCGCTTTGGGCGGGCAAGCGGAGCAGGGATTCTTTGTATTTTGGATGTTCCAATCGCTGCTGGTGCTGACGTTTCTGTTCTTTACGCAGATGTTCCTGCTGCTGTTCGGTATGGCCGGGATGCTGTTCAATATCGCGGGGCTGTCGCTTCAACTGGTCTCCTCCGGCGCCATGGTGCCGCGTCAGCTTCTGAGCGGTTTCTATCAAGCCGTAGGGGATTACCTTCCGGCTACCTACGCCGTTGAAGGGTTGATGAATGTGCAATTTACCGGGGCCGGCGGAGCGGTCGCTTCAGACATGCTTCGTCTGGTCGTCATCATGGGGGTCAGCCTGGCCATCGGGTTGACGGCGGAGCTGGTAAAAGGGCGCAAACGTGGTCCGGCGAAGGAATCGCAGGTTCTCGTCAAGCCTGGAACAGTTGTTCAAGACTAGCCGACTATAACTTGCCGCGCGCCCGTCCTTGCGAACCGGTGATGAAAGTTCCATAATGGGTCTAGAATAGTTAAGGGGTCGAGGGTATGGAACAGGCTGAAACAGACGTGAAAATCCGAATTTTGAAGTCGGCCAAGCGCTTGTTCGCCAAGCAGGGATTTGAAGGGACGAGCGTCCGGCAAATTTGCGAGGAAGCCGGAGCGAATGTGGCGCTGGTATCTTATCATTTCGGGGGCAAGGAGAAGGTGTTCCGGGCGATCTTCGAGCACTTTTTTCCCGGCACTCCGGAAGCGTTCAAAGAGAACGAGGCCATCCTGACTGATCCTGTCGAAGGACTGCGGCTGGTCGCAGGGGAAATCGTGAAATTCACGATGCAGGAAAAGGAGCTGAGCGACATCGTGCAGCAGGAACTGACGCTTCAGTCTCCGCGGCTCGGCGTCGTGTTCTCGTTCCTGAATCCGGTCTGGTTGACGGTGAAGGATCTGTTGGTCCGCGGCAAGGCGCGGGGGGATTTCCGGTTTGAGTCCATGACCTCCGCGCTGCTGATGGTGTTTGGCGTGGCTTTATCGCATAAAAGATTTGGCAATCTGGAACATCTGGTCGATCTCCGTGAGGAGGATTTCGCGGAGAACTACCCGGAGCAGGCCGTCCGGTTTATTATGTTGGGATTGGGAGTGAAAGCGAATGAATGAGGTCATGTCTCTACTGAAAAATCATCGTTCGATCCGAAAATACAGCGACCGCCCGGTTGGCCGGGAACAAGTGGAGGAAATCGTCGCCGCCGCCCAGATGGCGTCCAGCTCCAGCAATGTTCAGGCCTACAGCGTTATCGCCGTCACCGAACAAGCCGGGAAGGACAAGCTGGCGGAATTATGCGGGAATCAGGGTTATATTTCGGAATGCCCGGTATTTTTGGTTTGGTGCGCGGATCTGTCCCGGCTGAAAGCGGCGGCGGAACGCCATCTGCCGGCGGGAGCCGAAACCTATGAGTCCTCGGTGGAGAATTTTATCGTAGCGACGGTCGATGCGGCCTTGGCGGCCCAGAACGGCGCGGTCGCCGCGGAATCGATGGGGCTCGGCATCGTGTATATCGGCGGCATCCGCAACCGGAGCCAGGAGGTGGCCGAGCTGTTAGGCTTACCGCAGCTGGTCTACCCCGTCTTCGGCATGTGCGTCGGCTATCCGGACCAGGAGCCCGGGCTGCGGCCCCGGTTGCCCTTGGAGGCGGTTTTACATTGGGAAGGCTATGACGCAGAACGTTCGGAATCAGGTGTAAAAGCCTACGATGAAACGATGGTGAAGTATTTGCGGGAACGGACCGGCGGCATGAAGGACACCCCTTGGTCCGTTTTGATGGCGGAGAAGCTCGCGCAGCCGGCCCGGCTTCATATGCGGGAATTTTTGCAGCGGCGCGGATTCGGACTGAAGTGAGCGGGAAAGCCTCCTGTGATTTCAACCTGCTTCAAGGCATACTTGCCTTTGAGTCTCGCGGTTGAAAGACACGGGAGGTTTTTTCGTAATTAGCGGGAGTGCATCCCGCTATCTGAAGCTTATTACTCCCCGGCCTTTTCAGATATGTCGCCGGAGACGGGGGCTGCGCGGAGCGTACGGGAGGCGCAATAAAGGATGGCAAATACAGCTCCGCTGAGCGTAAGCAGCCCCCCTCCAATCAGACCCAGCATCCGGGGGGACAGGACTTCCAGCAGTAGCCCGCCGAGAAACATCGCCGCCCCCATGATCGTATTTTGCAGCGCAGCCAGCGTACCCATAAATCTGCCCCGAATTTTTTCGGGGACGATCATCATCAGGATCGTCTGGTTGCAGGCGTTCCCGATGCCCGAACATATCGCCGTTCCCGCCAGCAGGAGCACCAGCAGACCAAACGATCCGCTTTGGCTGATCAGAATATGGCATATCCCCTCCAGCAGTAAGGTCAGCACCGCGGCGGCCTTGATTTGCCGGGCGAACCGCCCCGTCAGTGCGGAACCGGCGACGAGCCCGGCGCCAAGCGCTCCATACAGCAGCCCGATCCCGAGATCGCCCATGTGAAACACTTCCACCGCATAGACGCTGAGCAATATATTGAAGATGCCGTCCCCGATCGGCCAGACCGCAAAAATGAGCAGCATGAGCCGGAGGAAGGGGGAGCGGGCGAGAAGCTCGCGGAAGGCGGCTGCGGCAGGCGCGCCGGCAGGGGCCGAAGCCGATGCGCCGGCGGGGGCTGAAGCCTGTGCGCCGGCGGGGGCCGAAGCCTGCAGGGCGGCGCCGTCAGCGCTCTCGGCCGGGGCGGCCTGACCCGGGCCGTGGGCGCTGGTACCGTCGGGCGCAGCGCCGCGGAGCTGCGGCAGCCGGGCGAGCAGCAGGGCGGTGGCCAGAAAGGACAAGGCGTTGAGGAGGAACGAGACCTCGACGCCCAACAAGGCGGCCACGAACCCGCCGCTGATCGAACCCCCGATCAGCACGAGCCCGGTCATGACCTCCTCAAGGCTGTTGACTTGAAGCAGATGCTCTTTTCGGACCAGGCGGGGGATCGCCGACATGCGGGCGGGGGCATAGATGGCTTCTCCCGCGGACAGCAGAAAGGAGCTTACATAGATCAGCCATATGTCCGCAGGCTCGCGGACCAGCAGCGGAGTCAGGGCGAAAACGGCCCGGATCAAGTCCGTAGCGATCATTACCCGTTTTTTGGACAACCGGTCGGCGAGCATGCCGCCGAGCGGCCCAAAAATCAGGTAAGGAATGAGCCGGATGGCAAAGGTGATCCCGACCGCAAGGCCGGAACCGGTCAGCGACAGCACGAGGCCAAGCACGGCGACTTGGCTGAATCGGTCCCCCATGCCGTTCACGATCCCGGCCGCAAACAGTCTCGCGTAGTCTTTTTCTTTTCGCAGAACGGCCCAGGGGTTCATCATGATAGTTATCCTCCATAATCCAATAATTTTATTGACATCTAATTTTATAAATATCTAATTAGTTGACGAAAAAAGAGACCAGGCAGGCTCCTGGCCGCATTATCCCGCATGATCTATATCTATCCTCGCGCCGGATGGCACGGCTCAAGGCTTCTCCCACAGTTCCGGCGGATTTAGCTCATAAATGCCGTCTTCCCGGTACATATACTGGTGCATAATAAATTCCCGGCGTATCGTGGCAAAATCCTCGTGGAATTTGAGAATGTATTCGTTGATCTCCTTCTCGGCGTATTTTCGGTGCGGCTCCAAGCCCTGAATCAAATGCTCCAGCACGATACGCTTCTTCTTTTGCTGAGCGGGCAAGTGCTTTAACCGGCCGTCTTTGGTAAAAAAGTTACGGAGTACCGCCATGCGGTCCAATGTTTTCTCACCCCCCGGATCCCCGCTTGCGTCGGCGCCTCCGTCTCCGACGGTTAAGATGGCCCGAGCCTGCAAAGCGAGGCTTTTTTCGTTGAGATAAAAATAAATCGTGTTCTTATCCCGGCGTTCGTAGATCAGGTCGGCTTCCCGCAATTTGGTCATATGGTGGGTTACCGTGGGCGGCGAGACCCCCAACTTGCCCGCCAAAGCTTGCCCGTGAAGCGGGCCGTTCTTAAGAAGCGCGATGATCCGGATTCGCGTCACGTCGCCTACCGTTTTATGAAATTGAACGATGCGGTCGAGCTGCATTCGTTGGCCTCCTTTTTTGATATTCAACTAATTAGATATATGTCAAATTATTTCACGCGGAGCAGCGATTGTCAATAGACATCGCATGCTCAAGTTTTACTTCTATATCCGGTAAAAAGCCCGGGTGTTCTCCGTCAACCTGTCCGCGGCTTCTCCATAGGAGAGACCATGCAGCCGGCCCCAGGCCTGGGCTACCTCGCGGATCATGTCCGGCCGTGTAGGCTGTCCGGCAAAAGGCCCTTCAAAAGGCCAGGGGCCGTCGGTTTCCGCCATCACGAGGTCCTGCGGATAGTAGCGGGCCAGCGCGGCGATTTCGGTTTCATACAACAGATCGGGGGTAAAAGATATGAGGTATCCCCGCTCGGCCATCCGGCGAATCGTGGGCTTGGCGCCCTTGAACCAGTGGAAATGCGCCTTCGCGATGCCGTGCCGTTCCAGAAGATCGCAGGCCAATTCGGCGTCCTCGTAAACGGCGTGGAGCACGACCGGCTTATCGAGGCGCTTCGCGAGATCCAGCATACGGTCGAGGAAGGAGAGATACGACTCCAGGGGAAAGGCCTCCGTGGGTTCCCCGCGCTTTTTCATTTCCTGCCGGGTGTAATAAGGTAGCCCGATTTCACCGACCGCGACCATTCGGGAGGCATGGGCTTCCATCCATTGGAACAGCTTCCTTTCGGCTTCGGGCGAAGGAAGGGGCTGCTCCGGATGAAAGCCGAAGGCCGGGTGGATGAGTCCGGGGTACTGGTCCGCCAGAGCCAGGTTGCTCCGGCAGGAATCCAGGTGCATGGAGACGCCGATCAATCCTTCGATCCCTCGTTGTTGCGCTTCCCGCAGCAGATGGGTTCGTTCGGGCTCCTCATATAAATCCAGGTGGATATGGGCGTCAATCATCACGAATTTCTCCTTATCTGCGAAAAAGGATTTAAAAACTTCATTTTTAAGGGTATTATCACTTTATTCCTAGTCAGTTCGCAACTTTTGACCTATAATGTTAATGATGCATGACAGGACTTCCAAGTTTTAGGAGGCGTAAGCCGGTGAACGATTCCGACCTACATATTGAACGCTTAAATCTAAACCAAGACCCGGATGCCGCGATGTGGCTGCGCATACTGCTTCATAAGCACCCCGAAGTCTATTATCATTCTTCGCGGGTCGCCATGCTGGCCGAGAAAATCGCGGAGCCTCTTGAACTGAGTGATGAAGAAACGAGACAGCTGGTGAGAGGCTGTTTTTTACACGATATCGGAAAGTCGGTCATTCCCCGGGAGACTTTGACGCAAAGGGAGCCCTTCACCAGCAGCCAGTGGGATTTGATTAAGCAGCATCCGATCGTTGGTGCCAGGATGGCGGAGAGCAATCCGGGATTCTCCAAGGAAATCGTGCAGATCATTCGGCATCACCACGAAAGATGGGATGGCAGAGGATATCCGGACGGATTAAGCGGCGAGGAAATCCCTTTGGGCGCCCGCATCTGCGCGGTGATTGACGCGTTTGATTCCATGACCTCCAATAAGGTGTACCGTCGGAGCATTCAGGTGAGCGAAGCCAGGCTGGAGTTAATCCGATACGCCAATGTTCAGTTTGATCCGGACGTCGTACATGCCATGGTCAAGCTGCCGATCGAGACATTAAGCATATTTTCACTCTGAATCCATTTATACATAATAGCTTAAAGGCCAAACGGACCGGGGAAACCGCGGTCAGTTTGGCCTCTTACGTTGTTCTTCTCTCATTTGCATGCCGATCTCTTTTTTGAGCCTCAGAAAAGCGGTGTCCTCCGTCAGTTCCTCCCGGCGGGGCCGCGGAAAAGGGACCTCGATCCGGTGAATCACCCGGGTCGGTCGGTTGGAGAGCAAATAAATCGTATCCGACATCATCAGCGCCTCCTCGATGCTGTGCGTGATCAGGATAACCGAGCGGCGCCGGGCCTCCCACAAATCCAGCAGCCAGTGCTGCATCTCCGTACGGGTCAGTTCGTCCAGCGAGCTGAAGGGCTCGTCCAGGCACATCACTTCCTGGGGGGCCAGCAGTCCGCGGAGAAAAGCGGCCCGCTGCTGCATACCGCCCGACAGCATGTGGGGATAGGCTTTCTCAAAGCCGCCGAGTCCCGCCTTGACCAGCCATTCCTTGGCTTCGGCGAGAGCTTCCTTGCCTGCGCCGCCCGAAATTTCCCGGGCCAGCAGCACGTTGTCGAGCGTAGTCCGCCAAGGGAAGAGGGCCGGCTTTTGCGGCACATAGCTGATTAAGCCCCGCTGCCCGGTGACTTCGGCTCCGCCCGCTATTACGCTTCCCGCATCGGGTTTCAACAGGCCGCCGATGACATGAAACAGCGTGCTTTTGCCGCAGCCCGACGGACCGATGATCGAAACGAATTCCCCCTTGGCCACGGCGAGGGAGACTCCGTCAAGGACGGGGAGGGTATTCCGCCGCTCGCGAAAAGAGAGGCGAAGCTCCCTGACCTCAAGGGCCGGCGACTGGGCTGGCAGCGGTTGGGTGAGCGGCGATTGGACCGTATGCGTCATTGCTTGACACCTCTTTCTATTTGTCGTCATTAGCCGGTTTATAGCGGACCAGCCATTTTTCCAGCAGAGCGATGATGGCGAACATAGCCAGGCTGACGGCCACGATGATGGCGATGGCCACGAAAATCCGGTCGGTGCGGAAGGAAGCCTTCTGCAGCATCATATAGTAGCCGATGCCTTTCTCGGCGCCGACCCATTCGGCGATGACCGCGCCCATGACGCTATAGGTGGCGGCTATTTTGACGCCGGACAGCATGGAAGGGATCGCATGGGGGATCTCCAGCTTGCGGAAAATCTCGCTCCGGCTAGCCCCCGTCATCCGCATATAGTCGAGCATCACGCGGTCGGTTCGGGTCAATCCGTCCATCGCCGCCACGGCGACCGGGAAGAAGCAGACCAGCGTAATGACGATAATTTTGGGCAGTATGCCGAAACCGAACCAGATCATGAGCAACGGAGCCAGCGCGATGGTAGGCACATTCTGGCTGAGAATGATCAGAGGGTACAGCGATGATTTCAAAAACGGGACATAATGGAGCAAACAGGCCACAAGCAGGCCGAATCCCGTTCCGATCGCAAAACCGAGGATCATGAGTTCCAAGGTGGCCTGTGTATGCTCCCACAGTCCGGACGGGTTGGCGGCGGCTTCCCTTGCGATATCAGACGGGCTTGGGAGAATCCACTTTTCAATGTGAAACAGGGAGGTCGCCGTTTGCCACAGGAATAAAAACAGGATGACCGCCACTAAGGGCGGCCATGCATGGTTCCAGAGCCGGCGGAGCTTCATGGACGGTATTTCTCGGTCAGCTTGTCCATGCTGACGCCCTTCGGATTGAAAGAGATTTTAATCTGGGAAATAACGCCCGTACTCCCGAAATCGACAACGGCTTCATTCATTTGTTTCACGATAGAGAGCAGTTCGTCCAAATCGCCTTCCATGGTCGTTTCGAGCGGGTTGACCTGATATTTGACGCCGGAGGCCTGAATGACTTCGATGGCGCGGTCCACGTACGGAATGACATCTTCTCCGTTCGGGGTTTTGGGAATGATTTGAATGCTGAGCAGTGCGTTTGGCATACGGTTTCATCCTCTCCATGATCCGAATTGGTGGTTATGGGTTTCTTACTGATTATGATTCCGGCAAAAATTCGTTCGTAAACGCTTTGTCCGTGTCGAGCGGTTTTTCCAGCAATCCGCGTTCATGCATCCAGTCGGAGTAATTCTGCCAAACCTCGCGCTTTTGTTCCCCCCAGCGGGCGGCATCCTCCTGGTACTTCGGGCTCAACCATTTTTGGCTGGCCACAACGAGATCTTTGTCCAGGTCCGGAACGGCTTTCAGCAGCATTTCCGCGGATTCCTCCGGATGCTCGATCGCATAGCGGTAACCTTTGGAGGTGGCGCGCATGAAGGCTTTGACCAGCTCGGGATCGTCCGCGATCGTCTTCTCGTTCGTCACGATGACCGGGGTGTAGTAATCCAGTTGTTTCGAATAGTCCTTCACATACTGCATATCCAGCGGTTCGCCGCGCAGTTCGGCTTCAATGCCGGTCCAGGCGTAGAAGATCCAGGCGAAATCGATGTCCCGTTTGACCGCGGTAAAATAATCGGCCTCTCCGATATTGACGAATTTAACTTTGCCGACGTCGGCCCCACTTTGGTCCATAATCGATTTCATGACGGCTTCCTCGACCGGGGAGCCCCAGCCGCCGTAGGTTTTGCCTTCAAAGTCCTTCGGGGTCTTGATCCCCTTGTCGGCAGGCGCGGCAAAGCCCGAGGTGTTATGCTGGATGACAGCGGCGATGGAGACCAGCGGAACGCCCTGAATGCGCCCTTGAGTGACGTTCTCCTGCACGCTCACCCCGAAAGGCACCTCCCCCGACGCGACCATGGCGTCAGCGCCTCCGGCCCCTGGCAGAACGATATCCACGTTCAGCCCTTCTTCTTCGTAGTAGCCTTGTTCTTTGGCTACGTAAAGGCCTGTATGGTTGGTGTTCGGGCTCCAATCGAGCACGATTTTGACATCGCGCGGCTTTTCGGCCGTTTTCGCGCCGGATGCGGCTGAGCCAGTCTCCGCGGTTTTGCCGGCGGACTGCCCGCAAGCCGTTAAAGTGAGCAGCAGGGCGCACAAGGCGAGCAGCGGCCAGGAATTTTGCTTCACAGAAATTCTCTCCTTTGATATGGAATATGAATTTCCGCAGTCACGTTCATGTGAAGTTCCGAATAATCTGATATGGTGGCGTCCCCGTTCTTCTCCTGTCGGCACAAAAAAAGCGCCCCGGATCGGGACGCGTAGGTTCATGGAAAATGACAATAAGCCCATGCTAAAGCTTTCTTCCTACGCTGGCATTACCCAGATCAGGTTTAAGGGTCAGTATCTTGCGGGATACAATCTCAGCCGGCCTTTTCCAGCTCCCCTGAACTATAAACTGCGGATTACAATAGTCATTATAGACGCGGCCCCGGTTTATGTCCAGTTTTGGTAAAGGCTTTCTTTGGGATTTGCATTTTGGTTCGGAGGGGAGTATAATGAGATCAACTGAAGAATTAAGAAGTGATATTCACGTATTGAAAAGAGTGTCAATTTCTAAAATGAACTTTTTTCAATGTGTGAATTTTTTTATGTAAAAAAGGAGCATGTTAATCTTTAAACAGGAGGTAATTCACTATGGAAACTGGAACAGTAAAATGGTTCAACGCAGAAAAAGGCTTCGGCTTTATCGAAGTTGAAGGCGGAAACGATGTTTTCGTTCATTTCAGCGCGATCACAGGCGAAGGCTTCAAAACGCTTGACGAAGGCCAACGTGTACAATTTAACGTTGTTCAAGGCAACCGCGGACCGCAAGCCGAGAACGTCGTAAAACTGTAATGCAGGCATGGGCTGCTCTTAACGCGTGCGTTAAGAGCAGTTTTTATTTTTACCCAAACGGCATATAGTTTAAAGGTTGGGGATCTCGCCAAAGCCAAACTATTATCTTAGGAGGTAACCATGAACTACCGTAAAAAAACGATTGAAGAAATTCCTGAGGAGAACACGCCGGTATGGTCTTGCATGAGTGAGGATTGCAACGGATGGATGAGGGATAACTTTGCGTTTAATTATGTTCCGGTATGTCCGTTGTGCTCCTCGGAAATGGCGAAAGGGATGAAGATGCTCCCGCAGCTGGTTAACACCAATGCCGTCAAAGTGGACCGGTAATTACGCTCCAACCTGATATAGCATGCGATCTAAAAGCCGCCTCCCGTGTATGTTCGGGGGGCGGCTTTTATGTTTTGGGGAGCGGGAGCTGGACGCAGCCTTGACCGGGGCGGAGCACGGCCCGGCGCGTTTGCGCGGACTTGGGGCGGCCAGCCTCCCTTTGGAGGCCGGGCAGGTGAGTGAGGCTGGGCTGGTATATAAGCGGCAGGTGAATAAGGTCAGGCAAGTGAATAAGGCCGGACCTTCCTTGGGCCCGGCCGAAAAAATCTAACGGAAGCCATAGCGGCTATTTCGTCCAAATGGGCCGATTTCAGATTCTAACGGACGCAGTAGCCACTATTTCGGAGAAACCGAGTCATTTCGATGGGAAGTGGGGCAAATAGGCGCTATTATTTCCGTTAGAATTCCGAAAGTGCGGATTATTGCGAAATAGCGCCTATTATGTCCGTTAGATACCGTGACCGTTAGCGCTGCCGAGTGACGTGCGTTCATGCTTGCGGTCGGCCCAAGGCCAAGAACCGGGAGGGTCCGGGAAGATCCGAAAAGGGTCCGGTGGGTGAATAAGGCCGGGCAGGTATATAAGCGGGTAGGTGAATAAGGTCAGGCAGGTGAGTAAGGCCGGACAGGTGAATAGGCAGGGCAGGTGAATTAGCCAGGCAGGTGAATAAGACCGGACCTTCCTTGGGCCCGGCCGAAAAAATCTAACGGAAGCCATAGCGGCTATTTCGTCCAAATGGGCCGATTTCAGATTCTAACGGACGCAGTAGCCGCTATTTCGGAAAAAGTGAGTCATTTCGGTGGGAAGTAGGGCAAATAGGCGCTATTATTTCCGTTAGAATTCCGAAAGTGCGGATTATTGCGAAATAGCGCCTATTATGTCCGTTAGAGACTGTGACCGTTAGCGCTGCCGAGTGACGTGCGTTCATGCTTGCGGTCGGCCCTAGGCCAAGAACCGGGAGGGTCCGGGAAGATCCGAAAAGGGTCCGGTCGGGTAGGTGAATTAGGCCAGGCAGGTGAGTGAGGCCGGACAGGTGAATAAGCGGGTAGGTGAATAAGGTCAGGCAGGTGAGTAAGGCCGGACAGGTGAATAGGCAGGGCAGGTGAATTAGCCAGGTAGGTGAATAAGGCCGGACCCTCTTGGGCCCGGCCGAAAAAATCTAACGGAAGCCATAGCGGCTATTTCGTCCAAATGGGCCGATTTCAGATTCTAACGGACGCAGTAGCCGCTATTTCGGAGAAACCGAGTCATTTCGGTGGGAAGTGGGGGAAATAGGCGCTATTATTTCCGTTAGAATTCCGAAAGTGCGGATTATTGCGAAATAGCGTCTATTATGTCCGTTAGAGACCGTGACCGTTAGCGCCGCCGAGTGACGTGCGTTCATGCTTGCGGTCGGCCCAAGGCCAAGAACCGGGAGGGTCCGGGAAGATCCGAAAAGGGTCCGGTCGGGTAGGTGAATAAGGTCAGGCAGGTGAGTGAGGCCGGACAGGTGAATAAGCGGGCAGGTGAGTTAGGCCAGGTAGGTGAATAAGGCCGGACAGGTGAATAGGCAGGGCAGGTGAATAGGCAAGGCAGGTAAATAAGTCGGCTAGGTGAATAAGGCCGGGCAGGTGACGTGCGTTCATGCTTCGCGGCCGGCCGGGGAAGCGCGCGCCCGCCCAATCCAGCACGCTAAGCCCCGCTTCGCCCCTTCCAGTACAGGATCGCGAGCTGCGTGCGATCCCGGACTTCGAGCTTGCCGAGAATGTCGGTCACATAATTTTTGACCGTTCCCTCGCTCAGAAACAGCTGGCCGGCGATCTCCTTGTTGGACAAACCGTCGGCGATCAGGCGGAGCACGTTGTGCTCGGTCGCCGTCAATCCGGCGCGTTGGAGCCAGTCGTCGGCGGGAGGGGCGGGAGTAGGGCGCAGCAGACCGGTCAGCTTCCGCGCAATATCCGGGTGAATCAACATGTTCCCGCCGTGAACGGTTTTGATGCCCTGAATGATCCGGTCGGGCGGAATGTTTTTGAGCAAATAGCCGCTCGCCCCGTTGCGAAGCGCCTCCAGGATGAATTCATCGTCATCGAAAGTCGTCAGCATAAGTACCGCGACGTCCGGAAAGAGCGCCTTGATTCTTTTTGTTCCTTCTACTCCATTGCATTCCGGCATGCGGATATCCATAAGTACCACATCCGGCACCGTTCCGCCGGTCTGCAACCGCTCGGCGGCTTCGGCTCCGTTCCCGGCCGAACCGATCACCTCGATGTCCGGATCCATGCCGATGAGTAGGGTTAAGCTCTCCCGGATAAAGGGATCGTCATCCACAATAAATAAAGTTAAATTTGGCATATCGGGTCCTCCCCTTTTGATGTCTTTTCTCTGATGATCCTCATCTATGTACCGCACCTGTATCTTGCTCTGTAACTTAAATGATCCCCGAGCGCTGCGTCACCGGTAGTTTTGTAATTACCGTAAACATCGGTTCAAGCACGACATCAAGGCTTCCGCCGGCCAAGGCGCAGCGCTCTTTCATCCCCTGCATGCCCATGCCGCCGGTTTGCGATGGTGGCACCTGGCCGGGAAGGGCGCCGTCGTTGCTTACGGCCATGGTGATTTCCCGGGCATCGTAGGCGATCACAATGTCGACCGTTTCGGGCCGACCGTGTTTCAGCGCATTGGTAATGGCCTCCCGGGCATTTTTGTACAGAATCAGCTCCTGGCTGGGATACAGGGAACAGGGATCGCCTTCAAGCGTCAGCCGGGTGCGGACCCCGGTCTCCCTGCCGACCTCCTCCAGCATTTGCCGCAAAGAAAGGATGCCTGCCGCTTCGCCGGCCGGTCTGATCCGACGAACGGCCGCCCGCATTTCATCGAGTCCGGAGGACAGCTGGTCACGGATTTGCAGCAGCAGGCCCATGCCTTTGTCCGGATCGCCGGGAATGACCTGCAGGGCGGCTTCCATCATCATTTTGGCCCGGATCAGACGGTGGCCGACCTCGTCATGCAGCTCCCGGGAAATCCGGTTGCGTTCCTCGGCCTGTGCGGCGCCTTCGACCTGTTTGGTGAAGACCAGCAGGCGGTTTCTCGCTTCGTCCAGTTCATAGTGTTTTTTACGCAAGGCATCGAATTGATGATCCGCATGCATTCTGGTCAAGGCGGACTCCCGCAGGAGGGACAGAAGGACGGCGAAGGCAAGCATCATCAAATTGCCCGTGACGATCCATTCCAAGGGTTGGTCCCGCACGGCGTAGTTGAAGGCCAGCAGGTGAAAGCCGGCCAGCGTAAATCGCAGCCCTGGACGCGGGAGTTGGAAGTACAGCAGCACCGGACTCGCGGCGACAATGTTGATCATACCGCCATAGACATGGGCGAGCCATGACGCGTACAAGATTAATACGGCGGAGAACCCCGTCAGCGGTGCTTCCCTGGAGACGAACCGGGATGCCGCAAAAAGGTTAAGCAAGATCAGAACCTGCAACAGGTACCTACTGTAGCCCTCCTTATCGGGCAGTACATAAATATGAAAGAAGCATGGAATCAAGGTAAAGCCGAGGATGAAGATGAACAGGGTTTTTTTGGGCATATCATTCCAGTCCTTATATTCGGGATTCCTTCGGATTTCGCTGGCTCAATTATAGCACGAACCTGCTTGGGGGATAGGCGGGCCGGTGCGAATTTGGATAGGAGGTGACTTTTGTCACCCTCAGGTCATGACGATCCGTACCTTCACCGGGAAGACGGGGCTGATACAATTAAAGTCAAGAAAAGGCAACGACACAGGAAGGTAGGGAGACGCATGGCATTGGTTGAAGTGAAGGACGCGATAAAGCGTTATGGAGATAAGGTGTCCGTTGATCACCTAAGCTTAACGATTGAAGAGGGGGAAATTTTCGGGCTTCTCGGTCCCAACGGCGCGGGAAAAAGCACGACGATCAATATGATGGTCGGTTTGCTGCGGATGGACCAGGGAGATATCCGTATCGACGGCCTTTCGGTCAAGGAAAGACCGCTTGAGGTCAAACGGAGAATCGGGCTGGTGCCGCAGGATCTGGCGCTTTACGAGTCGATGCCCGCCGCCGACAATGTGGCTTTCTTCGGCAGATTGTACGGGCTGCGCGGGCGGGAATTAAAAGCGCGGGTAGCGGAGGCGCTGGCCTTCGTCGGTCTGGAGGACCGGGCCAAGGAACTGCCGAAGACTTTTTCCGGCGGTATGAAGCGGCGGCTAAACATCGCATGCGCGATTATGCATCACCCCAAACTGATTATCATGGATGAGCCGACGGTAGGGATCGACCCGCAGTCGCGTAATCATATTTTGGAATCGGTCAGAGAGTTGAACCGGATGGGCTCCACCGTCATTTACACGAGTCATTACATGGAGGAAGTCTCGGCGATATGCGACCGGGTAGCCATTGTGGATCAGGGGCATGTCATTGCTTGCGGAACGCAGGAGGAGCTGCGTGAACGGGTTTCCGGCGAGGAAAAGATCAAGATGAGAGCGACGGGAATCCGGGAAGAGGTTCTTGTGGAGCTGCGGATGCATCCCACAATCACACGAGTGCTTCATCAGGAGCAGGACCTTGAGCTGTACACTCCTTCTTCGCAGAATGATCTCCAGGATATTTTGTACATCTGTGCCAAGCATGACGCCGTGATTCATTCCGTGGTTTGCGAACAACCGACGCTGGAAACGCTGTTCCTGAACCTGACCGGGCGCAAGCTGCGGGACTAGGGGGGATTAGCATGAGATTAACGACGATCATCGCGTTTGAAGTTCGAAAACTGATTCGCGCAAGGGTTGTGCTGTTCAACTTGTTTCTTCTTCCCTTGCTGCTGATCTTCATCTTGGGAAACGCCCTGTCGCCGATGTTCAATTCGGGCGGGGATCAGACTCTGGAGCAAGTCAGCGTCCATCTGGTGAGATCCACGGCGGAAGGGGGGCCTGATCTGGGGCTGGAAGCCTTTCTGAGCAATCCCGAAATCAAGGAGACGCTGCGTGTCGACCCAGCGGCGAACCGAGCCGAGGCGGAGGCGTCGCTTCGTTCGGGCAAAAGCGATTTTGCCGTTGTGATTCCGGAGGATTTCGAAGCAAGGGTAACCCGGGGGGAAACTGCCGAATGGGAGTATATTTTGGGCAAGGATCAGACCAAAAATCACGTGGCGGAAATGATTTTCGACGCCTATCTGGATGAAGTGAACCGGATGCAGGCCTCAGCGATCGTACTCGGACCGCATGCCGTTACCGCGGCGATGAAACAGGTCCAGCAGGCGGAGAACTCCGGGTTTGTGGAGATGGCGCCGCTCAGTGAACACGGGGCATCCTATTCCGCTTTTCAATACTACGCCGTCTCGATGCTGATCATGTTTCTTCTCTACTCCGGGCTCATGGTCAACGAGAGCCTGCGGAGCGAAATCGACAACCGGACTTTGTACCGTTTGGGGTCCATGCCGATCGGCGGGCTGTCGATTTTCGCGGGGAAAATCATAGGGAACGGGCTGGTCACATCGCTGCAGGCGGCCGTGATTATATTCGGCACCTCCTGGCTCTACGGTGTGGAATGGGGAAATCATCCGTTCTATCTGGCGGCGATTTGCGGATTGGTTATTCTCTGCTCCATGATGATCGCCGTGATCGCTTCCCTTTGGTGCAAGTCGGGGGCGACCGCCGGAACGCTGGTCCAAATCGTCGCGGTGATCATGACCTTTTTAAGCGGAGGTTTTCAGCCGATTCCGGTGGATCTGATTCAGCGGCTCGGAGACTTTACGATCAACCATTGGGCGATGCAGGGGTTGCTCCGCATCATGCTGGGGGCCGACCCGGCGTTGATAGGCCATCATATTCTGATGCTCGGCATATTCGGCGGCGTCCTGATGCTGATCGGCATAATTACGTACCGGAAGGTGGGCTACCATGAATAGTTTGACCATAGCCTGGAATATGATCAGGCAGACCGTCGGGACCAAAAAGGGAATTATCATGCATATCCTTCTGCCCTGCATCGTGATTTCCCTGGCCGTTTCCTTGTTCGGACAAGAGCGGACCTTCGGCGTTCAAATTGTGTATGTCAATGAAGACAACGGTAAGGCCGGCGCCTATTTGCTGGAGGAGCTGGCCGCGAAACCGGATTATTCGCTGAAGGAAGCGGAGAGCGAAGAAGCATTGCGGGAAGAGGTTACCGAGAATCGGGCGGCGGCCGGCTTTATTATCCCCTCCGGCTTTACGGACTCCCTTTTGGCCGGGCAAAAACCGAAGCTGTCCATGTTTGAATTAAAGGTGAGCGAGGGCACGTACACGCTTAAGCTGACTTTGGAAGAGCTGGTGCGGGGAGCGGCGTCCACAGCAGGACTGGTGTCATCGGCACAGGCTCAAGACATTCGGGAAGCTTTAGGCGCGGTTCTGAACCAGACGAAGAAACACGCCGTCAGCCCCTCCAAGACCGACCTTCAGCTGTATCCGAAGCCGGGGTTGAATGTAGTGACCGGCTTTACCCTGATGTTTCTGATGAATCTGGTAGGGAGCACCGTCAGCAAAATCTTGGAGGAACGCCGTCGCCGGACCATGGCCAGGATGTTCAGCGCGCCGGTTAGAGCCTGGGAAATTACGCTGGGCCATTTTCTGGGCAGCTTTACCGTCGGGATTTCCCAAATTGCCCTTGTGCTGATCTTCAGCGGTTATGTATTGAAATACGACTATGATGTACCGCCGCTGCTTCATTTTATTGTGCTGGCCGCCTTTATGCTCGTAGCGATGGGCATCGCCAGCGCGGTGGCGGGGATCATGCGGAATCCGCAAAATGTCGGGATGCTGAACAGTCTGATCATCACGCCGACCTGCATGCTCGGGGGCTGCTTTTGGCCGATCACCTATATGCCCGATTTCATGCAAAAGGCCGCGAACTTCGTGCCGCAAAAATGGGCGATTGAAGCTATCGAGAAACTGTCGGTGGGAGGGGGGCTTCACACCATTACCTTACCGCTCCTGATTTTGGGTTTGATGGCTTTAATCCTGCTGGCCATCGGCTCTTCGGTTCTTCGGCCCGCCGAGACGAATGCCGCCGGTTAATCCGCCGCTTACGCAAGGCTGTTCGCGCGTTGTAATTTCGCGCGGACAGCCTGTTTTTGGGTTTTACCGCTCCAATTGCGGCGATTTAAAGAAAAAAGATTGCAAGTGTTCACAAAATCTACTATCTTGGAACTATTATAGACAACAAAGAACTTGCATCCAAGAGGAGGGAGTCTTCCCATGCATAGCGATTTTAAAGTGGGATCCCAAATCACGGACATTCCCTCTAACCGGAACCAACGGAGGCTCGCGGTGCTGCTGGCCTTGTTTATTTCCGCGCTGTCTGTGGCAGCGCTTCCGTTCGGTGCGAAGACCCTTCCCTCTTTCGAGCCTTTTTTGCTGATCCTGATCTCCTGGTTTATCTTTGGGGATTTGCTGACCGCCTTTATTCTATTCAGTCAATTTCGGGCCTCCGGCGTACCGTCCCTTCTCGTTATTTCATGCACCTATCTATATATCGGAATCATTACCGCACTACATATTCTGACCTTTCCCGGCGTGTTTTCCGAGGAGGGGATGCTTGGCGCGAATAACCAATCGGCCGGGTGGCTCTGGATATTTTGGCATGGGGGCTTTCCGGCCGGAATTTTGATATATTTATATGTAGGGATTCGATATCCTCAGCCGCTGGAGTCGAAAAAGGACATTTCCTTTTATACGGCGATAGGGCTGTTTTTGACGTTTCTGTCGGCCTTCCTATCGTTCGAATTCGCCACCGATGGGGCCGATCATATGCCGCAAATTATCGATGTCGGGAGTTACAGAAGTATTTTGGACTTAGGGATCGGTCCCGTATTAGGAGGGCTGAATCTGCTGGTTATGGTGCTGGTGCTTCTGCGTTTTCGAACGAGAAGCGTACTGCATCTCTGGATTGCCATAGCCTTGCTGGCGTTGTTCCTCGATACGCTCCTCACCGTATTTGCCGGAACCCGTTACTCCTTGGGGTGGTACCTGGCCCGGGTCAATTCGGTAATTTCGGCGACGGTTGTGCTTTGCTCGGCTGTAAGCGAGGTCAATCGGTTGTTCATTCGCCTTTCCGATCAGCATAAACAGCTGCTTGAGTCGGGGAGAAAGCTGGAAAAGGCGAATGAGGAACTGCTCCGGCTGTCGAGTCTTGACGGTTTAACGGAGATTCCCAACCGGCGGAGACTGGACGAAATCATTTCATGGGAGCTGGTGTTTCCCGAAGAGCGGCAGACCCCGCTTTCACTGCTCATTCTTGATGTGGACTGCTTCAAGGCTTATAACGATCATTACGGACATTTGGGCGGGGATCACGTGCTCAAGAAGATCGCCCGGACGATTTCGGCGGAGGTAAAACCTAATTTCGGGTTTGCCGCGAGGTACGGCGGCGAGGAATTTGCGGTGCTGCTGTCCGGCCTCGATGTCCAGGGGACATTTGCCGTGGCGGAGCGGATCAGGACGGCTGTGGAACGACTGGAGATCATGCATGCCGGATCCGCTTCCGGCGGGAAGGTGACCATCAGTATCGGCGGCCACTGTCTTGCCCCGTTTCAAGGCGTCGATCAGGACGAACTGATTTATTTAGCCGACCAGTGCCTCTATGAAGCGAAGGACGCAGGGCGCAACTGCTGCATCATCAAAGGGTGGTCCCGGGAAAGCGGCGGCATGCGAAGCGTGGGAAGCTAAGTTTGCCGGGGAACGCCGGTGATTTCCCGATATTTCTTCAGCATGAACCAACGCCAACGCAGAATCATTCCGTAAGCGAGAATGAAGAAGACGGAGCCGGTCTGCAGGACCGAGATATACTGCTCGACCACTTCGTGCAGGGCGAGCCGCAGCACCAGCAGGCCGATAAGGATATACGCGAACCCCGGGGAGCGCTGGGCATAAACCTCGCCGTCGATAACTTCGAACCGGGTCGTCCGGTTCAGCGGATAAGAGAACACAAACCATCCCACGGCGAAGGCGATAATCGCCCATGAAAGAGGGATACGCATCTCCGGGGCGACGAACATGGCGAACCCCGTGGTCATGCCGAGCGGCGGGATAATGATCTTTTTGACGGTTACGGGTTTTCGGCTGGCTTTTAGGCGAATGATCAGGACGGAGACCGCCATAAGGACGGCGCCGAACGTTACGACCAGATGCATATAAGCAGGGCTGAGAAGGTTCATCATATGAAATTCCTTTCCGTTCTAGTTAAGCTAGAACATTATACCATACTCCCGCCGTGCAACAAATCCGCAGCCCCTTACTCACCAGTCGTGTTTCAAATTTGCCTAAGGAGGGGGAAAAAGAATGAACAGCGAATTTACCATCGCCGTCCACTGCCTTCTGTTTCTTTACACCAAGGAAGACAAGATGGCCAACAGCGAACAGATTGCCTGCAGTGTATCCACCCATCCCGCAAGGGTTCGGAAAGTGTTGAGCTTGCTGCGCAAGCAAGGCCTCGTAGCTACCAAAGAGGGGGCTCGCGGCGGCTACCAGCTGAACAGGGCGCTGGAGGAGATTACGCTTGGCGATTTATACCGGCTGTTTGCGCGCGGTTCGCTGCAGCCCGGCTGGTGTTCGGGCAATGAGCAGTCGCCTTGCCGGATATCTTCCAACATTCATTCCGCAATGGAGCTTATTTTTAACCGCGGCGAAGATCGGTTGGAAGCCTATTTTAACGAGATCCCGTTATCCGAGGTGCATCGGCTTTTGAACCGGTGTGGCGCGGAGGACGTCGGCGATGGAATCGAGAGAGGAGCGAATGGGGAACATGGATGTTATGAGCTCAAAGAAAGTTAAGCTGCTTTTTTACGTGGGGTCTTACGCCGCGGAATCCGAGCCGGGAATTCATCTTATCGAATTGAACGCGGAGACGGAAGAGCTGCGCTTGCTTGAGGGGGCCTCGACCTCGGGGATTCAAAATCCGTCCTTTCTCGTATTGAATCCGGAAGGGACGCGGCTGTACGCGGTAAGCGAGCAGGCGCAAGGAGCCGTGGTCAGCTATGCCGTCCGGCCGGACGGCGGACTGGAACGTTTGAGTTCCGTCCCGACGCAGGGAGCGGACCCGTGCCACCTGTCTTTGACGGCGGACGGCGGGCTGCTGGCGGCCAACTATTCCAGCGGGCATGTGAACCGTTTCGCGCTGGATGAACATGGGGCCGCGGGAGAGTTGACCGCGCTCGTGCAGCATGTGGGCCAGGGATTCCGTCAGGACCGGCAGGAAGCGGCGCATGCGCATAGCGCGGTCCCCAGCGCGGCAGGCGACTATGTTTATGTTTCCGATCTCGGCCTCGATCAGGTGGTGTACTACCGCGTGGAAAACGGAAAGCTGTCCACCGAAGGGGAGATCAAGCTGCCGCCGGGTTCCGGACCGCGCCACTTTGCGTTCCATCCGAACGGAGTACACGCGTACGGCATTAATGAATTGAACAATACGCTCACGGTGTATGCGTATAATCCGGTCCAGGGGCACCTGCAAATTTTGCAGCATGTCTCCACGATTCCCGAAGGGTATGGCGGTGAGAATTATCCCGCCGATGTGCACCTCTCCCCGGACGGCCGCTATTTGTACGGCTCCAACCGCGGCCATGACAGCATCGTCAAATTTGCGGTTCATCCGGGCTCGGGGATGCTGGAGGCGCCGGAATGGACGGGGACCGGGGGCAAGTGGCCGCGTAATTTTGCCGTTCTGGAAAACTATGCGCTGGTGGCTAATCAACACTCGGACAACGTGGTCCTGTTTCGCAGAAATCCCGATACCGGTAGCCTTGAGGCGGCGGGACGGGAATTGGAAATCAAGCAGCCGTCTTGCATCGAGCCGGTTCGCTCGTAAGGGGCGGTACCGCGGGAAAGAATCGGCGTAAGGCCGAAATTGGATAAACAGACACAAAAACCTGGGGCATTGCCCCAGGTTTTTCGCATTTGGACAGGGACAGAATTTTCTCTTGTGAGTACATTATGGTATGGGCGATCTTCAAAAAAAGGTTTGACAACCAAACCTCCGGGCATTTAAAATAGCACCATAACATACTAAACAGGTAGGAATAATTAAAAATGGTTCTCGCCGTACGGACGGAGGAACGCTCTACTTGCCAAGGCAGACACGGGTAGCGGCTCGGTCGGACCAAAACGGGCGGGAGCGTTTCTCCGCTTTTTTTGCCGACAAAAGGGGTTTGCCCGTCAAACGAAAGATGGAAATGAAGGGGAGGAGTGATCCGATGAGTAAGGCGAAGACAAAGGGGATTTTGTTGAGTTTGGTTTTGGCGATGTCGGTAGTTCTAGGGGCCTGCGGTTCGGATTCCGGGGAGAAAACGAGCGGTGGAGCGGGGGAAACGTTGGAGCTCTTGAACGTGTCCTACGACCCTACGCGGGAGCTGTATGAGAGCTATAATAAAGCTTTTGCCGCCTACTGGGAGAAAGAGAAAGGGCAGAAGGTCGAAATCAAGCAATCCCACGGCGGGTCAGGCAAGCAAAGCCGTGCGGTCATCGACGGGCTGGAGGCCGATGTTGTCACTTTGGCCCTCGGGTACGATATCGACGCCATTCAGAAGAGCGGCTTAATCGATGAAGGCTGGCAGCAGGAGTACGAGAAGAACAGCGCGCCTTATACGTCCACGATCGTGTTTCTCGTCCGCAAAGGAAACCCGAAGGGGATTCAGGATTGGAACGACTTGATCAAGGAAGGCGTGGAGGTCGTTACTCCAAACCCGCAAACTTCCGGCGGGGCAAGGTGGAATTATCTGGCGGCCTGGGGCTATGCGCTGCACCAGAACAACAACGACGAAGCGAAAGCCCAGGATTTCGTGAAGCAGTTGTATGAACATGTAAAGGTATTGGATAGCGGCGCACGCGGTTCAACCACAACCTTCGTCGAACGTGGGCTCGGCGACGTTCTGCTGGCCTGGGAGAATGAGGCCTGGTTATCCGTAAAAGAACTCGGTCCCGACAAATTCGATATCGTTTATCCTTCCGAGAGCATTTTGGCGGAGCCGCCGGTGGCGGTCGTGGACAAAAACGTCGACAAGCGCGGAAAGCGCGAGGTGGCCGAAGCTTACTTGAAGTATCTGTATTCGGAGGAAGGACAGACGATTGCGGCGGAGAACTATTACCGCCCGACCCTGGACAGCGTAAAGGCGAAATATGCCGACCAGTTCCCGGATATCAAGTTGTTCACGATCGACGAAGTTTTCGGAGGCTGGGCGCAAGCGCAAGAGAAGCACTTCAGTGACGGAGGGATATTCTCCCAAATTTACTTAGCCAAATAACCGACCGTTGATGACGGAGGTGCGTTCCGGAAGGGAACGGGCAACCCCAGAACGCGAGAAGAAAGGATGAACATTCATGCAAACTGGCGCCACCAAGCGCGGCGTGCTGCCCGGCTTCGGACTGACGATGGGCTACAGCGTGCTCTACCTGAGTCTTGTGGTCCTGATTCCGTTGTCGGCACTGCTGTTGAACTCTACGGGACTGACCTGGGGGAAATTTTGGGAGGTGGCCACGGATCCGCGCGTGTTGGCATCTTACAAGGTCAGTTTGTTGACCGCCGCGGCGGCCGGACTGATCGATACTGTATTGGGATTGCTGCTAGCCTGGGTTTTGGTCAGATACGATTTTCCCGGAAAAAAGATTTTCGACGCGATGATCGATCTGCCGTTTGCGCTCCCCACCGCGGTAGCGGGGGTCTCGCTTACGGCGATCTATTCGCAGAACGGCTGGATCGGCTCGCTGTTTGAACCGCTGGGGATCCGGCTGGCCTTTTCGCCGATCGGCATTACGCTCGCTTTGATGTTTATCGGCATCCCGTTCGTCGTGCGCACCGTTCAACCGGTGCTGCAGGACCTCGATGCCGAGGTGGAGGAAGCGGCGGCCACGCTGGGCGCCAGCCGGCTGCGCACCTTCCGCTCCGTCGTCCTGCCGGAGCTGCTGCCGCCGCTGCTGACCGGATTCGCGCTTGCTTTTTCGCGAGGCATCGGGGAGTACGGTTCCGTTGTTTTTATATCCGGTAACATGCCGATGAAGACGGAGATAGCGCCGCTCCTGATCATGTCCAAGCTGGAGCAGTTCGATTACGCGGGGGCTACGGCCGTCGCCCTGCTGTTGCTGATCATCTCGTTTGTACTGATGCTGCTCATCAATACCCTCCAGCGCAGAGTGCGCAAAACCGCCCGTTAGGAGTGGGGTCTGCGAATGGATGGGGAGAAAATAGCGGCGTTTTGGGCTACTATTTCGCCCAGATTCGCTTTTTCGGGAAGAATAGCGGCTAAAAAGGGTCCTATTTCTCTGGTGCGAGCTCAAAAATCCGGTTTTTTCCCGACTTTCACTAAAATAAGGCCCCAAATGACCGCTATTTCACACCGAAGAGCCAAATTCGACAAAATAGCGGCGTTAAAGGCTCTTATTACAACTCACCAACCTAGTTTTCAAAAGGAAAACGGGCTCCGCCGAATAGGATAAGGTGTTGGCCTAGAATTGCAGATGTGCAGAAATTTTATGCAAAACAAGGTTTTGTGATGGGGCACTAGTTCATCTTTTTCAACTGTTTTCATTACAAAGGAGGTTAACCGCATGGCCGGTTCCGTACCGCTGGCAAAAACAAAGGCGTCTGCCGGGAGAAGTCCGGTGACTCGATCGTCCGGGCCTATGAAATGGGTTCTGATCGGCTTGGCTGTCCTTGTTCTGCTCTGGCTGATCGTGCTTCCCCTGGCCGTGGTGTTGATTGAATCCTTGAAAAAGGGTTTCGGGGTTTACATGGAGGCCATCACCGATCCGGCCGCTCTTTCGGCCCTACGGCTGACTCTGTTGGTGGCGGTTATCACCGTTCCTTTGAACACGATCTTCGGCGTAGCCGCGGCTTGGGCGATCACCAAATTTCATTTTCGCGGGAAACAGCTGCTGGTGACGCTGATCGATTTGCCCTTTGCCGTGTCCCCGGTCATCGGGGGACTCATCTATGTCCTCGTTTACGGGACTCACGGCTGGTTCGGCCCTTGGCTGCAGGAGCATGATCTGAAGGTGATCTTTGCTCTGCCGGGAATTATTCTGGCCACGCTGTTCGTGACGTTTCCGTTTGTGGCCCGGGAATTGATTCCGCTGATGGAGGACCAGGGCCTTCAGGAAGAGGAAGCCGCCGTTACGCTGGGGGCCCGGGGCTTTCGCATCTTCTGGAAGGTCACGCTTCCGAATATCAAATGGGGGCTCTTGTACGGGATTATATTGTGCAACGCCCGGGCGATGGGGGAGTTCGGCGCGGTTTCGGTCGTTTCGGGCCATATCCGCGGCGAGACCAACACGCTGCCCCTCCATGTGGAGATTTTGTACAACGAATATCAGTTTTCCGCGTCCTTTGCCGTAGCGTCCCTGCTGCTTTTACTGGCGCTCGTTACGCTGCTGCTCAAGAGCTGGTTTACGCGAAAAAGCCGGCACGAAAGTTAAATCCATTTATGCACGTACACGTTTAGGACTTTAATCGGGAATAGGAGGGCTGCATCATGGCAAAGCCGTTAAAAGTAGATCAGATTTGGCTGGAACGCATCGCGGGACTGCTCAATGAAATGGAATTCGGATCGCTGAATATCGTGGTTCATGAGGGGCAGATCGTCCAAGTCGAGCGGACCGAACGCAAACGGTATGAGCTGGGGAATGGGGGACAGGGCAAATCCGCCCCGGCGCCCCGTCATGCAGCCAAGTCTTTGCGCAAATCCTGATTCGGACCCGAATGAAAAAAAAGCCTCTTCCCGCGTTTTTCGTGGGAGGGGGCTTTTGCTTTTGGGGCTATTTGGATTATTCCTCCTTGGCACTGCCCTCCGGGTTCGCCTCGGAGAGACTCTTGACCGCCGTCCCCGATTCCGTTTCGGTAGTCGACGGCGGCAGCGGCTGCCCTTCCGGAACCGCCCGGTAATGCCCGGCAAACGGACGTGATTTGCGCGGCTTGGTGCCCGTCAGGCGAAAACCCGCGAGAAACAGCAGCAACTGGAGGATCAGAATGAACGGAGCGAACGACGGATTCAAAAGATGAAGCAGAAACAGCGCCGCGATCAAAACCGACCAGATCCGGAGCAGAACCGCCCCCGCGCCCGGCCGATAGCCTCCCATGATCGCGGGGTACAGCAGCGCCAGGGAGAACAGGGCGGATACGAACAGCGACCATACGGCCGCCATTTCCTCCAACCCGTTCCCTAAAACGATTTCTCCGTTCAGCGTGCGCAGCAGCCAACTGAGCAGGTAGAGCAGCGCCGCCGCGAACAAAAAAGGGATGCCCGGGCGAAGCTGTCTCCAAAACGCCTGTCCCCACCCCGGGCTTTCGGTACGTCTCAACAGCTTGTCCCGCTCCGCGCACATCCGGTCGTTCTCTCGTTCCAGCGTCTTGAGCAGCAGAGGAAGGCGGGCTCTGTCCCGTTCCCCGGCATAAGCGGAGATTTGCGACAGCGCATCCTCCGAAAGGTAGGGCGCGGCGCGACAGGCGAGAAGCCGGTCCAGCAGCAGTTGTTCCTCCGCCCGCGAAAGCTCCGTTCGAGCGTGCAGGTGGAGCAGGGCGCTTTCCGCGGCGGCATAGAGCGTTAGGCTCGCCTCGAGCCGGCGCAACCGGGCCTGCTCTTTACGCCTTAAGCCGAGTGCGGAGCCCCCGTACAGGCCAAGGAAGAGCGCGAGCGCCAAAAATGCGGTTAATGCGGCGGGCTGTGGGGCCAGCAGCCAAGTTAACCAGTCCGACAGTGACAAAAGATATCACCCTTTCGATATTCCTATCCTCCACTATTGCATAGGATCGGGACGAATTTCAAGCGTCACGGGGGAAAACGGAGTCCCTTTTTTACCCGCCCGGGAAAATGGGTAAATAGATGGCATTACGGGTCAGGGGGGATCACGGATGGAACTGGGTCAAATCGCTTTGAAACTGGTCGTCGGGTTTATCGGATTATGGCTGCTGACACGGCTCTTGGGCAAGAAGGAAATTTCCCAGCTCACCCCGTTCGACTTCGTTTCTTCATTGATGTTAAGCGAACTGGTGGGTAATACGGTCTACCAGGAAGACGCGAAGTTTGTGCATCTGTTGTTCGCCTTGTTTTTATGGGGAACCTTGTCCTACTTATTCGAGAAACTCACCCAGCATGCCAAGCGGGCGCGCGGCCATTTGGACGGCAAGCCCTCGATTCTGATTCGCGACGGGGAAGTGGATTTAAAGGAGCTGCGCAAAAACAGCCTGGATTTCGACCAACTCCGGATGCTGCTGAGGCAGCACGGCGTGTTCTTCATCGGCGAGGTCGCTTATGCTATATTTGAACCAAACGGAACGCTTAGTGTAATGAAAAAGCCGGAAGAAGAAACGGTGAAACGGAGGGACCTCGGTTTGGAAGCGGAGCAGCCCCGCCTTTCATATGCTCTGGTCGAGGAGGGGGAGGTCGACCGGGATACCCTACGGCTGATCGGCAAGACGGAGGAGTGGCTCTACGAGCAGCTCCGGCGTCAAGGCGCAAGCAATGCGAAGCAGGTGGCCTACGCCGAGTGGAAGGATGGCGAAGGCTTGTATATTTTGCGGCATAAACAGAGCTCGTTTCGGAATCCGGTCAAAGAGTAGGAGAGGACAATAAGAATGGAACACGAAAAAAAACTGCAAATCGTTCATGAGGCCCCTTCCCTGGAGGATTATTTGGCATTAAGGCGGCAGGCCGGACTAAGCGAAAGAAGCCGGGAAGGAGCCGCGATCGGTCTCCGCAATTCCTTTTTCGCCGTTTCGGTGTACCGGGAAGCGGAGCTGGTCGGCATGGGCCGGGTCATCGGGGACGGAGGATGCTTCATGCAGGTCGTCGATATTGCCGTAAGGCCGGATTTCCAGGGTCAAGGGTTGGGGAAATGGGTCATGGGCGAAATTATGGAATATCTCGAAAGGGAAGCGCCGCCTAAAACGTACGTGAGCCTTATCGCCGACGTTCCTGCCGACCGATTGTACTCGCAATTCGGCTTCCAATATACCCAGCCCCGTTCGCAAGGCATGTATTTATGGTTGAAGTCTTGAGGGTTCGGAGCATACTATTGGAGAATTTTTCATCAAAAAGAGAATAGGATGGTGATCACCATGAAAATAGCCATTTTCGGAAGCACGGGAACGATCGGGAAGGCGATATTGGAAGAAGCGCTGCGGCGCGGACATGAGGTTACCGCGGTGGTGCGAGATCCGGGCAAGCTTACGGCTGGCCGGGAAAGACTGCAGGTACGGACGGGGGACATTTTGATGCCGGATTCGATTGCGGCGGCGGTGAAGGACTGCGATGTGGTGATCAGCGCTTACGGGCCGCGCTTCGGCGAGGAAAGCCAGCTGTCGGAGGCGACGCGCTCCCTGATTGAAGGCGTCCGAAACGGCGGAGTCCGCCGGCTTATCGCCGTCGGCGGCGCCGGCGGATTGGAGGCCGCTCCGGGCACGAAGCTGATGGAAACGCCGGAATTTCCGGAGGAGATCCTTCCGCTTGCCCGCGCTCACGAGGACGCCTACCACATTTATCGGGACTCCGACATCGTCTGGACGGTGCTCAGCCCCGCCGCCATCATCGAGCCGGGGAAACGGACAGGTCAGTTCCGGATCGGCATGAACCAGCTCGTCGTGGACGAACGCGACCAAAGCCGGATCTCGGTCGAGGATTACGCGGTGGCGATGCTGGACGAAGCCGAGGACCCGCAGTTTGTCCAGGCCCGGTTTACGGTCGCTTATTAGCCGCTCAGACTCTGGCTCAGACTCTGGCTTTGGTGCAGAAGGGCTAAAAGGCAAAAAGATGAAAATCGGAAGGGATTTTTGGCCTGGACGGAGGCTGGAGGGGCGGAAAGATGCTAATCTGTGGGAAGGACCGAAAGTCGAAGAAAAGTCGGAAGGGATTTTTGGCCGACGGGAGGTTGGAGGGGCGGAAAGATGCTAATCTGCGGGAAGGACCGAAAGCCGAAGAAAAATCGGAAGGGATTTATGGCCCGACCAGAGGTTCGAGGATTAAAAAGATGCAAATCTGCAGGAATTTTGATCTGGTCGGAGGCCCGAGGATCGAAAAGATGCAAATCTGCAGGAATTTTTGGCGGATGGGGAGTTTTAAGCGAGCTTTGAGTTAAAAACCTGCAGATACGCAGGAATTTGCGAAAAGTTGGCCGAAATCGGAAAAATAGTTGCAGTTTTGCAGGAATTTCGTTGCGGAGTCCATCAGAGTGAGCGATGCAGCGACCGTAATATAGGGAAGAGGGGAATCGAGGATGAAATTCGTCACATCCGGGCAAATGAGGGAAGCGGACCGGTACGCGATTGAAGTGCTGGGCCTTCCGGCTATGGTGCTCATGGAAAATGCCGGACGAGCCATCGCGGAGGAGGTGCTGCGATTTTGCGCGGAGCGCAGCGGTGCTTTCCGCGGTACCGGCGGCGAGGCTCATAACCGGGAAGCATTGCACTTCCGGGAAGCCGCCGAGTCCATACGGGAGGAAGATCCCGGAACGGGCCTGGATTTGTCCCGGGAGCACTGGCTGATCCTCGTCGGAAAAGGCAATAACGGCGGGGACGGGCTCGTCTGCGCGCGGTATTTGGCGGACGCCGGGATGGCGGTCAGCCTTCTGTATGCCGAGCCGCCCGAGCGGCTGCGGGGGGAAGCCGCGGCCCAATACGGCATCGTCCGGGCTTTAGGTTTGCCCGGCACGGTGTATGATCCGGAGCGCGGCGGAGCGGAGCTGCAGGGGTGGAAGCAAGGCGGGAGTGGCCAAGGCAAGAGTGCCCAAAGCGGGAGCGTCCAGGGCGAGGGCGTCCAAGGCGGGAGTGGCCAAGGTGGGAGCGTCCAGGGAGAGAGCATCCAAGGCGGGAGCGTCCGAGGCGGGAGTGGCCAAGGTGGGAGCGTCCAGGGAGAGAGCATCCAAGGCGGGAGCGTCCGAGGCAAGAGCGTCCAAGGCCAGAGCGTCGAGGGCGAGAGCGTCCAAGGCGGGAACAGCCGAGTCCGGCAAATGCCGGTCACCGGCCTTGTGGACGCCCTGCTCGGCACCGGCACGACGGGGGCGCCGCGCGGGGGTTACGCTTCCCTGATCCGGGAAGCGAACGCCAGCGGTCTGCCGATCGTCGCGGCAGACCTGCCGAGCGGGCTGGACGCCGATACGGGCGCGCTCCACGATCCGTGCATCCGGGCCCGGGTCACGGTCAGCCTCGCCTTTTTGAAGGCGGGGCTGACGCAGTATCCGGGGGCCCGGGCTGCCGGGGACGTGGTGGTCCGCTATATCGGCATCCCCCGCACCCTGCCGCCGGGGATGAAACCGGCGGGCACGGTTTTGACGGAGGCGGCGCTGAGCGAGCTCGGCGCCGATCCGGGCCGCCGGCGCGAGCCCGACGGCCACAAGGGCACCTACGGGCACGTGCTGCTGGCCGCGGGCAGCCTGCCGATGAGCGGCGCCGGCCTGCTGGCCGCCAAGGCCGCGCTGCGCGCCGGGTGCGGCCTCGCCACGTGGGCGCTGCCGGCGGCGCTGCTGCCGCCGCTGCTCGGGGCCGTGCCCGAGCTGATGCTGGCGCCGGTCGCCGACGGCGGCTCCGGCGCATGGAACCCGGCCGCAGCGAACGAAGTGCTGCGGCTGCTGGAGGCGCGCGAGGTGCTCGCCGTCGGCCCGGGGCTCGGCCGCTTCCCGGGCGAAGGCGCCTATTTGCGCGCCTTGTGGGAGGGCGCGGCGCGTCCCCTGGTCGTGGACGCGGACGCCCTGAACATCCTCGCCGCTTCCGGCTTCGCGGCGTGGCCCCGCCGGGAAGCGGCTACGGTGCTTACGCCGCATCCCGGCGAGATGGCCCGCTTGACCGGCCTGACGACGGCCGAGGTCCAGCGGGACCGGCTCGGCGTCGCCCGCGGGTTCGCCGCCGAGCATGGCGTGACGCTCGTCCTGAAGGGCGCGCGTACGATCGTCGCGGCTCCGGACGGCCGCGTGTTCGTCAACGTCACCGGCCACCCCGGGATGGCGACGGGCGGAACCGGCGATTGCCTGACCGGCATCATCGCCGGCCTGCTGGCCCAAGGGCTGGACGCGGTCCAGGCCGCCGCGCTCGGCGTGTATCTGCACGGCCGGGCCGGCGAGCGGGCCGCCGCCCTGCGCGCCAACCCCGCCTCTATGCTGGCGGGCGACATTTTGGAGGCGCTGTAGGCGTGTTGACGGCGAGCGAACCGGGGCCGCCGCCAGGCCGCCGCCGCTCCCCCTACGCCGTCACCATCGCTCCGCCGTTGACGTGCAGCGTTTCGCCGATGGTAAAGGACGAATCGTCGCTCGCCAGGTAGACATACGCGGGGGCCAGTTCGAACGGCTGGGCCGCGCGTTTAATCGGAGCATCGGTGCCGAATACGGACACCTCGCGGGCCGAGAAAGAAGCTGGAATCAGCGGCGTCCAAACGGATCCCGGGGCCACGGCATTGACGCGGATGCCGCAATCGATCAGAGAGAGGGCGAGGGAACGCGTGAAGGTGACGATGGCCCCCTTGGTGGCGGAATAGTCGATCAACTCTTTATGGCCCTGATAGGCCGTAATTGACGCCGTATTGATGATCGTGCTTCCCGGCTTCAGATGGGGCAGCGCCGCCTGGACCATGAAAAAGAACGGAAAAATATTGGTTTGGAACGTCTGGTACAACTGGGCTTCGGAAATAGCGGCGATGCTTTTTTGCGGATACTGGACCGCATGGTTGTTCACAAGGACGTCAAGCCGTCCGAAACAGCGCAAGGTTTCGCGGACAACGGCTTCACAATTCTGTTTCAGGCGGAGATCGATTTGCAGGGGCAGACAGCGCTGCCCGAGTTCTTCGATTCTCCGCTTGGTCTCGAGTGCGTCCGAGGTCTCCCAGAGGTACGGAATGACGAGGTCGGCCCCTTCCTTGGCGAAGGCGATCGCTACGGCGCGGCCGATCCCGCTGTCTCCGCCGGTCACGATGGCCACCTTGCCTTGCAGCTTGCCGCTGCCGCGATACTCGGGGTTTTCGGATATCGGTCTGGGGCGCATCAGACTTTCCAATCCCGGCTGAACGGGCTGGTGCTGGGGCGGGAAAGCGATCGGCTGCGGAGTACACACCGTTTCTTGGCCGACATAAGGATATACGGGGATCATCTTTTTTCAGGCTCCTCCCTGGATAGGCGTTGGAAATTAAGTTACACTTATGCTTATCAGTATGCGTTAGCCCAGAAAAGGGTGTGCCGCCGAAAGCTATGCCGGCCGGGGTGGTGCTTCTTTTTGAAATGGTGCAGGACCCGGTTTGATTGACTTTTGGCTAAAATATTGATAGCATTTTTTTAAATTATAGTAAATTTATCGGAATTAAAATGAACGGAACCTTGGCGATTAGAGAAGGAGGGTATTTACATGGCTAAAATCACGGTGATTAACGGAACGCCTACGCCGGGCTCGAGATTGACGGCGATCGTTTCTCTGGCGGAGGAACTGCTGGTAAAGGAAGGCTTTGAGGTGGAGCATGTGAACGTATCGGAGCTGCCGCCCGAGGATCTAATACATACCAAATTCGAGAGCGAGGCGATCGTGAAGGCGAACGCGCTCGTGGCCGGAGCGGATGCCGTCATCGTGGCCAGCCCCGTTTATAAGGCCTCCTATACGGGCGTGTTGAAGACGTTCCTGGATTTGATTCCGCAAAAAGGACTGGCCGGGAAAATCATTCTCCCGCTCTTTATCGGAGGTAGTCTGGCTCATTTGCTGTCGATCGATTATTCCCTGAAGCCGGTGCTGTCGGCGCTTGGAGCCCGGCATATTTTGGGCGGGGTGTACACGGTTGATTCCCAGGTGGCTCGGACGGAGCAAGGCGGGTTTGAAATCGCGGAAGAATTGAAGGAACGGCTGGAGGACAATATCAAGGAATTGGTGGAAGAGACCCGTCGGCGAATCGCGTCGGCCGATCTTAAATAGTGTCCATGTCTAAGGTGGGCAACACGGTACAGGGGGATATCGAGGAGATGCAAAATTCAAAGCAAAAACTGGTGTTTTTTGTGGGCGTGGCCGGAACGGGCAAAACGACGGTGGCGAGAAAGCTGGCGGAACGGATGCAGGCCGCCTTTCTGGATCGGGATACGGTTGGAGGGCGCTTTGTCGAAAAAATCCTGGAGATGAACGGCCTGGACGTCAACGACCGGGACTCCGATTTTTACAAGAAGCATCTGCGCGATCTGGAATATGATACGACCAAGGACATTTGTATTGAAAATCTCGCCGCGGGCCAGAGCGTGTTTATGATCTCGCCTTTTACGGCGGAATTGAAAAACCGGGCCTGGATCGATGAGGTGTTGGCCGCCGCGGGGAAATCGCGGGAAACCGTGGACGTCAAAGTGATCGTCGTGGCTTTGAAGGATATGGAGACGCAAAAAGAACGGATCATCGAGCGCCAAACCGAGCGGGACACCTGGAAACTGGAGCATTGGGACGACTTTAAGCACCGCGTGCAGTTCGTGCCGGAAATCAACTGGGATATCCCAGTCTCGTCGATTCTCGTATTCGACAACAGCGGGGATTTGACCGAAGAAAAAGTGGACAGCGTATACCGCTTCGTCGCCGGGGAGTAGTCCGCGGAAGAGGCTGTCCTAAAAATACACTTTAGAAACCAAGGAGCTAAGCGGGGAATTTGCTTAGCTCCTTGGTTTTTTGGCGTTTACGGACCCGGCCGAAGTCCGGTGTCTGGAGTCCGGTATCCTTTTTCCAGTCGGGCAGGTATTAAGGGCCTTTTGAGGCGCTATTTTGTCGAATTTGACCCTTCCTTGTGAAATAGCGGCTTTTTGGGAGCTTATTTTGGGAAAAAGCGGGCCAAATCCTGATTTCGGTGCCCACTAGAGGAAAATAAGGCCTTTCTTGACCGCTATTATGCTCATGAAGCCGAATTGGGCCGAAATAGCGGCCCGAAATGCCGCTATTTGCTGCGGACGGCCAGGGAATTTGCGGAGCGTCGCACTTACACATTCGCGTTTATATGATCTATAATAGAACACATATTTAGAAATCGGTTTCAGTCAAGAGTGCTTTTCGGGCTGGTGCAGCAGGAGGGACGTTCATGACATCTGTATTTGCCTACATAAAGAAGTACCGCGTGGCCGCGATTTCGGCGATTTGCATGATGTTGATCGAACTGGCGGTGGAATTGATCCAGCCGATGATCATTTCCAAAATTATCGATGACGGGATTCGTCAAAGCGACCTTTCCGTCGCCTGGACTTGGGGCGGCATCCTTCTCGGGAGCGCCGTGCTCGCTTTTGCGGCCGGGATATCCAGCTCGTTTTTTGCTTCCCATGCCAGCCAGGGCTTCGGCTACGATCTTCGGGACAGGCTGTACGAGAAAGTGCAGCGTTTATCCTATCCGGTCTTCGGCAAGTTTGCCGCTTCCTCGCTCATTACCCGGTTAACCGGGGATATTACTCAACTGCAGGAAATGGTCTTTATGAGCTTGAGGTTTGCGACCCGGGTACCGTTGGTGGTGCTCGGGAGCATGATCATGGCCCTGGTCGTTCACGCCCGGCTCGGGTTGTTTCTGACGGTGCTGGTGCCTTTGGCGCTGGGGTTTGTCATCTGGATGATCCGGCGAACCTCGGTTCTGTTCCGGATCGTGCAGAAGCGGATGGATGCCCTGAACGGCGTCATCCAGGAGAATATGACGGGGATGCGGCTCATCCGGGTTTTCGTGCGGCGGGATCAGGAGACGGACCGCTTTCGCCGGCGCAGCTCCGAGCTGATGGAAGGGACGGTTTCGGCGCTGCGCCTGGCCGAAACGACCATGCCGTTCCTGCTGTTCTTCATGAACGCGGGAATTCTGGCCGTGCTGTGGTTCGGCAAGATCGATATCGCCGCCGGCAGCGCGACGGTCGGCGAGGTGGTCGCCGTCGCGAACTATTCGCTGCGCACGATCGGTGCGTTATCCGCGCTGTCGTGGATCATGACGGTGTATTCGCGGGCTTCGGCATCGGCCCAGCGGACCGAGGAGGTGTTGAACACGGCGGATCCGGAGGCGGAAGTGAAGGTGGAAGCCCGTCGCCCGTTCGGCAACGGTGATAACCGGCCGGACTCCGCTCCAGCGCCGCTGCGGGGCGAGCTGGAATTTGAGCGCGTCGGCTTCCGGTACCCGGACGGCGATCTCCAGGTGCTGGAGGGGATTTCTTTTCGCCTGCGGCCGGGACAGCGCGCCGCGATTCTTGGCGCGACCGGTTCCGGCAAATCGTCGCTGGTCCAGTTGATCCCGCGGCTGTATGAACCGGATGAAGGCGTCATCCGGATCGACGGAGAAGACATCCGCCGGATCGGCGGTTCCCGCCTGCGCGGCGGCATCGGGTATGTGCCGCAGGAAGTGATTTTGTTCTCCGGCACGGTGCGGGAGAACATCGCCTGGGGCCGCGAGGACGCCACGCCGGAGCAAATCCGGGAAGCCGCGCGGCAGGCGCAGATTCACGAAACGATCGAGTCGCTGCCGCACGGCTACGACACGATGCTGGGACAGCGGGGCGTCAATTTGTCCGGGGGCCAGAAGCAGCGCCTTTCGATCGCCCGGGCGCTGGTCCGCCGGCCGTCCATTCTGATTCTGGACGACAGCACCAGCGCGCTCGATACGCGGACGGAGGCGGCCCTGCTGCAGGAATTGGAGCGCTTGTCGTGCACGACGCTTCTAATCACCCAGAAGGTCAGCACCACGGCGTCGGCCGATCTGATCCTGCTGTTGGACGAAGGCCGGCTGATCGCCAGCGGCACGCACGCGGAGCTGCTGGAGAAGTCCCCTTTATACCGTCGTATCGTGGAATCTCAGCGCGGAAGGGGGGATGCGCATGTTCAAGGCATTTCTTGAGCCGTTTCGCCACCCTTATCCCAAAGAGATAATCCAGCGGGGAGGTGAAGGGCAACCGCGCGGAAAACCGAAAGCCAAAGCCAAGGACTGGTCGGGCACGCTGGGCCGGATCTGGCGGTATCTTGCCCGGCGCAAAGGCAAGCTCTCGCTGGTTTTGCTGATGGTCGTCTTCAGCTCCGGTCTCGCGCTGCTCGGTCCTTACCTGCTCGGCGTAGCCGTCGACCATTACCTCGAAGGGAGCGGCGGGCGGCCCTGGATTATTTTTCTGACCGGCCTTGCGCTGGTGTATGCGGGTTCGTCCCTGACCAGCTGGCTGCAAAATATCTGGATGATCGAGATCGCCCAAGAGACGGTCTATCGTTTGCGGACCGATCTGTTCGCGAAGCTGCATCGGCTGCCGATTCCTTATTACGGCAAAAGACAGCAAGGCGAAATCATGAGCCGGGTTACCAACGATATCGATAATGTCAGCTCCACGTTGAACAGCTCGGCGATCCAGATCTTTTCCAGTGTGCTGACCCTGGTGGGGACGATTACGGTGATGCTGCTGCTAAGCCCGATCCTAACGCTGCTCACGTTCCTGGTCGTGCCGCTGATGGCGCTCGGCATGCGCTGGATCACTCGGAGGACGGGGCCGCTGTACAAACAGCGTCAGCGGGATCTCGGCAATCTGAACGGCTATATCGAGGAGACGTTGTCCGGACAGCGGATCATCAAGGCGTTCTCCCAGGAGGAGCGCGTGATTCGGGATTTCCGGGAACGCAACGACTCGATCCGGCGCTCGGGATTTTGGGCTCAGACGATCTCCGGCTTCATTCCGAAGCTGATGAACGGGCTCAACAATCTGAGCTTCGCCCTGGTGGCCGGCATCGGCGGCGTGCTGGCGATCCGCGGGGCGGTGACCGTCGGCGTGATCATCGTGTTCGTCGAGTATGCCCGGCAGTTTACCCGGCCGCTGAACGATCTGGCGAATCAGTGGAACACGCTGCTGTCGGCGATTGCCGGAGCAGAGCGGGTGTTCGAGGTGCTGGACGAAGAGGAGGAGTCCCGGGATGAGGGGCAGACGGCCGAGCTCGAAGAGGTGAAGGGAGCCGTTGTCTTCAAGAACGTAACGTTTTCCTATGAAAAGGAAGGGGCAGCCGCGACTTTGAAGGATATCAGCTTCACGGCCGAGCCGGGCGAAACGGTTGCGCTCGTCGGGCCGACCGGGGCCGGCAAAACAACGCTTATTCAACTGCTCTCCCGCTTCTACGACCCCGATTCGGGAACGATTACGCTCGACGGGCGCGATTTGACCTCGGTGACCCGCGACAGCCTGCGCCGCCGCATGGCTTTTGTATTGCAGGATTCATTCCTGTTTCAAGGGACGATTCGGGAAAATATCCGCTTCGGCCGGCTTAACGCGACCGACGCCGAAGTCGAAGAAGCCGCGAAGCTGGCGAACGCGCACTCTTTTATTACCCGCCTGGCCGACGGCTATGACAAGGTGCTCGGCATCGGCGGGGAAGGGATCAGCCAGGGGCAGAAGCAACTGCTGGCCATCGCCCGTGCGTTATTGGCGGATCCGTCGATCCTGGTGCTTGACGAGGCGACGAGCAGCATCGACACGGTGACGGAGATCAAAATCCAGGAGGGGCTGCAGCGCCTGATGCGGGGGCGCACGAGTTTCGTGATCGCCCACCGGCTGAATACGATCCGACAGGCCGATAAAATCCTGGTGCTTCAGGGCGGCAGGCTGATCGAGCAGGGGGACCACGAAACGCTGATGGCCGAAGGCGGATTTTACAGCCGATTGGTTCAGGCCTATTTGGAAGACCGGACGAGGGATACGGAGGAACCGACGGGAGGGAAGCCGAGTGGACATTTTTGAAGCGCAGGCTTATTTGAGAAGCATGGTGCTGCTGAGGGAGGAGGTCCCTTCCTTTGCGCGGTATCCGTTTGAGTTGCCTGCGGTCGCTTCGCTGGAGAAGCTCGATTTTCACCCGAAGGTCACATATATCGTCGGAGAGAACGGGATGGGCAAATCCACGCTGCTGGAGGCGGTCGCGGTGGCGCTCGGGTTCAACCCGGAAGGGGGGACGCTGAACTTTACGTTCTCCACGGCGCCCACCCATTCGGAGCTTTACCGCTATCTCCGCCCGATCCGGGGGGCCCGCAAGCCACGGGACGGCTTCTTTTTCCGGGCGGAGAGCTATTACAATCTCGCGACGGCCATCGATGAGCTGGACCGTGAGCCGGCATTCGGACGGCCCATTATCCACGCTTACGGCGGGAAATCGCTGCACATGATGTCGCATGGGGAGTCGTTCTTCGCCGCCTTTCTGAACCGGTTCGGCGGGAACGGTCTGTATATTATGGACGAGCCGGAGGCCGCGTTGTCCCCGTTCCGCCAGATGGCCATGCTGGCGCGGATCCATGAGCTTGTCGGCAAGCGTTCCCAGTTTATTATCTCGACCCATTCGCCGATTCTGATGGCCTACCCCGACAGTTTGATTTATCAACTGACCGGGGAGGGAATCCGCCGGGTGGAGTTGGAGGAGACCGATCACTATGTGATCATGAAGGAATTTTTGAACAACCGGGAAAAAATGCTGCGCGAACTCTTGGAGGGGGAATGAAGGAGGCGTTAAGTTTGGAAAAACTAAAGTCCTCCTGGAGGTTGGAGGAGGAAAAAGGGGTTGAAGGCTGGGATTTCTCGGGGCTCGACGGACGGATGGTGGAGGAGCCGCTGCCTTGGGATTACAAGCAGGCGGTGCTCGCGTTGATCCAGGAAGAAACCGTGATGCTTGACATGGGTACGGGCGGAGGCGAGTTTCTCCTGTCGCTGAACCCTCTGCAAGGCCGGACGTATGTCACGGAAGCTTATCTTCCCAACTTTGAACTTTGCCGCAAAAAACTGCCGCAATACGGCATCGATGTGCGCCTGGTTCACGACGATAACGATCTGCCGTTTGAGGACGGCATGTTTGATCTGATTATCAACCGGCATGAGTCGTTCAGCGCCGGGGAGGTGCTCCGCCTTTTGAAGCCGGGCGGCGTGTTCGTCACCCAGCAGGTCGGTGGCCAAAATAACCGGGAGTTGTCCCGCTTTCTATTGGGGGACGATCGGATGGTCACCGACGCGGCGTTCGATTTGCAACGGACGGCGGAGCTGCTGGAGGATGCCGGGTTTATTGTAACGGAACGGCGGGAGTATTACCCGGAGCTCCGCTTTCACGATATCGGCGCACTGGTGCGTTTCGCCAAGATTATCGAGTGGGAGTTTCCGGATTTCTCGGTGGACTGCTGTTTCGAGCCGCTTTGCCGGCTGCAGGAACAATTGGCGGAACAGGGATATGTCGCCAGCCGGGAGCATCGTTTTTTTATCTCAGCGCATAAAGGCGTATAAATAAGGAGGACTCATTTTGGCTTACTTTACGATTTTTGCTTCCCGCAATCATAACCATGACCTGGACGGCCTTATTCAGGAGGTTTTCCGGGACAAATTTAAAATTTCCGGTTCCGCGGAAGGAACCCGTCAGGTGGAGATTCAGCCCAAAGGATGGTTTAACCGGGGCCGGATTACGATCCGGATCGCCGACGAGGATTCGGATCCCGCCTATTTCGAGAACAACATTCCGGGGATGATGGGATTTTATCAAGCGATTCCGTTTGAGGACGGTGATTTGCAGCACCGCGTGATGATGCAGATTTCCGTCATTAACACGATGCTGGCGATTGAAACGGAAAAAGAACTCCGCGAGGAGGAACAACGGTTGTTCGTCCAATTGGCAGGGAAAGTGGATGGCATCTGTTTCCTGCCCGACGGGACGCTGCTCGACCGGGACGGCCGGGCCATCGTCACGCCGGACGGCAAGTCGGGACCGGCGGAATTCCGCCCTCGCGCCTGCACCAAAAAGGTCAGAGGGGAAGATCGTTCAACGCCGGAGGGCTTGGCGAGAAAGCAAAGATCGCTAGCCTATATTAAGGAAAAGGGGATTCCGCTTCTTGAGACGCTGCCGGAGCTTCCGCCTTTGGAGGAACTGCGTGTCAAATCCCGGGAAGAGATCGCGCGCAGAGCCGTCGCCCTGCTTATCGTCATCCAATACGCCTGCGATATCGCCCAGGACGGCGATTTGCGGGAGTCGAGGGAATTCGTCGAGGAGATGCTGGACAAATTCGGCGTCAAGGACGAACTGACCGCGGCCGAGCGGGATTTGCTGGAGCAGGCGGAGCCCGCCTCGCGGGATGCGATTAACATCACCTGGCAGTACGAAGCCTATTGGGCCTTGCTCTGGGCGCTGGGCGTACTGGATGAGCTGGGGCTTCCCGTCGAGACCTGCGACTGCGATTTTGCCATCAACGTAGTGGCGAGCTGTGAATCGTTTGACGAGTTTCTGGAGAAAACGGCGCTGCGCCGTCCTGAGGAAATTGCGGACGAGGCGGATAAAATGTACCGCCTGCATTGGGCCTGCGTGAACGAGCGCATTAAAGGACAGCCGGCTCCGGCTGGCATGAACGAGAGCATCGTTGTGGAACGCCGCCGCGCGCTGTTCTGGATGATCGGCTACCGCGACGAGGCGTGGGATGATATCAGCATGGATACATAACAGCATGAGAAAGGACCTGCCCTCCCGGGCAGGTCCCTTTTTGGTGTAGGCCTAGTATGGCCATGATCTTTAGGGTGAGGGTTTCTTAAAAACTAAAAAAGGTGTGAACCATGAACTATAAAAAACCGACTTTTGTAATTGCCCTGTTTCTTATCATCACTTTTTTATTTCTCTTTTTCAGTGCTATACTTACAAAAATGAATGTATACTTGTCATTCTCTATATGTCTATTGATTGGAGTAATTTGTCTCTTTCTGGGCGTTTATTCATTAGCTAAAAGACAATCAACACCGATCTCTATTTTTATTGTATCCATGTCAATCATCATCTTGCTTTTCACCTTATTTGCTTATTTACTTCCTGAAGCGGGCTATCCCCCTCTTATCGAACTTTAGTAAATGAACGGGCTCGCAGCATCGCGTTTAGATCGCTCAAACAGGTTGTAAGTGAGAAGGATGAATTTTGTTTTTTACGGAGGGATAATCGGATGATGATCATTAAATCTCCTGGGGGTTCAATTTTTCCGTATTACTACAAGGGCGGAGAAATACACTGTTTAAAATATGGCAGCTTCCATGCAAATAGCGAATCTTTATTCAGCTTGATGAAAGCGGAGGAAACTTTTATTCTCGGACAGCCGAGGCGATTGGCCATATGGGTGGATTTTTATGAAACAGAGCTTACGAGGGAAGTAATGCTTGAATTTGCAGGGAATCTGGCCAGGTTGCAGTCGCATATCAGAAAGCTGGCAATTGTCGGAGGTTATGGCAGCATATATCGGCTCCGTAGGTATTTGCGTAAGCAGGCTCCTCAATTTACGATTCCTATTCAATATTATGGCGACCCGGAGGATGCCAAGACGTGGCTGGTTATGGGGTGATCTGATCATAAATATCATTACAATTATTAATTATATAGATTGAACTATTGATGTCCATATTAGACAGCGGTGTAAAGGGTTCTTCTCACATCCTTGACCCTACAACAAATGGTTCGGTACGAGTTAAAGGGAATTCTTCCCGTTAATTTGGTGTGTAAGCGGCTGCAGAGGCGAATTAGCTGGAAAACCTCCCGCTAATTCGCCTGAAATGGTGTATACCGGCAATAGAAGCGTGAAATAGATGGAGTTTTTCCAGCTAAATCCGCTCTTAGAGCCAAGAGCGGTACATTAACAGGAGATTTTCCCGTTAATGATGCAGACTCCGACGGTGGGGATCTCCGAAATCCTATCACATCCTTGAACCACTAACTTAATGTTGGTGGAGTTTTTTCTAGTACGCCAACATGGGCGTCATCTCTAGGGTGAAAGCCCCGAACGGGGCTGATTATGTGCTGAAGGAGCAGGCAAGGTAAATTAGGGCCTTTTGCGCCGCTATTTTGTCGAATTCGGCTCATTTGTGTGAAATAGCGGTCTTTAGAGGCCTTATTTTTGGGAAAAACGGTTTAAACCGTGATTTCGGAGCCTGTTCAACAACAATAAGGCCTTTTTTGACCGTTATTTTTCCCGTGGAGCCGATTTCAGCCGTAATAGCGGCTCAAAACGCCGTTATTTTCGCTCGGCACAAAGAAGTGAAGATGCCGCGAACCCGAAAGCCGATCGAATCCAATCCCGTGCTTCCTCCTCCCCCATCCGAAATTTTTCACCCCTTATGCCGCGAATCGTCACCTTACCTGTTGACAGCGCTGCCATTACAATGGGGTTAACCATAAATCGAGGGGGGACCAAGGGGATATGAGAAATAAAAATAAAATGGCTCAAAAATGGATCGCTTTGCTTTGCAGTGCGGCTATGCTCGCGCTCTTGCTCGCCGGATGCGGCGGTGGAAGCAACGCTGCAGGCGGCGCCGGGGAATCGGGGGACAAGGTCAGCATCACGATCTGGCATAACTGGACCGGACAGGACGCCAAAGCCGTGGCGATGCGGAAGATCATCGAGGATTTCCGGACGGAACATCCGGACATCGACGTGATCGACGAAGGTCTGCCGACGGACGGCCTGCGGACCCGCCTGCGCACGGTTGCGGCGGCGAACGAGATGCCGGACTTGTTCGTGATGTGGCCCGATGCGATGACCAAGGAGTTCGTTAAAGGGGATCTGCTCCAACCGATCGATGAGGAGTTGAACGCCAATCCCGAGTGGAAGGACAATTTTATCCCCAATGCGCTGGACGGTTACACGGTAGACGGCAAAATCTACTCCGTCCCCATGAATCTGGCGCCAAGTTCATTCATTTATTATAACGAAGCGATATTTAAGGAGCACGGAGTGAAAGTGCCGGAAACTTGGAGCGAGCTGGAGACCGCGATCAAGACGTTCAATGAAAAAGGCGTCATTCCGATCGTGCTCGGCAACAAAACCAACTGGGTGGCGCAATCCACATTGTTCAGTACTTTGGCCGATCGCATAACGGGAACGGACTGGTTCCTGAAGGCGGTGGCTCAGGACGGAGCGAAGTTCACGGACCCGGAATTCGTGCAAGCCTTGTCGACACTTCAGGATCTCGGCAAACAGGGCGCGTTCCAGGAAGGCTTCAACAGCATCGATGAAACGCAGATGATGCAGCTTTATTTCCAAGGGAAAGCGGCGATGGTGATCAACGGCGGCTGGGCCCTGGCCAACCTGGTCAACAACGCGCCGCCGGAAGTGCTGGACAACACGCACATTACGATCCTGCCGGCGATCGAAGGCGGGAAGGGAGATCCGCAGACGACGGCTGGCGTTGTGGGAACGGGTCTCGGGGTCAGCAAGAAGCTGACCGGCAGCAAGAAAGAGGCGGCGATGAAGCTGTTCTACGAACTGGCGGGGCCCGACGGCCAGAAGGCGACGCTGAACAGCAGCACGCTGGTAAGCTACAAGATCGAGCTGGACAAGAGCCAGGCTCACCCGCTGTTCGTAGAGCTTTACGAGCTGATGCAAAAAGTGAAGATCACGCCGGTTTACGATTCCAAGCTGGGATCGGCCGCTGTCGAAGTCGTGAACAACGGGCTGCAGGAGCTGCTTTCGGGCGGAAATCCGCAGGATATCGCCCAAAAAATCCAGGACGCGCAGGCTGCGGCCGCGGCTAACTGAAGTTCGTCCCCTTCCCCTTGAGGGGGAGGGGGTTATTTTTTCGGAGAGGAAGTGAGCGTTGATGCATGCTTTGCGCAGCCGTCGTTTTATATGGATGGGCCTCGGCCCCACCCTTATCCTTTATGCGTTGTTTGTTTTTGTGCCGGTCATTTGGTCCGCTTACTACGGTTTCTTCAACTGGTCGGGGATCGGGGAAGCGAAGTTTATCGGGTTGGACAATTACGCGGAAATTTTACGCGATCCCGTCTTTTGGCGGGCGCTTAAAAACAACGTCATTTTCGTGCTGGCCTCGGTGTTCGGTCAGGTTCCGCTGGCGCTGATGCTGGCGGTGCTGCTTCATAAGAGCAACCTGCTGCAGCGCTTTTTGCGGTCGGCCGTTTTTCTCCCGATGGTGCTTTCGACCGTCGTTATCGGCATGATCTGGCAGTACATTTACCACCCGCAAATCGGGATTCTCAATTTTCTGCTGGATGCGCTCGGCCTGGAGAACTGGAAGCTCGAATGGCTGTCGGACCGGAACATCGCCATCTATTCGTTGATTCCGCCGTTGATTTGGAGCTATGTGGGGCTGTATCTCATTATTTTCATGTCGGCGCTCCAGAACATTCCGGGCGAGATTCACGATGCGGCCAAAATCGACGGGGTATCGGGGGCCAGAAAACTGGTCACCATCACCCTGCCGATGATCAAAAATACGGTACAGGTCGCGGTCATCCTCTGCATTTCGGGCAGCCTGAAGTCGTTCGACCTGGTGTATATCATGACCAAGGGCGGACCCGCACACGCCAGCGAATTGCTCGCGACATACATGTACAACTCCACGTTTACGACTTATCGTTACGGATTCGGAAGCGCCATTTCAACGACGATCATGATCATCAGCTTGCTGCTGATCGGCACGAGTCAGTGGCTGACTTCACGCAAAAAAGGCCGTGCCTGACAACGCGGCAGGGTAAAAAGGAGGAGACGCGCACATGAATACCCCAACACCGGCCATTGGGCGAACGGCGGACCCAAGCCCCCGGATTTCGCTAAGAAAGGCGGGGACCGCTATTTTTTGGACGGTTCTTGCGCTCTATGGTATTTTAACGTTATACCCGTTTTTGTGGCTGTTAATCAGCGCTTTCAAAACGAATACGGATTTCTATAACCGGCCGTTCGGACTGCCCGAAAGCTGGCAGTGGGACAATTTCTCCCGGGCTTGGGAGAGCTCGCGGCTAGGCTCGGCGTTCGGCAATTCCCTGATCGTGACGATCGGCTCGCTGGTCCTGACGCTGTTTGTGGCCGCGTTGTCTTCGTTTATTCTCGCCCGGTTTCAATTCAAGGGGAAGGGCGGGGTGCTGGCTTTCTTCGTGGTCGGCATGCTGATCCCGATTCACAGCACGCTCGTTCCGCTCTTCATTCTGATGAAGCAGATGTCGCTGCTGAATACGTACTGGGCGCTGGTTCTGCCTTATACGGCGTTTGCTCTGCCCACGGCGATTTTCGTGCTGACCGCCTATCTCACCAGCATCCCCCGGGAACTGGAGGAGGCCTCTTTTATCGACGGTACGGGGCTGTGGGGACTGTTCTTCCGGATCATGCTGCCGATCTCGCTGCCGGCGCTGTCCACGGTGACGATTCTCAGCTTTTTGCACGCCTGGAACGACTTTTCGTTCGCTTTGGTGTTTATTAACAAAACCGCTTTGAAAACGCTGCCGCTGGCGATCGCCAATTTTGCCGACGGGTATCAAACGGACTATGGCCTCACGCTGGCGGCCATGACGTTGTCCGTCATTCCGACGATCGTGCTGTATTTGCTGTTTCAGGAGCAGATGATGAAGGGAATGACGGCCGGCGCGGTGAAAGGCTAGGAACCAAGGAGGGGGAGTTGTGGTGTACGGATGGCGGGGCTGGCTAGCAACTTCCCTGCAGCGTAAATTGTCCGTCGTTATCGCCGGTTCGATGATCGTGCCTTTGTTGGCTTTGGGATTGTTTGCGTTCCTGATCTCCTCGCGGGTGACCGAAGAGAAGACGAAGCTGACCGGCAGCGATATGCTCGAGCAGATGGACGCGAATCTGCGCTTTATGCTGGAGGACGCCGAGACGCTGTCCGTCTTTCTGATCGGGGAGCGCGATATTCAGAATTATCTGGCCCGGCAGGAGGATGACGAGGTCGTGCGGTCGGAGATCGTCGGCCGGATGACGAACCTGGCGGCTTCCAAGTCGTATATCGCCAACATTGCGATTTATCCGGATCGCTTCGGCCCCGCGCTGTCGACGGCGGCCTGGCGGGACGAGGAGGTGTCGGCGGCGGTGCAAGCGGCCTCGGGCACGGAGAAAGCCTGGTCCGGCGTCTACCGGGTGCAGAATTACGACGGGATACAGAACGTCATCACGCTGATTCGGCCGATCCGCAGCGTATACAACTTCCGGCACCTGGGCTGGCTGGCGATCAGCCTGGACGAGGAGGCGATGTCCCGGAATTGGCGGCATCCCGATTTCGGACAAGGCTCGGGGAAGGTGGAGCTTATCGGAGCCCAAGGCATGATCCTCTCCTCGCCTGACAAATCGCGGCTGGGCCAATCGCTGGAGCCGCATGCACCGGGGCTGTTCGCCCGCATTCCCGACGGCTTGGCGGGCAGCATCCTCTACGGCGAGGGGGACAGGAAGGTGACCGTCCTGTACCGCCGGGAGCCGTTGACGAATTGGATGCTGGTCGGAACGGTGCCGTACGAACGGTACCGGGAGCAGAACCGGTACATTCTGACCCTCACGGCCGCGGCCGTCGCGTTGTCCGTGGCGGTCAGCGCGTCTTTGGTCTGGTTTATGGTACGCCGCGTCACCCGGCCGCTCGCGGTGCTCACCCGGCATTTGTCGCGCATCGATCCCGAACGGCCGCTGCCCCGTTTCCCGGTTGTCCGCGACGACGAGATCGGCAGGCTCGGCCAAAGCTACAACTTGCTCGGGGCCCATATCGAGCGGCTCAAGCAGGAGGTGATCCGGGGCGAAGCGCGGAAAAAGGAAGCCGATCTTCGCGCGCTTCAAGCGCAGATCAACCCCCATTTCCTGTATAACACGCTCTCATCGATTCACTGGATCGCCCTGATGGCCGAAGAGAAGCGGATCGCCGATATGGTGGAGGGGCTTAGCGATTTTTTGCGCATCAGTTTGAACCAGGGGAAGGATTACTGCCCCGTCGCGCAGGAATTGGAGCATATCCGGAACTACGTGCGGGTGCAGTCGATCCGGTTCCCCGAGGAGTTTACCGTGGATTACATCGTCGACCCGGCAGTGGAGGATAAATTTATGCTGAAGCTGCTGCTGCAGCCGCTGGTGGAAAATGCGTTGATCCACGGTATCCAGCCGAAAGGCAGCCCCGGCACGATTACGATTCTTATCCAATCCGGGCGGGAGGATATCAAATTCACCGTCCTGGACGACGGCGCCGGGATGCCCGGGCGGCGGCTGGACGAGATTCGCCGCGCTCTGGCTGCGGTCCGTGGCGGAAGTGAGGGCGCCGATGTCGGCGGGGATGTGACCATCAACCAAGACGATGGGTTAGGAAAGCGTTCCCCGAATATAGCTTCGGAGGCTTCCGGCTATGGGCTGTGCAATGTCCATGAGCGGCTGCTGCTTCACTACGGGCCGGATTCGGGGCTGGACATCGACAGCCGTGAAGGCGGCGGAACCCGGGTTGCCTTTTCTATTCCGCGATGGGAGGAAGCGCCATGAAAATCATGATTGTGGACGATGAAGTGATCATCCGGACGGGGCTGGCCAGCGTGATCGCCTGGAAAGAGCTGGGCCTGACGCTGCTGCCGCCGGCCGCCTCCGCGGAGGAGGCGCTGGCTCGGATTCCGGAGGAGAAGCCGCAGATTCTGATGACGGATATCCGCATGAAAGGGAAAAGCGGGTTGCAGTTGGCGGAGGAAGCCAGGGAACTGGCTCCCGGTCTGGAAGTGATCATTCTGTCGGGCTATGGGGATTTCTCTTATGCCCAGCAGGCGCTGCGGCAGGGAGTTTGCGATTACCTGCTGAAGACGAGCAAGCCCGAAGACATTATCCGGACGGTGATGCAGGCGAAGCGCCGGCTGCTGGAGCGCTGGGCGGAGGAGTCCCGGGCCGGGCAGCGGCTGCGGGAAGAACAGAAGCAGCGCTTCCACCAATGGGTTATCGAAGGGAACGCGCCTTTTGAAACGATTCCCGATTTTTTGCGGGCGAGGCCCTTGCGGAACGGGGAATACGGCGAATACGGCGAACACGGCGAAGTTTGGCAGGCGATGATCCTTACGGCGGAAGGCTGGGGCGGCGCCGAATCTTCTTTGTCTCTGCTGCTGTTCGCGGTGCAGAACATGCTGGAGGACCTGGTGCCGGGGGCGGGTTTTTACGCCCAGCGCGGGCGGATGGTCTGCGTGGCTCCGATGAGCGCGAACCGCGGGCGGCGGATGAAGCAGCTGGCCGGCTGGACCGATTGGGTGGAGCGGCAGTTGAAGTGCACGCTGCGCCTGGCCACGGGGGAGCCGGCCGACCTGCCGGAGCGGGTGCACCACAGTTATGCAACCGCCTCCATCGCCTTCCGGTATCATACGCTGATCCCGGAGCGGATCTGGGATTATGGCGACATCGTGCATCGCCGGGGCGGGAAAACGGTTTTAACCCCGGAAGAAGAAACCGAACTGGGCGCCCTGCTGCTCGATCAGGATGCCATCGGCCTGAAGGCCTGGACGCATTGTGTCGTCGAAGAGCTTATCCGCGATCCCGATTGCACGCTGGAATCGCTGCGGGCCTGCGTGCAATCCGCAGCGCTGGCGGCTCACCGCTGGCTTGCGCGCACGCTCCGGGCCATCGGCCGGGAGGACGAATTCCGGCCGGATCCCTGGACCCCGGGCGAGGAGACCGGGCCTTGGACCGGGATTCGGGATGAGCTGTTCCGGCATCTCCACGGAGTGATGCAGGGCTACCATGGCCGGGCGGGCGAAGGCCAGCGGTCTCACGTGGAGCGGGCGAAGGCATTTATCGAGTCCTGCCCGGCCCAAGAGATCAGCCTGCAGCAAGTGGCGAATCATGTGCACCTGCACCCGGGCCACTTAAGCGAGCTGTTCAAAAAGGAGACCGGCAGCACGTTCAGCGATTTCGTCACCGCCGTGCGGATCCGGAAAGCGGAGCAGCTGCTGGCCGTGACCCCTGCCAAAGTCAGCGAGGTCGCCTGGATGATCGGGTACGAGGACGTGAAGTATTTTAGCCGTCTTTTTAAGAAATACACGGGAAAAACGCCAAGCGAATATCGCGAATGGGGCGATTCCCAATATGCGCAAGCGGAACGGCGCATTTAGAGCCGGAAATCCGGAACCGGTGCTGCCGTCGTCCGGTATGGGAAGGTCGTGTTGATTTGAAGGAAGGGGAGATGGGAATGGAACGGGAGTGGAGTATAGAACTGGGCGGTCCATGGAAGATCCAGCATTTCGAACCGGGAGAGAAGCCGGCGCTGGAGCTGGCCGCCCCGGGATTGGACGATCGCTACTGGATCGGCGCCGACGTCCCGGGGGACGTCCACTCGGCATTGATCAGGCGGGGCGTTATCGATTCGCCCTACTACGGGCATAACGACGCGAAATGCCGGTGGATCGAGTACAAAGAATGGTGGTACAGAACTACGTTTACGTTGGATGCTGGACCGGACCCCGCCGCAGGGGAACGCGCCGAGCTGGTCTTCGAAGGCTTGGATACCTTTGCGACCGTGTTCGTCAACGGCCATGAAGTCGGGAAGACCGCCAACATGCTGATGTCCCATACGTTCGATGTGACGCGCCTCGTGCGCGGCGGATGGAACTCGCTGGCCGTCAAGTTCGATCCGCTGCACCTCCATCACCGGGACAAAGAGCAGTTCGAATGGTCCTCCTATACCAAAGAACGGCCCTGGCTGCGCAAGGCGGCGATGAACTTCGGCTGGGACTGGGGACCGCGGCTGGTCACGGCGGGCGTCTGGGGCAAGGTCCGCCTGAACCTGCGGCAGCTGGCCAAGCTGGAGGGCGTCTACGCTTATACCGCTTCACTGGAGGAGGATCGCAGCCAGGCGGTTCTCGTCGTCGAAGCGGAGACGAGGACCTTGGCGAGCGGCGTCCGCGCGGAAGTCGAGCTGAGGCTGCTCGACGCGGAAGGACACGCGGTCGCCGAGGCCGTACGGCCGGTAGAGGAGAGCCGGAAATCGCTCTACACGGGCAGGCGGGCCAAAGCGGCCGCGGAGCTCCGGGTTCCCGCTCCGCGCCTGTGGTGGACGCATGACCTCGGCGAACCGTATCTCTACCGCCTTGAGGTTGTACTCCGGGCGGAAGGCCGCGAGGTCGACCGGTACGTTCAGTCTTTCGGCATCCGGACGGTCGAGCTGGCTCTACACGATGAAGCGGACAACCGTTCGTTCGCCTTTGTGCTGAACGGCGTCAAAATATACGCCAAAGGGGCCAATTGGATTCCGGCCGATCATATGATCGGCGCGATTCCGGAGGAGAGATACCGCGAATTGGTGGAGCTGTCCGTGCTGGGGCATATGAATATGCTGCGTGTCTGGGCGGGGGGCATTTACGAGAAGGATGTTTTTTACGAGGAATGCGACCGTCAGGGCGTGCTGGTGTGGCAGGATTTTGCCTTCGCCAACGCGCTTTTCCCGGATTTTAACCGGGATTTCATGGAGAATGTCCGGCAGGAGGTGGCCGACAATGTACGCCGTTTGCGGAACCGGGCTTCCCTGGCGCTCTGGTGCGGGAACAATGAGATCGACTGGTTGTTTGACATGAAATCGGCCGCCGGGGATATTACCGGTCCGTTTTACGGCGAGAGCATTTACCATGAACTGATCCCCGAGCTGTTGGAGGAGCTGGACCCGGCGCGGCCGTATTGGCCTTCCTCGCCCTATGGGGCGGAGGACGGTTTTGACGCCAACGACCCGGGGACGGGGGACCGCCACAATTGGCAGGTCTGGCACGGCTCCGTTTACCCCCGGATGTACGGGGAGCCGCCGCGGCTGGACTACAGCATGAAGGGCGTGACGTTCAAAAATTACAAGCAGGACCTCGCGCTGTTCAGCAGCGAATTCGGGATGCATGCCTCGGCCAACCGCCACACTTTGGAGCGGAACATTCCGGCGGGCGAATTTTATTGGGGCAGTCCGGAGATGGCTTACCGGAACAAAGACACGAACCACCAGAAGGGGATTCTGCTGATGGAAAGCTTCACGGGCATTCCCCGCGACATCGAGGAGTACATGAACTTCTCGATGCTCACGCAGGCCGAGGGGCTGAAATACGGCATCGAGCATTACCGCCGCCTGAAGCCGCGCAACAGCGGGGCGCTGATTTGGCAGCTGAACGACAGCTGGCCGGGGACCAGTTGGTCCATGATCGACTACGAGCTGCTGCCGAAGGCTTCTTATTATTATGGCCGGACCTTTTTTCATCCGCTGCTGCTGTCGCTGGAGCATGAGCCGGGCGAGCCGCTGAAAGTGTGGGTGGTCAACGATACGGCGGATTCGTTGAAAGGGACGGTATCCCTTAAGGTTTACCGTCTGGATGACGGCAGCCTCGTGTCCGAGAAGCGGTTTGACGTCGAGGCTGCGGGATTCGCCCCGGCCCAGCGGGTGGGCGAGCTGTCCGAACCGGAGGCGCTGGCGGGCGCCGCGTCCGCGGAGGAAGTGATGGTCGAGCTCACCGCCCAAGGGTTCGACGCTCCGGCGAACCGCTATTACCTGCGGGACCCGAAGGATCTCCGGCTGCCGCAGGCTTCGCTTGCGGCGGAGATCGACCGGGAGGCCGGCACGGTAACGGTGACGGCGGCGGCCGGCCGGGGCGCGGCCCGGCTGGTGAAGCTGGAGCTGCCGCTGGGGCGGGTCCGCTACAGCGACAACTACTTCGATCTGCTGCCGGGCGAGAGCCGGGTCGTCGAGGTGCGGCATCCGGAGGGTCTGCCGCTGCCTTGGGACCAGTTGCGGGTGAGCGCGCTGAACGAATAAAAAAGGTTGACCGAATGCGGGGCGTAATGCCCCGTCGGTCAACCTTTTTTGAGCTTGAGGGATTAACGGGAGAACCTCCCGTTAATTCAGAACATTTCGCCCTTCGGTAGGGAATTAGCGGGAATTGTTCCCGTTAATTCGCCCATAAAAGGCCAAATGTGCAGCAGAGCTCCCGATTAGCGGGAGTTTGTCCCGTTAATCGTTCCGTGTGAGCTTCCCGGCCGGAATTAACGGGAGTTTATCCCGCTAATTCTTCGCAGGGCCCCGCGAAGTTCCAGCGCCGGCGCACCGGGCCCGGCAGCCCTGGCACCCGGCAGCCCGGGCGCTCTCTTTTACCGGCCCAGGCCCAAGTCCAGTCCGCTTCGCATTACCCTTGGCTGGACGCACCAACGAACCATCTTGGCCGTCCGGGGTACTCCCGCTTACAGGTCGTCAAACCCGTTGTCGTCGCCGACCTTCCCGTAGTTGCGGGACTTGGCTTCGAAGAAATCCGTCTTGGTCGCGTTCAGCGCTTCGTCCGAGAACGGCTTGATCCAAGGCATGCAGTTGACGTCGACGCCTTGGTAGCCTTTTTCCAGGCCCATCAGGGTGAGGCGCTTGTTGGCGATGTATTTGATGTAGTCGGACAGCTCGTTCAGGTCGATGCCGCGCACTTCCTTCAGGGTATAATGCGCCCAGTTGGTTTCGAGCTGTACGGCACGGTCGATCGTGCGGTATACGTAGTCCATGTTTTCCTTGGTGTTCAGCTCCGGATAGTCGATCAGCAGTTGCTTGAACACTTCGGCGAAGAAATAGCAGTGCTGGTTCTCGTCGCGCTGAATGTACGAGATCATTTGGCTTGTGCCCATCATCTTCTGGTCGCGGGCCAGATTGTAGAAGAAGGCGAAGGTGCTGTAGAAGAAGATGCCCTCGAGAATCAGGTCCGCCACCAGCGCTTCAAAGAACGACTGCGGCGTCGGTTCGTCGCGGAAGTTTTGATAGATGTCGGAAATGAACTTGTTCCGCTCCAGCAGAACCGGGTCGTGCTTCCAGTATTCGAAGATTTCCTTCTGCTCCTGCTCGGACACGATGGAGGAGAGCACGTAGGAGTACGACTGGTTGTGAACGACTTCCTGCTGACCGATAATCGCCGAGATCGCCTCCAGCGAGGAGTCGGTAAAATACCGTTTCACATCGCCGACGAACATCGTCTGCATCGAATCCAGCACGGCGAGCAGCGAAATGTTGATTTTAAACGTGCGCTGTTCCTCCGGATCGAGCCCCACGAATTGCTGGGCGTCCTTGTTCATCGGAATTTCGTCCGCGATCCAGTGGTTCAGGAGCAGGACTTTGTACAGCTTATACATATGCGGCATGCGGATATCGTTCCAGTTGAGTATTCCCGAGCATTCCCCGCCGATGATGCGCGTGGATTTGTTCGGCGCCTCCGTGTTAAAAATCGTTTGCAGTTGCATGGATTTTCATCTCCTTGATTATATTGAAAGCCTTCGGGCCGGGTTCGCCTCCCGCGCTTCTTATGAAGCGCAGGATTCGCATTCCTCGATCGTCAGGGCGCGGCTGCGCACATAGTACGTCGATTTCAGGCCGGCCTTCCAGGCGTGCAGATGCAGGTCCAGGAATTCGCTCGCCTTGATGTCCGGGCGAACGTAGAAGTTGAAGCTCTGCCCTTGATCCACGTGACGTTGACGGGCGGCGGCCATGTTGATCGACGCGTGCTGGTCGACCATGAACGCCGTCTTGTAGTACCAGATCGTTTTTTCGGACAGATCCGGCGCCGGGTTGGCGATTTTGTACGTCGTTTTCTCTTCGTACGAGAGCAGCTCATACAGCGGATCGATGCTGGCCGTGGAACCGGCGATGATCGACGTCGAACCGTTCGGCGCGATCGCGAACATCCAGGCGTTGCGGACGCCGTTTTCGCGGACCAGCTCGGCCAGCTCTTTCCATTGCTCCGTCGTTACGAACTTGCCTTCACGGGAGCCGTCCGTGTAACCGCGGTATGAGAAGTACTTGCCGTTTTCCCAGTCGGAGCCGGCGAATTTCGGATAGCGTCCTTTTTCTTTGGCGAGCTCCATGCTGGATTTAATCAGCAGGTAGTTGATTTTTTCGTAAAGCGCATCGTTGTAAGCTACGGCTTCGTCGGACTCCCAGCGGATGCCTTCGAGGGCCAGCAGGTGGTGAAGCCCGAACGTACCGAGGCCGATCGCGCGATATTGGCTGTTGGTGTACTGCGCCTGCAGCACCTCGATGTTGTTGATGTCGATGACGTTGTCGAGCATCCGCGTCTGGATCGGCACGAGGCGGTCCAGAACGCCGGCCGGTACGGCACGGGCCAGGTGGATCGAATTCAAGTTACATACGACGAAATCACCCGGGATTTTGGAGACGATAATCCGCGTTTGTCCGTCTTTCGTGATCAGCTCTTCTTTTTCCACCACGGTTGGGGTCTGATTCTGCATAATCTCCGTGCACAGGTTGGACGAATAGATCATGCCGTGCGCCCGGTTCGGGTTGGCGCGGTTGACGGTGTCGCGATAGAACATATACGGTGTGCCCGTCTCGAGCTGGGACTTCATAATGCGTTTCATGATGTCGATCGCCGGCATCGTGATCCGCGGAAGCGTCGGATGGTTGACGGCCTCTTCGTATTTTTCGCGGAAGGAGCCTTTGCCGAACTCCTCATCGTAGAAATCCTCGAGGCCGAGCGGACGGCCGTTCTCGTCTTTCCAGCCCATCGTTTTCTTCACTTCATGCGGACAGAACAGATTCCATTCGCCGCGCTCTTCAACCTTCTCCATAAACAGGTCGGGCAGGCAGACGCCGTGGAACACGTCATGGGCGCGCATCCGCTCATCCCCGTTGTTCAGCTTAAGATCGAGGAAGGCGAGAATATCTTTATGGAATACGTCGAGGTAAACGGCGATCGCGCCCTTGCGCGTACCGAGCTGATCGACGCTGACAGCGGTGTTGTTCAGCTGGCGAATCCAAGGGATGACGCCGGAGCTGGTGTTTTTGTGACCGCGGATGTCGGAGCCGCGGGCCCGCACCTTGCCCAGGTAGACGCCGATACCGCCGCCCATTTTGCTGAGCCGGGCCACGTCGGTGTTGGAATCGAAGATGCCTTCCAGGGAATCGTCCACCGTGTCGATAAAGCAGCTGGACAGCTGGCCGGCCACTTTTTTGCCCGCATTGGACATCGTCGGCGTCGCCGCCGTCATATAAATGTTGCTCATGGCCCAGTAAGCTTCCTTAACGAGTTCCATGCGCTTCTCCGCGGGCTCTTGGTGCATCAGGTACATGGCGATGACCATATAACGCTCTTGTGGAAGCTCCATGGTGCGGCCTTCGAAATCGGTAGCCAGGTAACGCTCGGCCAGCGTCAGCAGTCCGATATAGTCGAACAGCAGGTCGCGGGACGGGTCGATCGTTTCGCCCAATTCTTCAATTTGCTCTTTGGTGTAGCACTCCAGCAGTTCCTCGCGGTAGATGCCGGCTTTGCACAATTCTACGATCAGATGGTGGAATGATCCGTAAGGTTCTTCCGGGTATGCTTTATAGCGGCGGTTGACGGCCGCTTTTTTGTAGAGCGAGGTCAGCAGCGCGCGTGCGGCCGCGAATTTCCATTCCGGTTCTTCCTTCGTCACCAGCTCAAGCGCCGACATGGTGAACGCATTGCTGATTTCCTCCCCCGTGACTTCGTCGCGTCTCAGCTTCGCGTTGACGCCGCGCAAAAGACGTTCCTTGTCCAAGGTATGTAGTCCGTCCAGAATGCGATCGGCATAGACGCCAAGACGTTCGCTGTCAAACGCGAGCTGGCGGTTGTTGGGTTTATTTACGAGCAGTGGCATGAGTAAATTCCTCGCTTTCTGAGCATGGGGTGATGCCCGGATCGGATCTCTCCGTCAGGCTTAAATCTACAAATCTTAATTCTCAAATTGAGAATATTCAGGGGAAAAGGGGCGTCCGCTGAGGACGCCGTCGGTACTATTTTTGAGCAAGTCTATAAAAAGCATCACAGACCATAAATTATACTAGAAACTTCATAAGCTAGAAAGAGAAAGTTGGCTCCCAAAGCACCGCTTCTCCGGAGGAGAGGCTCTTCGGAATGTCGATCAGCCTCTGGTTGGAGCTGCCCCGGTAGAGCAGGGAGGGGTCGCGCAGTTCCTCGACAAAGCGCCCGTCTACCAACACTTGGCACCGTTCGAGCAGGCGGTATTCGGGCGACCCGGTCTCCGCGTGCTCCGGCGTGGTCAATTCTTCATAGGTATAGCCGCTGTAAATCCAAATCGGCACGGTTCCGGCCGCGGCGCGGAGCCGGTCGATAAACGCCCCGACTTCCGCCGCGGAGAAGAACGGATCGCCGCCCAGCAGGCTTACTCCGCTCAGCAGCGGGTTGTTCGCAATATCGGCGATGATCTCCGCCTCCCGTTCGGGCGTCAGCGGCTCGCCGTAATTGAAATTCCAGGTGGCCGCGCTGAAGCAGCCTTTGCAGTAATGGCGGCACCCGCTGATAAAGATGGCGGCGCGCAGGCCTTCGCCCTCATTGATGGATTCCGGGTAGTAGCCGCAAATATTCATGCGTCGTGCTTGACCCGATCCCGGACCTCCGCCTGTTTGGCCGCGTTGAAGCGGGTTTGAAAATCGCCGGTCAAATATCCTGTGACGCGGCGCAGGCGGCGGATGTGAACATCGTTCTCGTGACTGCCGCAGGAAGGGCAGTTCGCGCCGATAATCCCCTCGAACCCGCAAGCCGAGCAGCGGTCGATCGGATGGTTGATGCTGAAGTAGCTGACCTGCTGCGAGAGCGCGTATTGCACGATCTTCAGGAACGCCGCCGGATTGCTGCGGGCGTTGCCGTTCAATTCGATATAAGAGATCGCCCCGGCGTTGCAGAGGCCGTGGAACGGCGCTTCGAGCTCTATTTTTTTGGCGGCGCTCAGTTTGTAGTACACCGGGATGTGGAACGAGTTCGTATAGTATTCGCGCTCCACGACGCCCGGTACGGTGCCGTAAAAAGCGCGGTCGCGCTTCGTGAACTTCCCGGACAGCCCCTCCGCCGGCGTGGCGAACAGGGTGATGTTCAAGTTGTGGACTTCGCTCATCCGGTCGCAGTAGTCGCGCATATAGGCGATCAAATCGTAAGCTTTTTTGTAGACCGCTTCATCCTCGCCATGGTGCTTGCCGTACATCGCCTTCATGCATTCCGCAAGTCCGATGAAACCGATGGAAAGGCTGCCGTGCTTCAGCAGGTCGCCGACCGCGTCATCCGGGCCGAGCTGTTCGCCGCCTTCCCATACGCCTTCGCGCATCATGAAATCCGAGGCTTTGGCCTTCTGGGCCGACTGGATTTGGAAGCGGTGCAGCAGGCCCTCGAGGGCGATATCCATATAGTGGTCCAGTTCCCGGTAGAACCCGCGCTCATCGGCTTCCTTCCGCCGACCCAGCGCGATGCCGTGCTCCAGTCCGAGCTTGACGAGATTGAGCGTATTAAAGGAAAGATTGCCTTTGCCGGACAGGCGGTTCCGGCCGAACCGGTCGCTCAGCACGCGCGTGCGGCAGCCCATGGTGGCGAATTCGGTATCCGGATTCTGCGGATCGTAATGTACCAAGTTCAGCGGCGCGTCCAGATTGGCGAAGTTCGGATAGAGCCGCTTGGCCGAGCATTCGGCCGCCATCAGGAACAGCTCGTAATTCGGTTCGCCCGGATTCTGGTTGACACCCTGTTTGCACTTGAAGATTTGAATCGGAAAAATCGGAGTCTCCCCGCTGCCGAGTCCCCGCATCGTCGCGGTCAGCAGCGAGCGGATAACGAGTTGGCCTTCCGGCGATGTGCAGGTCCCGTAGTTGATGCTGGTGAACGGGATTTGCCCGCCCGCGCGGCTCGACATGGTGTTGAGATTGTGAATCAGGCTTTCCGCGCCCTGGAGCGTTTCGCTTTCGGTTTCTTTTAAGGCGTATTTGAAAGCTCTCGGAAACCGCTCCCGGAGATCGTCGCGGCTCATGGTCACTTCACCGCCGAGATCGGCGGCCGGATCGCCTTCCTCCATATATTCCAGCCCTTTGCGGAAGTATTTGGCGAAGGACTTGGCTACGTAAGGGGCCAGGTCAAAGTCGAGCATGTTGGCGGAGACGCCGCCGTATTGGCTGTTTTGCTGCGACTGGAAAATAATCGCGACGAGCGCCATCGCGGTCATGATCGAGTTCGGCGGTCTGACGCTGCCGTTGCCGGTATTGAAGCCTTCACGGAGCAGTTTGGCGAACGGGATAAAAATGCAGTTCGTCGTTCCGATGGCGTATTGGTCGAGGTCATGCACATAGACCACATTATCTTGAATCGCTTGAACGAGCCGCGGAGGCATAACGAAGTGGTTGGCGTACCATTTGGCGTACTCGCTGCCGAATTTGCTCATTTTGCCCGAGAAGCTCTCCCCGTTCAAATTGGCGTTTTCGCGCAGGACTTCCAAATTGGAGCTGGCCACGATTTCTTCGCCCAGCTTGATGACTTCCTCGAGCATGCCTTCCTTGGCGTTATCGGTATTTGTAGTGAAATGGTTGAGCAGTGCCATGATATGATCTCCTTCCGATTCACAACTGGAAATAAAAAAGCATTCCCAACCCAAGGAGGTCGAAAATGCCCGGATGCGCTCTGAAAACAGCACGTCGCCTATGCGGCGCGCCGGAATGACTTCTATGTATGGCGGCAAGCGGACACCTTGGCCTGTACCTCGCAGGGTTATCGGGTGCCATCCAGACGGGCAGGTCTCCTGGCTTCCGGACCTTCCGGCGCCTTCCCGCGGACGATAGCGTTCGCAGTGGCCTAATGCCGGAGGTTGCTGGCTTATGGGGAGCGAGATCCGGTGGGATCTCACTCTATAAAAGCTTCCGGTTACAGTGGCGGGACCGCAGCGGATTTGCACCGCACTTCCCTATTAAGCCCCGGCATCGTTCTTGTGCCGGTTCACCCGTCTGTACACTATATTTGGTTGTTGTTGTAACATCATAACCCAATATATTGTGTTTGTAAACGGGCGGATAACTAGATTCAAGGTTGAAAAACAGCTGAAAAACAGTCGAAAGCAAACAGGATGCGGGGACTCGGCGACGAAAAAAATATAGTAGATTTTGAGGCAAGATTGTGGCGGACTAGAGGTAAGCGTTTGCTAGGTTGAGAGGGGAAACTGAGCGTAACGTGCGTAACGGAAATAATAGCCGCTATTTTGCATAATATCGCTCGCTCAGAGATTTAACGGAAATGATAGCTGCTATTTTCGAAAATATAGCCTCGGAGGCCCCGGATTTAACGAAATAGCTGCTATTGCGTCCGTTAAAAATATAAATGGGCTGTTTTGGCCGAAATAGCCGCTATAGTTTCCGTTAGAATCCGTTGACGTTCTATGAGCCGGCCAAACTGCTCATTTACGCCCGGCAAACGTAACCTTTTGTCCTTGGCGGATTGAATTCCACGCCCCGAACTTGCTACAATGAATGAAAATCCGGTTAGCGGAAAAACAGGAGGAGATCACATGGCGATCGCGGAAGTGACGGTTATTCCGATCGGTACAGGTTCCACCAGTCTGAGTTCTTATGTTGCCGAACTGCAACAGGTTCTAGCGAAGCAGGAAGGAATCCAATACACCCTGACTTCGATGAGCACGATCATCGAGGGGCCGCTGGATCGAATTTTTGCGGCGATTCGCGCGATCCATGAGGCTCCGTTTCAATCCGGAGCACAGCGCGTCTCCACCTCGGTCAAAATCGACGACCGCCGGGACAAAGAGAGCTCCTCCGAGCAGAAGCTCCGGTCCGTGCAGGATAAACTCGGCCCATCCTGACCCGCGGCGGCCGGGCTGCGATTGAAGGCGCAAATTTGCCGAAAATTGGCCCTTGCAATATTTTGAAAACCGAGTATAATAATTTTTGTTTCACTTCATAAAAGTGATTCCGCTGGTGTAGCTCAGGGGTAGAGCAACGCACTCGTAATGCGTAGGTCGGGGGTTCAATTCCCTTCACCAGCATCTTTCATAACACAAACACGGCGCGTCTTCCGAGGTTTTCGGGGGGCGCGTTTTTTTGCGCGGGAAATTATTTTGATGCCTTCCGTCGGAGTTCGTCCTCCTTGAGGGTAATGCCGGTATCCAGTATAGTGTTCTCGAAATTGGACAACATACCTTCTACGCGGGTATAGCCTGGGAAGCGGGAAATAACCGCAGGTACAACCCCAATTATTAGTACTTGGCGACGAACAGTGGAATTATAGTGGGGATCGTTAAACCAAATATGTACTTATTCACATTAGGGACTAGGCTCCACGCTTGTCAGCATAACTTAATTTGAAAAGTAATAAGAATGAGGTATGACGTTTTTATTCCGGGGGGAACATGGAAAAGCCTCATTTATTGATGCAATCTGCAATAAGAGCTGGCGCGATGGCTTTCGTAAAATTACTCGGTTTAATCGGACGAGTCATTTTAGCCAGGATGGTTGGTGCGGAAGGAATCGGCCTGTATCAAATGGCCTACTCGTTTTATGGGTTTGTAATTATGCTTTTTGGGGGAGTGCCTACCGCTCTGGCGATCATTACCGCAAAAAAGCCGGGCCAGGGGTGGCAGCTCCTAAAAATTTTATTATTTGGTTTTATCGTTCTAGGCAGTGTGGTCAGTCTAATTGTTTTTATGGAATCGACATGGCTCGCCAAGCTGCTTGGGAATTCGGATTTAAGCGGTTTATTGAAAAGCATGGCTTTGGCCATTGTGATCGCACCATTGCTGGGGTTGCTGCGGGGATATCTGCAGGGACTCGAACAGTTTGGCATTATAGCCGCCTCGGAAGTCATTGAGCAGGCTGTTCGAATTTTTTTCATGCTGCTGATTGTGTATTATTGTCTGCCATCCGGAATAGGGAATGCCCTGGGAAAGGGTTTGTACGCTACTTTTTTGAGCATGATTTTCTCCTTACTAGTTGTGACGATTTATATCGCTCAAAATAACTTGAACTCTTCAAGCGAGCACCCAAAAAAAGATTCTTTTCCTGTAAAGTGGTTAGTTCAGACATCGTTCTTGATATCCATTACCCGGTTGTTAATCCCTGCCTCTGAATTTTTGGATGCGATCATCATCCCTAACAGGTTAATGGCTTCGGGATACAGTTCTGCAGAAGCTACATCCATTTTTGGCATTATCACGGGCATGGCCCTCACCATCGTATACACCCCAACGCTTATTACCGAAGCGCTTAGCTATACATTAACCATGAGAATCGCTTCCGTGTGGCAGCGAAAGGAAGGTAACAAATTTAAAGAACTGCTGCGTATAACCATGAAATTAAGCTGGCTATGGGGTTTAATTTCAACTTCGTTTTTATTCGTTTATGCCGAAGAATTATCCGTGTACATATTTGATACAGATAAACCTAGTGAATTAATCAAATATTTATCCGTTGTTCCTATTATTGTCGGTTTTCGAGAAGTATCCACCAGTATACTTTGGGCTCAGGATATTAAAAAGACTCCATTTACTGGACTTGCCATAGGTATATCCATCTCAACAATTATTCATTATTTTGTCATTGCCATACCGGGGTATGCCTACATTGGAGCGGCTGCGGGCGTATTGACTATGGAAGTGGTTTCGCTGCTTTGGAACTTAACGGTGTTTAGAAACAAAATGAATTTCATCAAGACGATCCCTTCAGCGCTACTGGATCTCCTGGTCATTGGCGGAATCGGTACTTTTTTGGCTGAAACGAAGCCCAGTACATTATCCAGTTTAATGGATTTTGTTATGAGCGGCATTTTCTTCTTCTCTTTAACCGGGGTTTATTTTGTTTTGCGGTGTAAGGAAGTGAATAAAATGAGCTACATGTTCTAAACAGAAAAAATCTAGAAGGTGACCCTATGAAAAATCGTTTAATCTTGTTGTTCTTCAGTGCCTCTTTGTTTATTGGTTCAGGGGCGGTTTCTAGTGAGCCGATCAAGAAAAATCGTCAATATTATGAGGAGAGAAAGGATATTATATGGGAAGTCAAGACGGATCAAAAATTGATCGCTTTAACTTTTGATGATGGGCCCGACCCTGAAGAGACCATTGAAATTTTGGATGAGTTAAAAAAATATAATGCAAAATGCACATTTTTTGTGATTGGAAAAAGGGTGGTCGAGTATCCCGACGTTGCCAAAAGGGTTGTGGCTGAAGGTCATGAATTGGCAAATCATACGTATAACCATGTTTACTTTAAAAAATCAAGCTTATTAAGCGAGGTAATACAAGAGCTTCATCAAACTGAAACTGAAATCATGAAAATAACCGGATTTAAAAGCACTTTGTTTCGGCCACCCGGAGGAATTTACAATGATAATGTCATTTTAGCGGCCAAAAAATTAGGATTAATGCCTGTATTATGGTCATGGCATCAAGATACGCGTGATTGGAGCAAACCGGGCGTAAATGCAATTGCCAACAAAGTATTAAAGAATGCAAGAAACGGCGATATTGTGTTAATGCATGATCAAGTTCACGGACATTCGCAAACGGTTCAAGCATTAAAAAAGATTTTACCCGAATTAACCAAAAGGGGTTTCAGAGTAGTTACCGTAACAGAACTGATTAATTCGGATGGAGCACGGCAGGTTGGCAAATAAGGTCGTACGAGGCAGGAGATGAGCGTTTTGCTCATCTCTTTTTCTTTTATTGGGATTTCCTACCGCCCCCACATTCCACGGCTCTCCCCGGTGCTTGCACTTGTCCGGATCATGCTAGATCAGGGGCCTAAAAGTGAAGGTTTGACTTTAAGCCAGGACCTAAAATGAGAAAAGGCCGGCGGTTTGGCCGAAATTTTAAAGAGAACGGGAGTGGAAGTTCATGCGGTATGCAAATCCCGTCATCCCGGGGTTTTACCCCGATCCCAGCATCTGCCGGGTGGATGACGATTTTTATTTGGTGACCAGCACGTTTGAGTATTTTCCGGGAGTGCCTATTTTTCACAGCAAGGATCTCGTCAACTGGCGCCAGATCGGCCATTGTCTGACAACCAAGGAACAGCTGCCACTGTCAAAGGCGTGGACTTCGGGGGGGATTTACGCGCCGACCTTACGTTATCACAAGGGCTGGTTTTATATGGTGACGACCAATCTGGGGCATTGCGGAAATTTCTATGTGAAAAGCATGACACCGGAAGGTCCATGGTCCGATCCGATTCCGGTGGCCCAGGACGGGATCGATCCTTCTCTTCTGTTCGATGAGGACGGCCGTGTTTACTTTCAATCAAGCCGGGTGGACGATCAAGGAAGCGGCATTTATCAATGCGAAATCGACCCGGAGACAGGGCGCAGGTTGACGGAGAGCCATCTGATTTGGAGGGGAACCGGCGGGGCGCACCCCGAAGCTCCTCATTTGTACCAAATAGACGGGTACTATTATCTGATGATAGCCGAAGGCGGAACGGAGTACGGTCATATGGCGACCGTCGCCAGAAGCAAGGATCCGTACGGGCCTTACGAAGCCTGCCCTTATAATCCCATTCTTTCGCACAGAAGCCTGGATAGCCCTATTCAGGCAACCGGCCATGCGGACATGCTTCAAATCCAGGACGGTTCCTGGTGGGCTGTTTTCCTGGGAATCCGGCCCGTCTCCTACCCAAAGCGGCATCATCTGGGGCGGGAGGTTTGTCTCGCGCCCGTCACTTGGACGGCGGACGGCTGGCCGATCGTCGGGGAAGAAGGTCGGATGGAGCCCGTTATGAAAGGGCCCGAACTGACGGAGGTCCGTTGGCCGAAGAAACCGGTCCGGGACGACTTCAACGAACCGATGTTGGGTCATGACTGGATGTTTTTGCGAAACCCCGCGGCAAATAGCTGGTCGCTATCCGAACATCCCGGGCATCTTACGCTGCGTGGAAATGAAACGACCTTAGACGATGCGGGTGCCCCGGCTTTTGTTGGGCGCCGACTTCGCCATTTCTCATGCCGTATTGCGGCGGCCCTGGAGTTTGAACCGGTGAATGAACGGGAGGAGGCCGGGCTGACGGTTTTCATGAATGAAAACTACCACTACGATCTTGCCGTCAGGCTCGTTGAGGGGCGTAAGAGCATCGTATTTCGGCGCACTGTCGGCTCGCTCCGGGTCCAGAAAATCAAAGATTGCCCGGAAGGACCCGTCGAACTGAACATAAGAGCTTTGCCCGAAAGGTTTGAGTTTTCTTTTCGGTCTCATGCAGAAGGGGCCGGCGTTGAAATGGGATGGGGGGAAACCCACCTGCTTTCGACGGAGGTGGCCGGCGGTTTCACGGGGGTTATCCTGGCGATGTACGCAACCGGACAGACGGGAGGGGAAGCTCCGGCTCTGTTTGATTGGTTTGATTATGAGCCCTTGGACTGAAATCGACCGAGGTTTAACGTTGCATGCGAAAAGACTTGGGGGTCATACCATACTTTTTTTTGAACTGTCTCGCGAGATAATTGCTGTCGTTAAACCCGCACTCGTAGGATATATCCGTGATGGATAGATTTGTCTGCCTTAGCAAGGTGCAGGCCCTTTCCAACCGGAGCCGCTGCAAATAAGCAATTGGCGTCGTTTGGTAGTAAGCTTTAAAAATTCGGTTCAAGTGTCTGACGGAAATTTCCGATTTGGCGGCGATCTCCTCCAAGGTGACCGGTTCCAGATAGTGATCTTCAATATAAGAGACGGCGTTCGCCAGATGCATCAAACTGGGGTCGATACTTTTCTCCTGACTGTCATACTGCCTCGATAAATAAACGGCCAGTTCCATAAAGCGGGAGGTCAGCATGGTTTGATAGCCTTGATGCTTGTTGTGGTATTCCTCAATCATGCCGGAAATAAGGGAAGAGACAACATCCAAGCCTACCATGGACAAGTTCAGCTTGCTTTTATAATCATGGATTTGGCGATAAAAAGGCTCCAGGATGAACAGCGCCTGAAACCCGGTGGATGTCCTTAAATCGGGTCCGGCGGCGCGCAGCATCTCCGGGTGATACATGATGTTGCAGATTTTTAAATCGCAAGGGTCTTTATACGCATGGGAGGTGCTGCCGTTGATGACGAATACGTTCCCTTTCTTGATAAATGACGCCTCATTGTTCACGATGTGTGTGGCGTTCCCGTTCAGCACGATGACAAGCTCCGAGAAATCGATATGTCTGTGCAGGGAAGTGTCTTCTTCATGACCACCGTATTGAATGAAGAAGGGAAAGTGCTCGTCCGTTGTAAACCAGTGCAAATACACATTATTCAAGGAGAACCCCCCTAGGACTGATTGATCCGATCGTGTCTATATCATGCTATAAGCATGACTTGAAAATCAAGGTGTCACGTCCATCCTTGCATTAATATGAAAAGCGGAGAAAAGACGGGAGGGAGCGTGGCGCAAGTTCTTTTTAATCGACAAGTCTGCAAGCGCAAACAAGAGGTGTTTTCTATGAAAATGAAGGGGGATTTAGAATGGGCGGAATGAGATGCAAATTCAAACATTTAGGGATTCTGTTCATGGCCGGGATGTTGATCGTTTCTGCGGGTTGCGGCAGTTCGGGGAATAATTCCAAATCGGTTAATTCCGGACAAGAGACCGGAGAAGGAAAGGATAGTCCGATGACCTTTTCGTTTTTCGGCGCCGACGCCAGCCCGAATTGGAACCATATGCAAGATGACGTGGGAAAAGAGATTACAGCCAAAACGGGGGTTACCCTTGAAGCGGAATATGATGTCGGCAGCGGCGGCGGACAGAGCAAAATTGCGTTAATGGCGGCCAGCGGGGAATACCCCGATCTGATCTACGCCAAGGGGGAATTGGGCAGGCTGGTTGATGCCGGAGCGGTCATTGATTTAACGGAGCTGATCGATAAGTATGCGCCGAACATCAAAAAAGTCATGAGCAAAGATATGAACCGCATGAAGTACAGTAAGGACGATCCGGCGATCTACTCAATCCCGACCAATATCGGAGTCGATCAGCAGATCTTTGATGCGACCAGCGGTTTCCAGGTTCAACTCCGCGTTTTGAAGGAGCTGGGGTATCCTGAAATCAAAACGGTTCAGGATTTTGAGAACGTACTGAAGGAATACGTGGCCAAACATCCGACGACGGACGGACAACCTACCATCCCATTGACGCTGAATGCCGACGATTGGAAAATCATGATTACGGTAACCAATCAGGCCGTGAACACTACGGGGGCTCCGGGAGATGGGGAATACTACGTAAATCCGGGGACTTATGAAGCCATGCTTCACTACAAACGTCCGGAGGAGCGGGAGTATTTTCGTTGGTTGAACCATATGTACAATGAAGGTTTACTGGATAAGGAATCTTTTATTCAGAAGGATGACCAATACAAAGCAAAAATCGCAAGCGGCCGCGTGCTGGGCCTCACCTCCGTCGAATGGGAATACCAGGACGCCGAGAACGCGCTAAAGGCCGCCGGCAAAGACGAGTTTACCTACGGTCATTTTCCGGTAACGTTGAAGGAGGAGTATAAGGACCATTCCATGCAGTCCTTCGGTGTCGACGGCTATGGCATCAGCATTACGACCGCCTGTGAAGATCCCGTCCGGGCCATCCAATTCCTGGACTGGCTCTCCTCCGATGAGGGGCAGGTATTAAGAAACTGGGGCATCGAAGGCAAGCATTACAACCTGGAAGACGGCAAACGCGTCATCCCCAAAGATGTGCTCGATCAAAAGGTGAATGACGCTGAAAATTTCAGCAAACAATCGGGCATCGGGTTGTATTCTGTATTCGGCGTCCGTTATGGTGACGGGGTCAAGGATTCAACCGGCAACTACTATACGACGAACTTCCCGGAACAAATTATCGCCAGCTACTCGGATGCGGAGGAGGAAACTTTGAAAGCTTACAAGGCGACGACATGGAAGGACTTGTTTCCTAGCGAAAAAGATCTTCCCGTGAAGGAGTGGGGGGCTCTGTACAACATGCAGGTGCCGACGGACGGGAATTATCAAGTGATTTACCAAAAAACGCAGGATATCGTCCGCAAACGGATTCCGGAAGCCGTCTTGGCAAAACCGGCCGATTTTGACAAGGTCTATGACGAATTTATCGCCGAGCTGAACCGGGTAGGAGCGGAAAAAATGGAAAGCGAGTATACCGAGTTAGTGAAAGCGAGAGTTTCATTGTTTACGGGTAAAGAAATTCAATAGTTTCGAACGGTTACATGCCCCCGCCATCTTGGCGGGGGTACTTTAACTTATAAAACAGAGTATGACAGTGGGATTGAAAGGAAATTATCCATTGACATATCCCTACTAAACCTATAAGATATGAAACGAACTGACTGACCAGTCAATCTGGAGGGGATGATTTCCATCGCTAACTTAAACCAGTCTAGACTACGGGACGCGAGAAAATCTCAATTGATGGAAATCGCAGTTGAGAGATTTGCAAAATACGGTTATCAGAATACGAAAATTTCTGACATCGTCAATGACGCGGGCGTTGCGCAGGGCACATTTTACTGGTATTTCAAGAGCAAAGAAGCTATAGCTCTCGAAATTATTGAGTCCGGCAGAGAAGCTTTACTTACCGTCATCCAGAGAGGTTATCGTACGGAAGCCGGCTCTGTACAGGAAATGGTTCAGGGGTCCGGGCGCTTGCTGGCCGATATTTTTAGATTCGCTCAGGAGCACCGGTATTTCATGGAACTACTGCTCACGGGCAATGGAGAAGAGGAAGCCATCCGAAATGCGTTTCGAGAAACCCGCATTGAAATGGAGAAGTCCTTCAGGCGAAATATTGAACGCGCCGTTGAACTGGGGATGCTGCCGAAGTCAACGGATATACATATACGGGCGGCGCTGCTGATGAGCCTGATTGAGGGCATTATTGCGAGATGGCTGTTTGGTCCTAGTCCCGCAGAATCCAATCTGGCTGAACTTACCGTGGATGAATTGGCGGCGGAAGCCGTTCATTTCGAATTTTTCGGATTGCTTGGGATATGACAGGTTCAGACAGCATGAGAAGGAGGATGATGTGAGTTGCTGAAATACGCGCTTAGACGTATAGCCATGATGATTCCAAGTATTGCGGGAATCGTCATGATCACGTTCATCTTGACAAGAATTTTACCGGGGGATCCGGCCCTGATGATTACAGGGGAACAAGCGCTGCCGGAGTTTGTGGACAAAGTTAGGGAAGAGTATGGCTTCAATCAACCGCTTTATATCCAGCTGTGGGATTATATCAAGCAGTTGCTCCGGGGAGATTTGGGGTTTGCCTGGCATACCGGACACTCGGTTGCATCCGATTTTGTCTCACGGTTTCCGGCCACCTTGGAGCTTACACTGGCGAGCATGTTTGTAGCTTTGATCGTAGCGATTCCTCTCGGCATTGCGGCGGCTTCCCGGCAAAATTCGATTTTTGATCATATAGCCCGGGTGCTTTCCTTTATCGGCTCATCGGTTCCTATTTTTTGGCTGGGATTGCTGCTTATTACGCTATTCTACTCCAAACTTGGATGGCTGCCCGCCCCGATGGGACGTATTAGCGGCGGGATTAATCCGCCGACCCATATCACGGGCTTGTATGTGCTGGATAGCCTACTAAGCTGGGACATGATCGCACTCAAAAGTTCGCTGCATCATTTAATCCTGCCCGCGATCTGCTTGAGCATGGGGACGATGGCGATCGTTACAAAAATGGTGCGGGCGAGCATGCTGGAGGTCATACGGCAGGATTTCATGAGGACGGCCAAAGCAAAGGGATTATCCCATGGAGCGGTTATCTATAAACATGGGCTGATAAATTCGTTAATCCCTTCGCTGACGGTAATCGGATTGCAATTTGGCGCACTGCTTGGCGGAGCCGTAATTACGGAGACGATCTTTGTATGGCCGGGGATCGGGAACTATGTGACGGAGTCGATTCTTTCGGCCGACTATGCCCCCATTCAGGCGATGACACTGATCAGCGCCATATTGTACGGATTCATTAATCTTATTGTCGAATTGCTATATGGGGTGCTTGATCCCCGGGTGAGATATGAATAGATCAACAAAATCAACAAGACCGTCATGGGCAAGTTTCATGGGGAGAATCGCGGCAAAAAAACTGTTATTAGTCGGTTTAATCCTGGTTCTCGCATGGGTGATATTGGCGATATTAGCTCCGTGGATTGCGCCGTTTGGCCCCGACGAAATACGGACGGAGGACAAACTGCAATCCCCGAATATGGTGCATTGGTTCGGGACGGATAATTTCGGCAGAGATATTTTCAGCCGGATTTTGTACGGAGCGAGAGTCACGCTTTGGACAGGGATGGTAGCGATCGGAATCGCTTGTATCGTCGGGATTCCGCTTGGTGCGATCGCAGGTTATTTTGGTGGAAAAATCGGAAATCTCATCATGAGGTTGATGGATATTCTGCTCGCTTTTCCATCGTTGATATTGGCTATGGCGCTCGCGGCGTCGATCGGTCCCGGGTTGTTCGGCGCCCTGCTGGCGGTGGGGATCGTGGCGATCCCGGAATTCGCCCGTTTGATGTACGGCCAGACTGTAGTGATTAAAGAGAAGGAATTTATTGAAGCAAGCAGGGCGCTCGGCGTTCGACATTCCTCGATTATTTTTCAGCATATTTTGCCGAACGCATTGGCTCCGGTTGTTGTGCAGATTACGCTGGGCTTGGGATCGGCCGTTTTGATCACCTCAAGCCTCAGCTTTCTCGGTCTGGGGGTGAAGCCTCCGACGGCAGAATGGGGGGCTATGATCTCCTATGGCCGCGATTATATTATTTCGGGCGAGTGGTGGATGACGGTGTTCCCGGGCGCTGCTATTGCTACAACCATTTTCGGATTCATATTGCTTGGAGATGGATTGCGTGACGTTCTTGATCCGCATGGCCAGTCCTCTAAACAAAATTCATAACTATAGACCAGGGGTGGAAGACATGAAAAAAAGCAACTTGTTTATCCTTATTTCGGCTTTGCTGGTATTGGCGCTCGCATCGGGCTGCGCGCAAAGCTCCAATCCCAAGGGAGCTGCGGGGAATAATACGGCGACAAAGGCCGAGAACTCCACGGGCGCTGATTCCGCGGCCGGGAAAACCATTACGATCGCTTATTCGCAAGGAGCCGGTCAAACGATGGACCCGCATGAAGCGGCCGACCTGACTTCAGCTTCCTATGCCTTCGCTCTGTATGACACGCTTGTGACCAGCGCAACGGAAGAAGTCGATGGCAAAACCGTGGGACGGACCGATAAAGTCGTTCCTTCGCTGGCTGAATCCTGGAAAGTTTCCGATGATTTGACGACGTATACGTTCACCCTCCGGGACGGTGCCAAGTTCCAAAGCGGCAACCCCGTCAATGCCGATGCCGTCGTGTACTCGTTTGAGCGGGTAAAAACCAAAGGTGAAGGCGGAAGCCTTTATAAGCTGTCGAATATTCAGTCGGTTACGAAAATCGACGACAAAACTGTAGAATTCAAGCTGGGCGCTCCCAACCATTTGTTCCTGAAGTACCTGGCAACCTTTACGTTCTCCATCGTCGATCCATCCGTGGCCAAAGACCAGCCGGAGGATTACTTAACGCAGCATTCCGCGGGTTCCGGGGCTTTTAAACTTGAAAAATGGGATCCCGCCACAGAAGCCGTATTTGTAGCCAACAAAGACTACTGGAACGGCGCCCCTAAGGTTGACAAAGTTATCGTTAAATATGTAGCGGAAGCATCGAACCGCGAAATGTTCCTTGAAAAAGGAGAAGTCGATGTGGCGCTTGATATCCCGGCAAAAGACGTAGAGAGCCTGTCGAAGAAAGACAACATCACGATCAGCTCGGAATCGTCCAACCGGATCGTGTATCTTGGCATGAACGCGAATTTCAAGCCGTTCGATCAGTTGAAGGTGAGACAAGCCATCAACTATGTTATCGATCAAAACAAGTTGATCCAGGATGTTGCCTTCGGGCAAGCATCTCCACTGAAAAGCTCGATTTCCAGCAAATCTCCGGATTTTACCGCCGAGGGAAATGAATATGAATACAACCCGGAAAAAGCTAAAGCGTTGATGAAAGAAGCGGGCTACGAGAACGGATTTACCTTTGATCTGACGGTAAACTCCTCCACCCAGGATTATGAAGATATCGCGGTCTTGCTCAAAGCCGAGCTTGAGAAAATCGGAGTAACCCTGAACATTAACAAAGTAGCTCCGGCGCAATACCGCGAACTGATCAACAATAAAAAAGCGGCGGCTTTTCTCGGCAAATATACTTCACTGGTAAATGACCCATCCTATCATTATGGATTCCTGCTGGATAGTAAAGGTGCTTCCAACTACACGGGTTACAATAGCAAAATCGTTGATGACCTGTTGGCGCAGGCGAATGTCGAGCCGGATGATGCGAAGCGGTCGGAGCTGTACAAACAAGTACAGAAACAGGTGACGGCGGATTCCCCTTGGGCTTATCTCTATGAAAGCAATCTGATTGTCGGAATCAGCAAGGGCGTAAACGGGTACATCTTCTACCCGGATGAAATTATCCGTTTCAGCTCATTGTACAAATAAGGAGAAGGGACCCCCGAGCCGAAGGGCAGGGGGTCTTACCTACTTTAATTCATCGGGGGAGGCCGCTATGACAAAGCTCTTGGAAATAGATCAGCTGTCTATCGATTTCGCCAATGGTTCGGGCCCGATTCGGGTAGTGGGCGGTGTTAGCCTGGAGCTTGAGGCCGGGGAAACGCTTGGCATTGTCGGGGAGTCCGGCAGCGGAAAGAGCGTGACCTCGTTATCCATTATGCGACTTCTTCCCGAGGGTTTGGCCAAGGTAGCCGAGGGAGATATTCGTTACCGTGGAAAGAGTCTGCTGAACATGTCGGAGTCCGAAATGCAAAAGGTGCGCGGCAATCACATCTCCACGATCTTTCAAGAGCCGATGACGGCCTTGAACCCGGTCTTTAAGATCGGCCGTCAAGTTCGAGAATCGATCCGACAGCACTCGAAGAAGAGTAAAAGAGAGGCGCATCGGGAAGCGATCGCTCTGCTCGGCGAAGTCGGCATTTCCGCGCCGGAGCAAATTATGGAGGCCTATCCGCACCAGCTATCGGGAGGAATGCGGCAGCGCGTACTGATCGCGATGGCGATGGCGTCCAACCCGGATATTCTGATTGCGGATGAACCTACGACGGCCTTGGACGTGACGATTCAGGCGCAAATTCTCGAGCTGATGAAGAAGCTGCAGAAGGAGCGGGGAACCGCGATTATTTTTATTACCCATGACCTGGGAGTCGTGGCTGAAATGTGTGACCGGGTGGCGGTGATGTATGCCGGTCAAATCGTGGAACAGGGGGACGTGCGGACGATATTTAAGGAGCCCAAGCATCCTTATACGGTCGGCCTCTTGAATTCAATGCCGCAATTTTCGGGAGAAAAGACACGCCTGGAAGCGATAGCCGGACAGGTTCCTCATCCTTCGGAATTTTTGCCGGGGTGCCGGTTTGCCCAGCGCTGCCCTTCCAGAATGGATTTGTGCGAGAGCGTGGAGCCGGCTTTGTACGATTTTGGCGGCAAGCATAAATGCAAGTGCCATCTCTATAGGAGGGATACGGATGCTGCCCATTCTTGAAATCAAAGAGTTAAAGAAGCATTATCCCGTAAAAACGGGGCTGTTCGGCCGGGTCACCGGCGTTGCCAAATCCCTCGACGGCGTCTCGTTTTCGGTTAAGAAAGGGGAAACATTCGCGGTCGTGGGGGAATCGGGTTCGGGGAAAACCACCTTGGGCAAAACCGTACTTCGATTAATCGAACCTACTTCCGGGAGCATCCTGTTCGACGGGACGGACATTACGGAACTGGGAACGGAGCCGATGAGAAAGCTAAAGACCGACATGCAAATGGTATTTCAGGACCCGTTCGGTTCCCTTGATCCGAAGTGGACCGTTCGCCGGATTTTGGAAGAGCCGCTGCGTACCCATTACAAACTGCCGCAAGAAGAACTTCTAAAGAAAGTGAATGATATTCTCGAAGTGGTAGGGCTGACGGCAAAACATGCCTCGCGATATCCGCATGAACTGTCGGGCGGGCAGCGGCAAAGAGTAGGGATCGCCCGGGCGCTGATTCTCGAGCCTAAATTTATCGTGTTTGATGAGCCGGTGTCGGCGTTGGATGTATCTATCCAAGCTCAGGTTCTGACCCTGCTGGAGGATCTGCAAAACCGCCTGTCCCTTACTTATCTGTTCATTTCCCATGACTTGTCGGTTGTGCGCTATATTAGCGATCAAGTCGGGGTTATGTATTTGGGGAAAATGATGGAGATTGGACCCTCGGAGGAACTGTTCACGAACCCGCTCCATCCCTATACGAAGGCGCTCATTTCGGCTATTCCGGAGCCGGATATGGACAAGCGAAGAGAGCGGATCGTTCTGTCCGGGGAGGTGCCGAGTCCGCGTAAACCGCCTTCAGGCTGCGTATTCCATACCCGTTGTCCCCATGCCATGCCGGAGTGCGGGAGCGTTCAGCCGGAATGGCTGGAAGTATCGGCCAATCGGTATACGGCTTGTCATTTATATCATAAATAAAACAAAGAAAGTGGGCTAAAAACATGCAAGTAACGACAACATGGCAAGGTAAGAAGTTTTTTCAAGCAGCGGGTCCTTCCGGCTACGTAGTAAACATGGATGCAACTCCGCAATGGGGAGGAGAAGGCAACGGCGCTTCGCCCGTGGAGGTGTTATTGGCAAGCTTGGCGGGTTGTATCGGTATGGACGTAACCATGATTCTGGAGAACTTTTTGTCCTCGATCAATAAAATAGAGATTGTAACGAACGGAGTGCGCAAGGAAGAGCCGCCCAAAGGATTTACCGCGATCGAGCTCATTTTTAAAGTGGATGGCGATATTCCCGATTACCGAATTTGGAAGGCCATCGAACTTGGGACGGCGAAATATTGTTCCGTATCGGATTCACTGAGTGCGACCATCACGCATAGACTCATTCTGAACGGCGTGGAAGTGTTTAAATAACGATATGCCGCTGTCGCACCGGCGGCCGCAAACACATTACGCTCGGGCAGGACAAAGCACAGCGCGGTTTCCGAAATTCGGAAATCGCGCTTTTTTGCTGCGTTCCGTCAGGCTCTCCGGCCCATATATTTGTCATACAACATGATGGTTAGAATCAACCAGCAACCGCTGACGAAATAACCGCCGATGACGTCACTCGGGTAATGCACTCCCAAATAAATGCGGCTGGTTCCGATGACGAATATAAACAGCGAACTTAGTATTATGACCGACGAACGGCCTAATAAAGAGGGGATATGGCTCCAAATCAGATAAGCAAGGGCTCCGTAGAAACTGAATGCGGCCATGGAATGCCCGCTCGGAAAACTGTAGCCCGCAACTTCGATCAACCGGTGAATGTCGGGCCGCACACGGTGGAACAGCGTTTTGAGGCCCCAATTGATCAGGGTTGAACCGAGCATCACAACGGCCAGAAAAATCAGCTCCTTCCGGTGCCCCAAGAACGTATGCAAAATGACCATGACCGTGATCATCAAGAGAATCAGCGGCAGCCCTCCGCCGATGGTTGTAAATAGCTTCATAACGATGGTCAATGACGGCGTTTCCCATCCCTGAACCGAAGCGGTTATGATTCTATCAAAATCGCGAATTTGATCCCCTCGGATATTTAGGGCTGTCCAGCCAAAGCCGAGAATGCAGACGATGAGTACAGCTATGGGGAAGAAAGCTTTTATTTTGAGCATATGATGGCCGTTCCTTATGGTTTCTGTTTATCGTCGATGTAATTCCAGTTAGCCTTAGATACGGTATCCATGCCTAAGGATTCCATGTTGGCGATGGCTTCAGTAAGCTTCTCGCTATATTTACCCTCTTTGAGATCGGTACTTGCCTCAATCACGGTTCGATCTTTATTTTTATAAGCCAGATCCAAATAAGTAATATTTCCGTCTTTGTTGTTCAATTCCATCCTTAAGTTTTCTTTCCCGTTGTTCACGATCTTATAACTAAATGTGGTCTCGACCCCATTAAAGACTTGCGTGAAGGAATCCCCAGTAAGGTAGATATCATAGCTAGTGTTCATCTTCGTGTCCGTTACTTTCCAATGTCCTGAAAGATCGTCCTTAGAATTCCCGCAACCGGAAAAAATAACAAATAATGAGATACAAATAAGGAAAGTCAGGATGTGCTTACACTTGTTTTGTGACATGCCGGTTAGCCCCCAAAAATAAATTAATGATTTTAATAGTTTAGCACAATCGTCATCGGGTTGCAGGGGAAGGCACTGGCGCTGGTCGGATTAAGTTTCTTAACTGGAAAAAAATATAATTCAAGAGAAAGTGAGTTTGATATAATGGGATGACTGAAGAACTATTTTGTGGGGGATGAATATGGCCTATTGTCCTAACTGTGGAACCCGAAATAATCCGGGAGCAAGATTTTGTACCAACTGCGGAAACTCCTTAGATGTAAGCTCACATAATGAACAATTCGAGAAAGTGACTCACACCCCGGTAAGCACCGATTCTCAGCCGAGAAGAGACAATCTATTCAAACCCGGTCCTATATTGTTTTCGGGACTGCTCTTCTCGCCCCTTTTGCCGGCGATATTCACAAGCATAAACCTTAAAAGGCGGGGCTTGACGAAAGTATGGGGTTGGACGTTATTGTCCGGTATTATAGGCTTAGTTGCTTTGATCTGTGCATACGGAATATTTGAAATCCCGTTCAAAGTATGCATCGTTGTCAACTTCGTTATTTCTTGTTTATTTTATTCTTTTGAGAAGCGCCTTATTGCGAACGAGAAATTAAATGAGAATGTCCTTAAAAAAGGAGAGCGCTATCGGAAAGTATCGATTGCTCTAACCGTCATATTCACCTTTTTTATTGCATGGTCACTATATCATACCTTTAACTCGGCCACCGAAATTATTTTCGGTACCGGACTAAACGCAGATGGTTCTATTGCGGGTGAAACCCATGAATTTACCTTGGATCAACCGATTACTATCGGTTTCAACAAATTCGTAGGATCGCTCAAGGCATCCTCAGTTAGGATCACGTTGCTGGATCAAGAAAATAATGAGAACCTTATACATAGTTTCGACGTAGAGGTTGATCCTACCTGGGAGGGGGTATTTCTTGACCTAAAGCCGGGCTGTGTTGATGATATAGGGTTTGGGAAATATATACTGAGGATTTTTATACAGGACAAACTTGTCGCAGAGGGGAATTTCCAAATCGAATAAAGATTAAGAAATGATGCCAGCCTATCGGAGAACCACCGGAGCTGGCATTATTTTTTGTATAGGATGCAGATGGATTCAAAATGGGCTTGGGAATGGGTTGCGTAGAATTCGAAATCATTGACAGAGAGCCATAAAAGTGAAATAATTTATATATGATCAATCATTCATATGTTATCCGTTTTTCTCGGAAGGATGGGATAGAAGATGGAGACGGCTGCGGGTACGGCCAAACGTAAATTTTTGCTGGAAGGTCTGGATTGCGCCAATTGCGCGATGAAGATTGAGAACGGCGTCAAGAAGATTGACGGCGTGTCCGCTTGTTCGGTGAATTTCGTAAACAAGACGCTAACGATGGAGATGGCCATGGAGCGGTCCGAGGAGATTGTGGATTTGGCCAGGAAAAAGATCCGCGCATTGGAGCCTGACGTCAAAGTGCTGGAACAAGGAGCACCAGGGACGCCAGCGAGCGGGGGGCGGAACCGGAAGTCCGCAGAACCGGGTCAAGTCCATGACCACGCTCATCACCACGGCCATGATCACGACCACGATCATGACCACGATCATGACCATGCTCACGAACACGGTGACGGAGCTTCGGCTGACGGGCACGGCCATTCCCACGATCATGGCGCACAGGGCGTGAAAACCATGGTACTTCGCCTGGCTGCCGGCCTTGTCATCGGGGCGGCGGCATTAGGGTTGTCTCTGGGCCGGGAGCTGGAATTGCTTCTGTACCTTGTTTCTTATCTTGTGGTAGGCGGGGATATCGTACTCAAGGCGCTGAAAAATATCGTCAGAGGCCAGGTGTTCGACGAATACTTCCTGATGTCGATCGCGACCATCGGCGCCTTTGTGATCGGGGAGTACCCCGAAGGCGTTGCCGTCATGCTGTTCTACCAGGTCGGAGAACTGTTCCAGAGCATCGCCGTCAACCGGTCGCGCAAATCGATCGGCGCGCTGATGGATATCAGACCCGATTTCGCCAACTTGAAATCCGGGGACGAGATCAAGCGCGTGAACCCGGAGGAAGTGCGGGTCGGAGATCGGATCGTCGTACGGCCGGGCGAAAAGGTGCCGCTGGACGGCAAAGTGATCGAGGGCGGATCGGCCATGGACACCTCCGCGCTGACCGGAGAATCCGTACCGCGCGAAGTGGCGGCGGGCGACGACGTGCTGAGCGGATTCATCAACAAAAACGGGGTTCTGACGGTCGAGGTGACCAAGGAGTTCGGCGAGTCGACCGTAGCCAAAATTCTCGATCTGGTCGAGAACGCCAGCGGCAAAAAAGCGCCGACGGAAAACTTCATCACGAAGTTCGCCCGTTATTATACGCCTTTTGTCGTCATCGTCGCCGTTTTGCTGGCCGTTCTGCCTCCGCTGGTCGTCAGCGGCGCGACTTTTTCGGATTGGGTCTACCGGGCGCTGGTCTTTCTGGTCATTTCCTGCCCTTGCGCCCTGGTCGTTTCGATTCCGCTCGGCTTCTTCGGCGGCATCGGAGCCTCTTCCAGGAACGGTGTGCTGGTCAAGGGCGGCAATTACCTGGAAGCGCTGAATGACGTCAAATATGTCGTCTTTGACAAAACGGGGACGCTGACCAAAGGCGCGTTTCAAGTTGCCGGCACTTATCCGCAAAACGGATGGACCGAGCAGGAGCTGCTGCGTCAGGCCGCTTTTGCCGAGATACACTCCACGCATCCGATCGCCCAGTCGATCCGGGAGGCTTACGGACAGGAATTGAATGAAGCGCTGCTTGCGGATTATAACGAAGTTCCGGGGCACGGCATCCAGGTCGTGTTCGAGGGCAGAGAAGTCCTTGCGGGGAACGCCAAGCTGATGGAACGGGAGAATATCGAATTCGCCGTACCAACGGAGCTGGGGACCATTGTGCACGTCGCGGTCGACAAACAATATGCCGGCTATCTGGTCATCGCCGATGAGGTCAAGGAAGACGCGGCGGGTGCGATTCGTTCCTTGAAGCGATTGGGTGTGAAGGAAATCGTCATGCTGACGGGCGACATCCAAGCGGTCGGGGAACATATCGGCAAAAAGCTGGGTGTGGACGAGGTCAAGGCCGAACTGCTGCCGCAGCACAAGGTGGAGGAGCTGGAAAAGATCGACCGCCGGAAATCGAAAAAGGAAAAAATCGCGTTCGTCGGCGACGGGATCAACGACACTCCGGTTCTAGCCAGAGCCGATGTCGGCGTGGCTATGGGCGGGCTCGGATCCGACGCGGCGATTGAAGCCGCCGATATCGTCATCATGACCGACGAGCCTTCCAAATTGAGCTCCGCGATTCATATCGCGAAGAGCACCCGGCGGATCGTATGGCAAAACATTATTTTCGCCCTGCTGGTCAAAGCGGTCTTCCTGCTCTTGGGCGCTTTCGGGATCGCCACGATGTGGGAAGCGGTGTTCTCGGACGTGGGCGTGACATTGCTGGCCGTTCTCAATGCCATGCGCGTAATGAAAATCAAGCCCAATTTGGAATAGGGGATGCGGTAAGTGAACAATCGCTGGAATAAGTTGATTTATCGGGCGTTGTCCCCTTTCTATGATGCTTTGTTCGACGCGGGCCCTTTCGCCCGGGCGAGAAAAAGAGCGTTCGCCGATCTAGCTCCGAAGCCGGGCCAACGCGTGCTGCTGGTTGGGGTGGGAACGGGCGCGGACCTTCGCTTTTTCTGCGGAAAGGAGCTTGAAGTAACCGCCGTCGACATCTCGCCGGTGATGCTCGCTAAAGCGAAATCCAAGGCAAGCGGGAACGAGAATATCCGCTTTATGGAGATGGATGCGCAGGACCTGCGTTTTGCCGACCAATCCTTTGATTTGGTGATCGCAAGCCTGATTCTGTCTGTTGTGCCCGATGAGCACAAATGTATGCTGGAGCTCGTTCGCGTTACGAAGGAACAGGGGAGGATCGTCGTATTCGACAAATTCAAGCCCGGGGAGAGCAAAATGTCGCTGCCCATGCGGTTGCTGCGGCCGCTTATCGCCGTATTGGGCACCGATATCGGCCGGGATTATCAGGCTATACTTAAACCTCATCTTGGAGAGTTATTGATTCAGGAAGACAGCCCCGCCATGTTTGGAGAAATGTATCGCAAAATCGTGCTCCAGCGGCGGGCTTCGGCAGAACTCCGTTTTGATCCGGATTGAAGCGCGCAAAGCTTAGCGCTAAATTAACAAGGACTGTTCCGCATGCACCGCGGAGCAGTCCTTGTTTTTGAACAACGCCTTGAATCGAATCTATATAGGCCAACTTATGGTTTGGTTCGAATTAAAGGGAATTCTTCCCGCTAATTTGATGCGTATGCGGCTACAGAGGCGAATTAGCTGGAAAACCTCCCGCTAATTCGCCTGAAATGGTGTATATCAGCAATAGGGCCGCAAAATAGATGGAGCTTTTCCAGTTAAATCCGATCGGAGAGCCAAGAGCGGTACACATTAACAGGAGCTTTTCCCGTTAATGGTGTAGACTCCGGCGGTGGGACCTTGTATCCACAATTGTCCCCGCATCATCCATGGTTGGTGTGCTGGAGGGTTTGCAGAAAAATCTGCTCGATATGCGCGTCGTCGAGCGAATAATAGACCGTCTTTCCGACTTTGCGCCGTTTTACGATCCTCATGTTGCGCAGGTACCGCAGCTGGTGCGAAACGGCCGATTGTCCCATCTCCAGGAGGACCGTCAAGTCATGCACGCATAGCTCTCTTTTTAGCAGGGCGCCGATGATTTTGACGCGGGTCGGGTCGCTGAAGGCTTTGAACCAATCCGCGAATTGAACGGCCGCCTGGTCATCGATTAACTCCGCCTTGATCGCATCCAAGTCCACCGTTCCCGAGCAGCTCGTATCGCATTCTTCCGTTATATTTATAGATCGTGTCATGGATGATCACCTTTCCGCTGGGGGTTTACATTATTATATCAAAAAGGACGAATTAAACGAAATCATTACTATTAAACGGAGATGATATGCGCTTGAGTGCGGATAGTGCGAATTATGTATTTGCAAAAAATGCAGTCAAAGGGTGAAAATAGAAGGGACGATACTATAAGGGAAGGATGAACCGGAGTGCAGCGGAGTAAACGTGTGTTGGCTTTTGGAGTTCTGATCGTGGCGGTCGCGGGGGGCTCTCTATTTTTATCCCAAAATGCAAACCGCCCCACCCGTGAAGTACAACAAGACAATCCCGAGATTAAGGAAATCGTGCAAAAATATAGTGCCTGGAAGGGTGCTTCCGAATCGGCATCGATCACCTCGCACCAACTCATTGTGTCCGACGGGGGAAAAGAAGTCGTCTACGACCTGCCCGAACGTGAATTTTTTATTTCCATCGCACCGTATAAGCAGGATACACATCCCTGTCAAATTCACAGTTTGACGGGCTGCCAAGGGGAACTGGTCAATGAGGAGTTTAACGTCCGCATTGCCGATTCGAACGGAAATATCGTGTTGGATGAAGTAAAGATGTCCGGGTCGAATGGGTTTATCGACTTATGGCTGCCGAGAGACCAACAATATCAAGTAATCATCGAGCAGGACGGGAAAAAAGCGGAGTCCACCCTTTCTACGTACAAGAATGATAATACCTGCATTACTACGATGCAACTAGTGTAATCTTGAACGAGCTTCTTCACACAAAAAAAACAGCCTCTCCCTGACACTGCACGGGAGAGGCTGTTTTGCTTTTGATCAGGATAGATTCGACTACAGGCCGGAGACGAAATTGTATACGGCCTGGGCCGCTTGAGCGCGGTTGGTTTTAGCCTGCGGCTCCAGCAACCTATCGCCCGTACCTTGGATGATTCCGGCCTTCAGCATGGCTTCCATGGCCGGCGCGGCGTACCCGGCCACCTTGTAGGCATCCCGGAACGCCTGGATCCCGCTACTCCCGCTGCCGGAAGGCAGCTTCGTACCGGAGAGCTCCGCGATGCGGTGGAGCATCACCATCATATCTTGGCGGGTAATTCCGGCTTCCGGCCGGAAGCGGTTATCGCCCTCGCCTTTCACCAACCCCAACCGTTTCGCTTCCGCCAGGTATGGAGTATAGTACTTGTTCCCCGCATCGGCAAAATTGGCGTCTGCTCCGGGGCCGGAGATTTTATACCCGAAGGCGTTCATCGCCATGACCAGGAAATCCGCCCGGCTGATCTCGGCTTTCGGCCGGAAGTTTTCGGCTCCCGTCCCTTTGACGACATCCCGGGCCGACAAATAATTGACCGCCGCGAAATACCAATCGGTCGCCTTCACGTCCGCGTACGGCACCGTTTTGTAAGCTACGGCAAATGTACCGAGATGATTCGTGCGGAAAACCATGGAGCGAGTCTGCTCGTCGTAACGGCCATTGATGACGGCCTGAGCCGTCCCGTCCTCCTGAATCGACATGATTACCAGATTGTCCGGCTGTTCTCCGGCTGCCGGAGTGTAAGGCAGGGAGATGACGACCTCCGTTTTGCCGTTGGCCCATTTGGCTGCGGCGCCTTCGATCTGGAGCGACAAATCGATAGCCGGTCTGGCGCCGATCATTCCGCGGACCGGGGAGGCCAAACTTTCGCGTTCGGCCCGTCCGATGACAAGCTCTGCGTATTCGCCCGTATTCGGCAAATTCGTCAGCAGATCGGAGGGAACCGTAACGGTTGCTGCCGGCGTTTCCACACGATACCGGTCGCTTCCGCTAACTTGGTTCAGCAATCCGGAAGGCAGACGCAGGACGACGTCCCCGTTATGCCGTTTCCCCTGCGCGTCCAATTCGATCGTGACCGTACGGATCCCGTTGTCTGTCGCCGCCTGGTTCAGCGCCTGGTTCAGCGCGCTTGCATCCGGCGTAGCGACGGCTTGGTCTCCCTCGATCTTGGTAGGGGCGACCACGGTGCCCGGGGGCGGTGTTTGGCCCGATGGCGGTGCGGTTCCATTCTTACCGCCCGGAGCGCCGCCGGTCATTCCGCCCGAACCCGAACCCGATCCCGGGCTGTTCCCGGCGTTGCCGCCACCGCTTCCCGGATTCGTTCCAGGGTTACCGCCGGGATTCTCCCCGTCTCCGCCGCCCGGCTTGGGCGTCCCGGTCGTAAAACGGTAAATCGGGCTCAGCCGCTCGGCGCCGTATTCGTCCGTAAGCTGCATGTACCAGTAGTAGGTATGGTCTCGCTGCAGGTTTTTCCAGACGGCCGACGCTTCCGAACCGGAGGCCAGGTCCGTTTGTTCGCCGATGACCCGGTCCTTGAAGACGTTCAAGGCAAAGTAATCGGTGGCGACCCGTTTAGTCGTATCGCGGAAGGCAAACGGCTCGGTAAAGTCCTCGATCGCGTCATCGAAAAAGTTGTAGTCGTCCAGATACGGCGAATATGTGTCCACGTCGAGCGTTCCCGCCGACGGATCGAATTTCAGCAGGCGCAAATAGCCGCTGCCTCCGCTCGGTCCGCCCTGATAGTCCGCCAGCATTTCAATGACCCGGCGCGTGGAGCCGTCCGGGTTCTGCACCGTCTTCACCACACGGTTGGCCGCATGGTAATGGCCGCTCAGCACGAGCTGAACATTCGGATTCGGCGCAATGACCTGATCGAAGACGTTTTGCGCCATATTGGACAACGTCCCGTTCGTCTCCAGATAGGCGTGCATCCCGACAATCGCGACGCGATCCGCATGCTTCTTCAGCACTTCGTTGGCCCAAGCGATCGTTTCCGGTGTATCCTCCAGACCGAAACCGATGTACAGGAAGATGAAATCATGGCCGCCGAACGAATAGAGGTCGTAATGGTTTCTGTTGTTGTCCATTTGCCCGCCGTACCACGGGTTTTTCTCGTACCGGTCGGCGCCCACATATTTTCCGTAGTTGGTATAATCCACGCCGTCGATAATGACGTCGTGATTTCCGGCAAGCACGCCGTAAGGCACTCCGGCCTCGTCCAGCTTCTTCAGGTTCCGGTCGGCCACCTTCCACTGAGCCTCGTCATTCGCTTTGTTGACGATATCGCCGGTGTGAATGGCGTAGCTGAACGTCCCCCGACGGTACTGATCGGCGATCCAGTCGCCCATCGTATCAAAGATTTCCGGGTAGGACTCGGCGTAATATTGCGTGTCCGTAAACCACAGGATCGTAAACGGATCGTTAACGCCCTTCACTTCATCCTGCACCATCGCCTGAATCCGTCCATCCCGGACGAAACGGGAGGGCTCGACCTGCGACGCAAGCTCGATATCGCTCTCCTTCGCGTCACCTGTCGCCGATTTCAGCGCGGTCCATTTGCCCGCTTCGTAATCCCAGGCATACAGCGTGACGATCCGTCCCGGCAGCGTGCGGCCTTTCCAATACAGCTCGGCCGTATCGCCAGGCTGCAGTTCTTGTTCCAACTTGATCTCGAACCGGTGATACGGGAATCCCGAATCGGTGTCCGATACCAGATATTCGCCGTCGGGTTTGGCGATCCGCGCTTTTTCGTCGGCCGACAGGCCCGTCTCTCCCTCGGGAGTCAGCACGAGCGGAGGTTCGCGGTCGGCCGTGTTCCGGTAGCCGGCGATTCCTTCAGTTCGAACGAAATCGTACTTGTCGGCTTCGAGGAACCGTACATCCAACTTGTCCCCGCTCGGGTCGGAAACGTGAGCGCGCAGCGTCGCGTCCGTCGGCACGTTGATCGCAAAATCCGCAGGCGACACTTCGCCCGGAGCGAGCGGTTTCTCTTCGCCGATGACGAAAGCGCGCTCCATAACGGCGGTGTTGCCCGCTCCGTCATACACGGTAACCTTAAGCCGATGCTCGCCCGGCGTCAGCACCGTGGAAGAAGTCGCGTGCGGCAGTTCGATTTTCGCTCCGTCGAGCTCGGCTTCCGTCTTGTGGATGCCGGTCAGGTTATCGGAGGCGATGACGTTTAAGGTAATGGCGCCTTTCAGCGCCTGTCCTTCCTCTACCGGTAGCCCTTCGCCGGATACGACGGCTTCGATGACGGGATCGGTGTTATCGATCATAATGTCGAAGGCTTCCAGCTCGTCGTTTCCGATCGTCAGGGCCAGCGGATAGACGCCGTCTTTCAGTTTTTCGGTGTCCAGCTCCACGTACCGGGCCGTGTACTTCTCTTCCGGCACGGGGAAGTGGAAGTCGCTGATCATCGGTTTGTTCGGATTGCTGCCGTAATCGGCATCCCCGAACCCGTAATAGGTGTCTTCCCGGTAATCCACCATCGTTTGGCTGCGGTTACCCAAATAGTTAACGACCCGGTCGGGTTTGACCACCGAACCGTCGGGCAGAACCAGATGCACGTTCATCACTTCAAAGTCGTCGTGGTTATTGATGCCGAACACTTTGTCGTGCTCGCTTAACTGATAGGGAGCATTCTCGTTGCCCGTATGCACGGATACCACGGAGCCGGTGACGAGCAAATCCGGTGTCATCGGGAAAATGGACCAGGCCCCGTCGGAATATTTGGGCAGGATGCGGGTGAAAAAGGACGGCTGGCCCGACGGATCCAAGGCGCTCGCCGAAGCCTGATAAATCTGGTCGACTCCCCGCGTCTGCATCCCCAACTGCAACGTGCCCGGTAGGGCCTTGCGCATCGGAAGCGGCTGGCCGTCCAACCGGACTTCGACTTGCTCCTGCGCGCTGCGCCCGTAAGCGTAGAACGCGGCCTTGTCTTTGAACATGCCGCCCGCTTCAATCGACAAACCCGGCTCCGGCAGTTCGGTTCCGGCTCCCGTTGCGTTCACGGTGAGCAGGCCGCCCCGCGAATTGTAAGGAACGCGCGTCCGGTTGCCGTGCTCGTCCTGCGCTTCGATAATGTATCGGTAAGCCCCTTTTTCAGGGAAGGCGATCGTTCCGCCATACACATACTTGCCGCCGTCTTGGGACAGCAGCTTCAGCGGCTCCTTGCCGGCGAAGACGGTCGCTTCGTTCGTTGCGGGACCGTACATCACTTCCGCTCTCGCGAGCGGCTCGTTGCTGACCAATTTTACGGTGTAGGGCTCGTTTTGCCCCAAATTATAAACCGCCTGCTCATGCTCGAGAACCGGAGCGGTCATATCCACGCCGTCCACGGGCGGAACCTGACCGGGATCGATGCTGCCCGGATTCGCATACATCCGGTTGTCCAGACGTTTCATGACATGTCCGGATTCCGGATAAGTATAGCGTACTACGGCATTGCGTACGTCATTGACGAGTCTGTCGGGACTATCCGGCGTGCTCGGATCGTACCAAGCCTCCACCAGATAACGGTCCGGCTGTTCCGGACTCGACAACGCCAAGCCGCGCTGCAGCGAATTCGGCAGGTTGAAGTCCGACGGCTTCGAGTTGTCGTAGAAGATCACGTCGCTGTCTTCCAGCGTAGAGTTAAAGTGCAGATTAAAATCCGCCGTCGTTGTATATCCCTGCCCGTTGGCTATCGCTTCCTTGGCAAACCAGATGACCGCTGCGGTGTAGGGCTCGATGGCCGTATGCTGCGGGATGGTCCACTGCTTCGGTGCGGTATTCCCCGGATACAGGTACCATAAACGGTAATCCTTCAGGTCCAGCGTCTCGCTCGAATTATTGTAAATCTCCACATATTCGTATTGATTGCCGCTGCCCCAGCGGTAATCGCCCGCCGGATTCGGCAGAATTTCCGTAATCAATACAAGGGGGACCTCCGCAGTCACGGTGCCGGTCAGCGTTATCGCGTACTCTTGGGACCGGGTCGTTTCAATGCCGTCCGTAGCTTCGATGTAATAATACAACATGTCCCCGAACAGCTGAGCTGAGGGGATAACGCCTGCATAGGCGTCTCCGCCGGAGCTTTGCATCGGAGCTTCCGCGAACGGACTGTTCGCGATCGACTTATAGAACAGCTTGACCTGCGGTGCGTCTCCATCCTCATCGTAAACGCTGGACGTTACGGTCACATCCTGCGAACGGTCGGCTGAAGCCGCCGGAACATGGACGATGGCCGGAGCGTGGTTCGCGACGGATACCAGCTGTTCGGGTTCGATCACGCCGGCGGAAGGCGCCGCCTCCCGGGCGTATGCGACCATGGCGGCACCGCTGGAGGGCAACTGCAGATGCAGGCTTTTGCCGTCCCCGACATCGTCTGCGGTGTAATACACTTCGCTGATCACGGCGGCATTGTCATTCTTGCGGGTCACGTACAAGCCGCGGTCCGTGTTAGCGAGGCCATCCTGCCCCCGCAGCTTGAACACCGGAATCCCGTCAGGTACGCCGTGATAGCTTCTAAAGTCCGCCTCGGTCAATTTGCTGGCGGCTCCGGTAATGGATGAGCTGGTACGCTCTACCCAGAGTACCGCCGGACTTCCCGCGGGAATAATGACATCGTTAAGGCTGCCGTAGGCCGTATCCGTAACGGTCACGGACAAATCCTTTACGCCGGTATTATAGTTGTAACGGATTTTATACTCCTCGTTGAACGATACCTCCCGGTCCGAGGGGTTATAAATCTCCACGAACTCAAACAAATCCGCACTTCCGGCGCCCTCAATCCGATCTTGATTGGAGCGATCGTCGGGATATACCTCCGTAATAAATACGCCCGCTCCGGGCGCCGCCGCTTGTGCCTTGTTCTTCAACGCAGGATGGAAGAACTGCACGCATAGCATGCTGCAAGCTAAAAGACCGGCCAACCACTGCTGTTTCCTCATGTTTTCCTCCCTATGTCTTTTTTACCTTAAAGAGCATAGCGGAGGGAGGTAAGAAGGATGTCAAAAGAAGTCGATAAATATGTAAATTTATACGAAAATTTGATTTTCTATTCATAGCACATCAACACTTTCCTAAAAGAATGTCATTAAAAAGTCACAATCTTCCTCGTGTTCCCCGAAAATACCCCCCGTGAGAGCTATACGAAGTGATGAAAGTTATAGCTTAATATATCGGTGAAAGTCTTTCAATTTTTGGAATGGGGAAATCCAAGGATCGGAGTAGGTTTATGAAATGATGAACGGAAAGCGCTGGGTATGGGTGTGTCTAGGCTTTGTCGCGACAAGTTGGATCATCCAATTGTACATGGGGAATTCGAGTCAAGCCGCCCAAGCCGCTCAAAACAAAAAGCCTCCGATCCCGCTCCAGGAACTGGTGGATCGGGCGCGGCCGGGCGAGGTTGTGCGGCTTAAGGCGGGGGACTATGCGGGCCCTGTCGTCATCGGTAAGAAGCTGGTTCTTCAGGGGGAGGACGGAACTCTGCTCGTCCATGATAGCCAGGGGCCTGCCATTACGGTGAAGGCCGAAGGCGTGGAAGTCCGGGGTCTTGCTATCCGGCAGAAGGCGGAGGGGGAAGGCTCGGCGGCGGTACTCGTCCGCGCGGACAAGGCGGTCCTGCGGGAGTTGGACATCCGAACTCGCGGGTCCGGCATTTTGCTGCGTGAAGCGAGCGGCGGACGAATTGAGGATAACGTCATTACGTGGGACAGGGTCGGAGCCAGACTCAGTCTGGGACAGAAAGGTAACGGGATCGATCTTTACGGTTCCCCCGACAACCGAATGACTCGCAATGAAATCCGGAACATGAAGGACGGAATTTACCTGGAGAACAGCCGCAGCCTTACCATTGAGAATAACAGGATTTACGGCTCGCGTTACGGCATTCACTGCATGTACATCGACGGTACCCGGATCGCGGGGAACCGGGGTGAATCGAACTTTACCGGCGCGATGGTCATGGGAGTCAAGGATATCGTTCTATCCGACAACGTGTTCACCAAACAAAGCCAAAATGTTCATGCCCAAGGCATCCTGCTGTATGACGTGCGGACTTCGCTGGTCGAAAGAAACAGGGTCGACGGGAACCGCGTGGGAATTTATCTCGAGCGATCCAGCGATAATGAGCTGCGGGATAACGCGGTTTACCGGAACTTCATCGGCATCCAGTTTGCGGATGCGGAGCGAAACCGGATTCACGGGAACGATTTCGTAGCCAATGTGATCGAAGCGGAGGCGGCGCAAAGCGGGGAGAACCGGATCGAACGGAACTATTGGGATTCCTTCCAGGGACTGGACCTGAACGGTGACGGGTTTAGTGAGACGGAATACGCAATGAACCCGTTTTACAAAAACCTGATCTCCCGTACTCCGGCCTTTCAGTTGTTCTTTCAATCGCCGGGCATGACGTTCCTGAGCGATATGGTGGAAGAAGATCGGAAGCGGTGGGCTAGGGATGCTTCTCCGTCGATGCATCTTCTTCATCCCGATCTCGACCCTGCGCTGGAGCGGGATCAAGATCCGGTCGCTGAGCAGCGGGAACGGATTCCGGAGAAAACATTTATGCTGATCATCGCTTCCATGCTGTTTGCGGGATCGTTGGTCGTCATTATTTATTCGAGAGGGGCAAAATCATGAAAAAGGGATTTTTCGCTTTAGCGCTGATGACCGTGGTGTTGATTATGCTGGCGCTGGCAGGCTGCGGCGGAAGTAAAACGTATCAGCCGCAGGCCATTAATGAAGATGTCGACGTTTGCGTTGTCTGCAACATGCAGGTGAAGGATGACGCTTTTGCCACCCAGATCGTGCTGAAGGACGGGAAAAGCTTGAAGTTCGACGATATCGGATGCATGAACGAATGGAAACGGAAGAACGATACGTCCCAGATCGGGATGGACTTCGTGCGTGATTACAATGATAAGGAATGGGTGGAATTCAAAAAGGCGACCTATGTCTATGACGCCGCCATTCGTACCCCGATGGCTTACGGGATTGTCAGCTTTAAGGACAAAGCTTCCGCTGAGGCGTTTCTAGCCGAACAGGGGGTTGGGCAGATCATGAGCGCCGAGGAATTGGCGAATCATACCTGGAAACAAAGCAAGGAAATGATGGAGATGCCCGGTCATATGGAGCATGGCGAAGAACACGAAGAAGGACACGGAGAAGCGCAAGGAGAAGGACATGGATCATGACGGATCTGCTGCAAGTGGCCAAAAAGGAACTTAAAATCGGCTTTCGCAACCCATGGGCTTATTCTTTTTTATTGCTGTTCTCGGTGTTCGGCCTTAGCTTGCTGCTTGTAAATTCGCAAAACCGGATCGGCGGCTATTCGGGGATTACCGGCTCCATGTTGAGCCTGATTTTGTACCTGCTTCCTCTGATGGCCCTTTTTTTGGGCTCGTTTTCCCTGACGGCGGAAAAAGAGGAAGGAAGCTGGCAATTGCTTTCCACCTATCCGTTAGGAACGGTCCCGTTTCTGCTGGGCAAATATGCCGGGCTGTCGATCGTCCTGCTAACCATCCTCTCCTTCGGGTACGGGCTGATGGGGCTGGTCACCGCGCTGCTCGGGAAAGCGTTTGAAATCAATACGTATTTGCTGTTCTTCTTTTTTTCCTGCGGCCTGGTTCTGTTATATCTGGCGCTCGCTTTATGGATTGGAGCGTTGTCGAAAAACCGTTGGCAGGCGATGACCATTTCCGTCATGGTGTGGTTCTTTACGGTCATCGGCTGGACGACCCTACTGGTCGCAGTCCTGGGTTTGCTGCCCTACTTATGGATCAAGCCGGTACTGACCGTGCTGACGCTGTTGAATCCGGCGGAATTTGTGCGCCTGTTCGTCGTCGTGAAGCTGGGCGGTGGTTCAGTGCTGGGACCGGAATATTATCAATGGGTTGGCTGGATTCAAAAACCGGGCGGAAGTCTGCTATTTGCCCTGCTATTTATCGTTTGGGCAGCTTGTACGATATTCGGTGTTTGTCGGATTTGGGAAAGGGGGAGAACCCGTGGCTGAGCCTCTGGTCGTCGTTAGTAAAATTGATAAGTCCATCAAAGGGCAGAGGCTGGTGGCGGATATCTCGTTCGAGCTTGGCGCCGGCCAAATCTTCGGGCTTTGCGGCGGCAACGGCGCGGGAAAAAGCACCGTCCTGCGTATGGTGGCGGGGATTCTCCAGCCAACCTCGGGAGATATTCGAGTAAACGGCTTGGAGTGGAAAAAGGAGCGGAAACGGTTTTCGGAGCAGATCGGGTATATGCCGGACGATTTTCAGTTTCCGCAAGGCATGACGGCGGCCGAGATGTTGTCCTTCTGGGCCGGCTTGCGCAAGCTTCCGGCCGCTAGCGTGCAGGAGGCCCTGGCACTGGTGGGACTTGAGGACAAGCGGCACAAAGCCGTCGGTACATTCTCCAAAGGGATGCGGCAGCGGGTGCTTTTTGCGCAGGCCATACTGGCGAAACCGGCTCTGCTTATTATGGATGAGCCCACCAACGGGATGGACCCCTACTGGATCGGCGAGTTTATGGAGCTGCTCAAGCAGATGAAGCGCCAAGGGCAAACGGTGCTTTTCTCCACGCATCAACTGGAAGTCGCCGAAGAGCTCGCAGACTATGTCTTGTTTTTGAACTCCGGCCGAGTCTGCGGGGAAGGTCCTGTGGAGCTTTTTCGCAAAATGTACGGGACGCTGCCCCTTCATGCGGCCTTCCGGCACAGCTTGGGGCTGGATCCGGGAGGGACGATCCGGGATGATGAATAGAACGCTGAACAAGCGAAAGAATTCCTTTCTTGCCGCCGGAATACTCGCTTTGGTTTTGATTGCCGCAGGATGGGTGCTCTTGACGAATCTCTCCGAAAACGACGGACCGTCTCAGTCCGGCAGGTTGACGGTCGGCAGCCCGGCGCCGGATTTCCAGGCTGTTGATATGGCGGGCGAAAAGGTATCGTTGTCCGATTACCGGGGAAAGGTGGTTGTCCTTAACTTTTGGGCCTCCTGGTGCGGTCCCTGCGTGAACGAAATGCCGCTCATCGACCGCGTCCGGCAAGCGAATGTCCCGGAAGCGGAAGTCCTGTATATCAATGTCGGCGAGTCGAAAGGAACGGTGCGCGAGTTTCTGGCTTTGCATAAGTTTAATTTTTCCGCCTTCATTGATGCTACGGGGAAATTAGCCGGCCTCTACAAAGTGACCGGACTGCCGGTGACTTATGTTCTTGACCCGGATGGAGACATCGCTGGGGTAGCCATCGGAGAGATCCGCAATGAGGCGCAGCTTCAAGCTTATATCGATGCCGCCAAAGAGGATTAAATTTATTTTTAATCCTCTTTGCTGTGGGCGGAACTTGTGGTTTGATACTAATATACGACCAAGCGCTTGACAGGAATCGCGAAACGGAGGAGTTACCTTGACCTATAAACGGATAAAATGGATGATTCTGTTCATCCCCACGCTTACCGTAGGGATATGGGAATATGTAAGGCATCAGTTCCTGTTATCCTATATTTCCATGGATCTGGGCAACTGGCTGACCCCCTTGCTGGTCTATCTGGTCAGTGTGACTCTGCTGGCCCAATTGTTCTCCGTGCTGGAGAAAATCCAATCCGAGCTGCAGGCCGAACGAGCCCAGAAGGTCGCTTTGGAGGAGCGCGAACAGCTGGCCAAGGAGCTTCACGACGGCATCTCCCAATCGCTGTTTTTGCTGTCCGTCAAGGCGGACCGTCTGGAGTATACGGAAGACCGGGCCAAGTTCGAGCAGGAGTTGTATAAAATCAGAAAAACGGTCCATGAAGTGAACCGTTATGTCAGACAAGCTATCGCCAACCTGAAATACGTCCCGACCTCCGAGGCTGATTCGGCTCCTTTTGCCACCTTGCAGGAACAAGTTAAGCAGGTGGCGGGAGAAGTTCTAATCCCGGTGGACATCCGGTGGGAGATCCCGGAGGAAGCTTTTTCCCCCAAAGAGAAGGTGGAGCTTCTGGCCTGTATCCGCGAAGCTGTCGTCAATATTCAGAAGCATGCCCGCGCGGGAAAAGGGTGGATTGAAGCGCAGGGGACTTTCGGCGAATGGAAGGTTGAAATTATGGACGATGGACGCGGGTTCCGGAGAAATCCGTTTGAATCGCAAGGCAGTTACGGGCTCAGCATTCTGAAGGAACGGGCTGAAGCGATGGGATGGCGATTCCGGATCCGTACGGAGCAGGAGCGGACGACGCTGGAGCTGCAAAAGACGGGAGGCGGCGCATGAAATGAAGACACGTGTGCTCGTTGTGGACGATCATGCCCACGCAAGGGAGGCCATCTGCGAAATTTTGGCGATGGATGATCAGTTTGAGGTGATCGGAGTGGTGAAGAGCGGCCAGGAGGCGATCGAGTTTACCGGACAGTGGATGCCCGACCTGATTCTGATGGACATTCAGATGCCGGGGATGGACGGGCTGGCGGCGACGCAGCGAATTAAGCTGAGTTTTCCCTATGTCAAGATCGTTATGATTACCGTCTCGGATGATATGTTTCATCTTCTCGAAGCTTTAAAACGGGGAGCGCAAGGGTATCTGCTCAAAAACCTGGCCCCCTCGACCTGGATCGAGTACCTCCGCTCCATCGTCAACGAGGAGGCCCCTTTAAGCCGGGAGCTGGCCTTCGAGATTCTGAAGGACGTTTCGCTTTCGACGAAGCGGGAAGCGGCGGAGGGTCTGACCCAGCGGGAACAGGAGATTTTGGGGCAGGTGGCCAACGGCCTGACGAATAAAGAGATCGGGGAAACGCTGAATATTTCCGAGCATACGGTCAAAAACCATCTGAAAAACATCCTTCAAAAGCTGCAGGTACAAAACCGGGTGCAGTTAACGAGGTATGCCCTGGAACAAGGGCTGGTTGCGGGGAAGGGCAGCGGCCTTAAAGGGGAAAAGGGAAGGGAAGAGACCGACTAGGGTCCGGGTCCCCTCCCGTTGGCGGAAACCGGGTCATAGGGCAGGGAGGTCGTAGGCTTCGCCCGCGATCTGAAGGGAATAAAGGTCTTTTGAGGCGCTATGGTGTCGAATTCGGCACAAAAGCGTAGATTAGCGGTTTTTTGGGCCTTTATTTTTGGAAAAAGCGGGCCAATCCCTTATTTCGCGGCTCTCACCGGGTAAATAGGGTCCTTTTTGGCCTTTTTGGCCGCTATGTTCCCCACAGAGCTGATCTGGGCCGGAATAGCGCCCCAAAATGCCGCTAAGTTGGCGGACGGGTAGCTGGGCGGGGGGGATTGCCGGGGATTTTACCCGGCACGCGCTGCCGTTTTTATAAAGCGTCGATGCCGATACCGAGTGCCTAATTCTGATGCCAAATAAGATGAGATAAAATCCAAGGAGGAACCACCACCATGATTATCGTAAGCTCCTGCCTGGCGGGCATGAAGGTCCGCTATAACGGTACGGACTGCCTGGAGGACACCATCGGGCGATTAGTGAAAGAAGGGAAAGCCGTGGCGCTATGCCCCGAGCTACTTGGCGGCTTTGCAACGCCGCGGGAACCGGCGGAAATAGCCGGCGGCACCGGCGAGGACGTTCTGCTCGGTAAAGCCCGGGTCGTGACCAAATCCGGCGAGGACGTCACGGACATGTATGTGAAGGGCGCCGAGGAAGCGCTCCGTCTCGCCAAAGAGGCCGGCGCCACCGCCGCCGTACTGAAGGAGTTCAGCCCGTCCTGCGGGAGCTCCATGATTTATGACGGCAGCTTCGCTAACCGGCGGATTGCCGGCAATGGAGTTACGGCCGCTTTGTTCGAGCGGGAAGGGATTCGTGTCGTCTCCGAGGCGCAGATCGCGGAGGTCGTCGACGTCGAATAACGGCGGCGATTGACAGCGGTCATTTTATACATCACAAAGCTTGCGGTAAATAAAATACCGCAGGCTTTTTTTTATTTGGGGCTTTAACCAGTTGAGCTCGCGAAGCGTGCGAAACAAAATTAAGAGGCGCCTATTGTGCTTCCAGGCTTCCAACTCCAAAAAAGATGCAAATCTGCAGGTATTTAGGCCGATTCCCGAGGGAATGCGAAAAAAGATGCAAATCTGCAGGTATTTCTAGTGATTTTAGATAAACGAGCCGGTTTCGTCAAAAATTCCTGCAGATTTGCATGAATTTTGAAATTTTGGGCCCCGAACAAGAAAAAAACATGCACATATGCAGGAATTCTATGTTATCAAGGTTTGTCTGACGGAGTACGAGTTATAATCGCACCCCTCCAGGGGTAGGCAAAAGCGGCAACGGCATACCTGATCGTAGTGAAAGGTAGCGCCTTTAGACGCGAGTCGGTAATAAAGGCTTATAGCCTTAGAGGAACCCACCCGTTTGACGGGTGGTTATGATTTATGGATAAAACGTAATAAAAGGCCCGGAAGCCCTAAGCTCCCGGACATCTTCCAACTAGGCTAGCGGTGCTCGATCAGATCGATCGCGCCAAGCACGATGTGGGCCAAGCCAAATCCGAGAGCCCCGGTCGCAGCAAGCTTATACTTGCTTCCAAGCAGTGATGCGGCAGAAGCGGACACTACAGCTCCAAGAACGGTAGGAATCAAACCTTCACGCATGCGTAACACCCCTTTGGACTGGTTTGGAAAGACATCACTATTTTGGGGAGGCAGGGGATCATTTATGCATCGGGTCAGATTCAAAGCTTGAACCGAAAGGGTAAAAAGAGGGCAAAACAGTTAGTCAAGGGGTGAGACGCATGAAACGGAGAAAAACGTCCCAACTGACGCAACAGCTCGTGTTCGTTGGACCCTCCACGATATTTTTCGTATTGATCGTGGCCGTTCCGTTTTTTCTCGGCTTATATTACGCCTTTACGGACTGGAACGGGATTTCGAGGCAGGCGGATGTGGTGGGCGTCCGCAATTTCGTCCATATTTTTACCAAAGATCCCGCCTTTCTGAATTCATTTTGGTTTACGGCCAAATTTACCGTGCTCGGCGTCATTCTCACGAATGTGGTGGGCTTCGCGCTGGCGTATTTTTTAACGAAGCGTTTGTACACGCGAAACGTGATGCGGACGGTCTTCTTTATGCCGCACGTCATCGGGGGGTTGCTGCTGGGATTCATCTGGCAGTTCATTTTTGTCCGGGGGTTCGCTTCCATCGGCGGGGCGACCGGCATTCCCTTTTTCCAGCTGCCGTGGCTGGGAACGGAAGCCACCTCGTTTTGGGCGATCGTGATCGTCTTCGTGTGGCAAAATGCGGGTTACCTTATGATCATCTACATATCCGCCATCAACAATGTGCCGAAAAATCTGATCGAAGCGGCCAAAGTCGACGGGGCCGGACGGAGACAGGTGCTGAGGCATGTCATCGTCCCGCTGGTTATGCCGGCGGTCACCGTCTGCTTGTTTCTGGCGATTTCGTGGTCGTTCAAACTGTTCGACCTGAACTTGTCCCTGACCAAAGGGGGGCCGTACAAATCGACCGAGTCGGTGGCGCTGAACATCTACAATGAGGCGTTTACCATCAGCCGTTTCGGGATGGGCTCGGCCAAAGCCATTATTTTCTTCATCATCGTGGCGTTGATCTCGATTCTTCAGGTCCGGGCCACCAAGCGCAGGGAGGTTGAACTGTGATGGATACAGCCAAACGTTATCGTGGCGGCATGCTGCTGGTCGAGGCGCTTTTGATCCTCGGAGGCCTGGTGTTTCTCGTTCCTTTCTACTTCCTGGTGGTGAACTCGGTGAAAACCTTCGGGGAGATTCTCAGCGACGCGGCCGGATGGCCCGCCGTGGCCCAATGGAGCAACTATGCGGAAGCCTGGGACAAAACCTCGTTCCCGAAGGCGTTCGGCAACTCGCTGCTCATTACGGTGGCCAGCAATTTGCTGCTCGTCCTGATGTGCTCGATGGCCGCTTACCGGATGGCCCGCAAGCCGACAGGATATAACCGTTTTTTGTATGCGGCCTTCGTCGCCGCGATGGTCATTCCTTTCCAGGCCATTATGATTCCGCTGGTCAAGGTGTCCAGTCTGCTCGGCCTCATGAACTCGACCTGGGGACTGATCGTCTGTTACCTCGGCTTCGGCGCGCCGCTGACCGTATTCCTGCTGCACGGCTTCGTCAAGTCGGTGCCCGTGGACATCGAAGAAGCGGGGCGGGTCGACGGCTGTTCGGTGTACGGCATTTTCTTCCGCATCATTCTGCCGCTGATGCAGCCGATCGCGGTGACGGTCATCATCTTGAACACGCTTTGGATCTGGAACGATTACCTGATGCCTTCGCTGATTTTGCAGAAACCCGAACTGTATACGATTCCGATCGAGACTTTCGCCTTCTTCGGCCAATACACCAAGCAGTGGGATCTGGCGCTGCCGGCTCTGGTGCTCGGGATTACGCCGATCGTGATCTTTTTCCTGTCCATGCAAAAATACATTATCGAGGGCATCGCCCAAGGTTCGGTGAAAGGGTAAACGGAGGGCCGAGGCGATTCGATAAGGGAGATCGACAAGAGTGGTGGAAGGAGAGTGACTCAGACATGAGAAGGGGTAAACTGGCATGGCTCCTGCTGGTGATGGCGCTGCTTGTCGCCGGGTGCGGCCAAAGCGGTCCGGACATGGACGGAGGACGCAAGGTGCTGCATATTTTTCAATTTAAAGTCGAGATTGCGGAAGCGATGGATCGCCTGAAGGTAGAGTACGAGAAAGAGCATCCGGACATCAAGCTCGATATTCAGACCGTGGGCGGAGGCAGCGATTACGGCGCTTCACTGCGGTCGAAATTCGCCTCCGGCGAAGAACCGGATATTTTCAATATCGGCGGCTACACGGAAATGGAGATGTGGCAGGAGTACCTGGAGGATCTGACGGACGAGCCGTGGGTGCAGGACGTCAAAGAGATTGCCCTGGAGCCGATGACCAAGAACGGCAGGCTGTACGGTATGCCGGTAAACCTGGAGGGCTATGGGTTTATATACAATAAGGATCTGTTCGCCAAGGCCGGCATCAAGGAAAAGCCCGTCACGCTCAGCGGGCTGCGCGAAGCGGCCGAGAAGCTGAAGGCGGCGGGGATCACGCCGTTCTCCAACGGCTACCAGGAGTGGTTCGTGCTCGGGAACCATAACGTCAACGCCGCCTTTGCCAACCAGAAAGATCCGGCGGATTTCATCCGGGGATTGACCGAAGGCAGGTATAAATTTGCCGACGATCCGGTATTCGAGCGGTGGACGAAGCTGCTGGATCTGACGCTGGAATACGGCAACCCGAACCCGCTGACCACGGATTACAACACCCAGGTGACGATGTTCGCCAACGGGGAAGCGGCCATGCTGCAGCAGGGCAACTGGACCCAGGTGCAGCTGGACGGCATCAATCCCGACCTGAATCTCGGCATTCTGCCGATGCCGATCGACGATACGGGGGAAGACAACGACAAGCTGTTCGTCGGCGTGCCGAACAACTGGGTCATTTACAAGGACTCTCCCATGAAGGAAGAAGCGAAGGAATTTTTGAACTGGCTCGTCACTTCGGAGACGGGGAAGCGGTTTATTACAAAGGAATTTAAATTCATCCCCGCCTTCGACAGCATTGAAGGGACGGAGGAGGACCTCGGCGCCCTCGGGATGGAAGTGCTGAATTATACCGATGCCGGGAAGGCGCTCACCTGGAACTGGTTCCGCTTCCCGAACGGCATGCCGTCCGAGTTCGCCAGCATCATCCAGGCTTACATCGGAGGCAAAATCGACAAAGCGGGGATGTTCGAACAGTTCCAGCAGAACTGGGACAATCTCAGTGTAGAATAAAAAGCCCGTAAAATGGACGCAAGCGTCAAACGGTTTGATCCGTCGACGCTTGCTTTTTTGTTTCTTTAATTATATATTGCAACCCGTCACCTTCATGTACACGCTGAAGGGATGTTGGCGAAGTGGTTCCTGCCTAGACTACAACCGTAACTGCAGACGGTTTCCAAAACAACAAAAGCCCTACCTCTCATTTGTCCTTGCGGCTCCGATGACCGCGCCAGTGTGAATCAGAAATCTACGAAAATTCTTACTCGTTGGGTCATTCAAATAGGAATTTCATACCGGATAAGGTATTAGGAGAGTTATAATCTTTTGAGGAACTACTATAGAGGGTTTAACAATCTAATAAAATATATTACAGGAAGTTTTATGGAAAGTCAAGTTTGAGCTGTCAGCCGTCGTTGAAGTTCCCATCGAATTTTATAAAAGTAAAAGCGCTTAAGTTTTATTGCCGATTCGCTAAAATCTATCTCTCGCGGCTCATGGGAAACGATTCGGGAGATTTTACGCTGTTTTACACCCGCTTAATGTGAAATTGACGCTAGAATCGGATAATATAAGGAGCTCATCGGAGAACCCCCGGACGCATCATTTAGTGAGAAATAAGTTGAAACTATATAAGTTGAACTAAAGAATTAGCAATAGGCAAGAGTGTGAAATGATTCTGGAGAAGCGTAGCGCTCGCCTTTGTGACCGGATTTCTACCTTAATAAATTTAAATAAAGAAATCTGGGAGCAACAGCGATCGGAAGAACATTTCACACGGCTGCCTTACATGCAAATCAATAGTTCAACTTATATAGTTGGGGTTTGGGAAAAATATGCATAGAATATGTGCGGATCTATAAGCTATAATGAAAGCGGATTCGTTCTTCATGCAAGGGATCCCGGTGAGGTTTGAAGAACTCGGTATAAGAGAGGGGGCGCGTTTGGAAAACGGAATATTTTTTACGACAAAAGTTTAAGCGCTTAAACTTTATGAAGAAGTGAGGGGGTAGACCGGATGAAATATCAGGGCGGAACTAAATTGAAACGGATGCTGTCTCTGTGGATGGCCTTATTGATGCTGCCGTTTCAGGCCGCAGGATTCGCCGCCGCGGAGGAAGCGGCAGACGGGGGAGCGCCGGCCGGACCGGAGATCGTGGCGGAATGGGGGTTTGATCAGGCATACGCTTACACCGATGACGTTATCTCGGCCACGTATGGAGCATACCGTTCGGCATCGCTGATCTCCGCCGCCGGCGGACCGTATTACGAGCAAGCCAGCGGGGAAGGGATTCAATATCAAGGATGGGATCGGGGCAAGGACAAAAAATATTGGCTGGCGCTGATCCCGACAAAGGGCTTCCGGAATATCACGCTGTCGTCCGAGCAGAAATCCTCCGGATCGGGGCCGCGCGACTTCCGGCTGGAGATCAGTAACAATGGTCGCGACTGGACCAAACTGAAGGATATTGAGCTGTCCAAAGAAGCCTACAGCAAAATCAACGATCTTCCGCTTACGGCGGCCGCCGACGATCAAGACTTGCTCTATGTCCGCTGGATCGTCGCTTCCGAAATCGCGACGGACTCGAAGGCGAATTCCGCCGTGGGACCGTACGGCTCCAGCTTTTTGAAGGATGTTCGCGTGAAAGGCGATCCGATCGCCGGTGCCGGGCATACGCCTGTCGTTCCAACGATCGATCTGGCGTATTCGCCCAAAGACGGAGCGGAGGAAGTTCGCGTTGACACGCCGCTTACGGTGAAATTCAACAAGAACATTGCCCTGACCAGCGACGCGTCCGCCGTCATTACCGACGGAACCGACACGTTGCCGCAAGTGTCGTTGGAAGTTGCAGGCAACACGCTGCGGATCCATCATCCGGCATTCGCTTACGGTAAAACATATACGGTTTCCATTCCGAATAGGGCCGTCGAGAGTAAGGACCATGCCGCGCTGGTGCGCGATATTTCCTGGAGTTTTACCGTACAGGACTCCCCATATCTACCGAAATTGATCAATATGACCTTCAACGCGGACCCGAAGACAGGCATCGCTTTTGCGTGGTATACGGACGAGATGACGGACACGAAGGTACAGGTCGTCGAAGCCGCGCGCATGACGGGAAAAGAGTTCCCGGCACAGGAAGCGCGGGAATTCACGGGAACCGGCGAAGTCATTAAGACGTTCATGTCAAAGAGCGACCGGGAGTCCGGCGATCAGGCGCAATTTATCAGCCACAAGGCGATCGCCGACGGCTTGAAGCCGGGGACGAAGTACCGTTTCCGCGTCGGCGACGGCAAGGAATGGAGCGAGACCGGTTCGTTCACGACCGATGCGGCGGACCATCAGCCATACCGCTTCATCGTCGGATCGGATTCCCAAGCGTCGAGCAAGGAGGATTTCGAGCCTTGGGGGGATACGTTCCGCAAAGCGCGCGCCCATATCGGCGATCCGAAGTTCCTCATCAATGCCGGCGACCTGGTCGATAACGGCGACCTGGAGGAGCAATGGCAGTGGATGCTCGGCGCGGCGCAGGAAGAATTGCTGAACGTGCCGTTCGTACCTGTACTGGGCGGCCATGAAGTTCAAGATTACGACGGAGACGAGACGACGCCCAACAACAACTTTTACTACCATTTCAACCTGCCGCGGAAAGTGGTCGCGGCGACGCAGGACGGTTCCGTCTACGCCTTCGAATACGGCGACGCGCTCTACATGGTGTACAACTCGCAATTTGACGGCAAGCTGAACGAAGACGGAACGGTGAATTGGGACGACGAGCAGCACGAACAGTTCTGGAATCAGGTGGACTGGATGCGCAACACGGTTGCCAAGACGGACAAAAAGTGGAAGTTCGTCACGTTCCACAAATCCCCTTACGCGGCCGGCGACAATTCGGCTCAATGGGAAGGCGGACGCATTGAATTTTATAAGAAAAATTTGATCCCCGTCTTCGACGAACTGGGCGTCGACATGGTCTTTGAAGCGCATGACCATATGTACATGAGGTCTTTTCAAATGTACGGCGACAAAGTCATCGATCCCGACAGCTTGGAGAAGGATGGGGAAGGCAATGTGATTAACCCGCAAGGCACGGTCTATCTGATGTCCAACGCCTTCGGGAACAAGTTTTATTATAAAAACAATCAGTACGTGATCGGCGAGGACGGCGAACCGGTGGAAGCGATCGGCCCGGATGGCAAACCGATTCCGTACGACGACTATTTCGCCGCGAAAGACGAACAGCCGGAGAAGAAAATGTTCACCGACGTATCCATCGCGGACCAAGTCATGAAATTTACCGCTTATACCGCGGCGGTGGAAGACGAAGGTAAGGAAGGGACGGTCGGCGACGGATTGTTCGCTTACGACCGCTACGGTATCAAACGCACGGACACCAAGCCGGATAAGGTGGAACAAGCCAAGGCCGCGCTGCAAGGCAACAAGGCCGTTCTCTCCTGGAAAGCCCCGGCGAACAGCAAGGAGCCGGTAAGAGGGTTCCGGGTTTACGAGAAAAACGATAAAGTCAAAACCTACTGGAGCGAATATGTGCCGGCGAAAGCAGGGCAGACGGAGTACAGCCTCGCCGTGGAAGGCCTGAATCCGGCCATAAAATACGATTTTATCATCAAAGCCGTCGGCAGAAGAGACAATTCCGCTCCGGTCGAGACGAGCACGATGGACGGTCCCGTGGACCGGGAGCCGCCGTCCGCGCCGACGAATTTGCGCGGAACGGGAGTTTCGCCCTTCCAGATCAATCTGAGCTGGAACGCATCGCCCGGCACGGCCGCGCCGGCGGGATATCATGTGTACCGCGACGGAGCTTTGGTCGGGACGACCGCGGAAACGTTCTATCACGATACCGGATTGCAGCCGGAAACGTCCTACCGTTATGCGATCAAAGCATACAGTGCGGCGGGCGTCGAATCACTGGCGAGCAACGAAGCCGTGGTGAAGACGAAATCCGCGCCGGCGGGCGAAGGGCCGCACCGGGCGTTCCCGCAGCATACGGCGTATGCCGCGGGTTCGATCAAGCCCAGCCATGTGACGCAAGCGCAAATGGATCAGACCGTGGCCCGGCTCTACGATGAATGGAAGGCGAAATATTTGAAACGCCATCCGTATCTGGCGGCTTCGGAACCCGACCAATACTACGTATGGTACGCCGACGGCGATTGGTTCGAGGAAGAGTTCGATGAAGAATTGGGCGTCGAATATATGGCGACCACCGTGTCCGAAGCGCATGGCTACGGGATGTTGATCACCGCCTTGATGGCCGGGCATGATCCGGACGCGAAGCGATATTTTGACGGGATGTTCCGTTATTTCAAGGCCCATCCAAGCCATATCAATCCGAATCTGATGGCCTGGAAGCAGGGCGATACGGGGAAGGACATCGTTGACGTCGACGGCGCCGATTCCGCGACCGACGGGGATATGGACATCGCCTACGCGCTGCTGTTGGCCGACAGCCAGTGGGGCAGCGGCGGGGAGATCAACTATCTGGCCGAGGCGAAGAACCTGATCGGCGCGATCATGGACAGCGAAGTGAACCGGGACGACTGGATGCTGCGGCTCGCCGACTGGGCGACAAGCGGCAAGTGGGCGTCGGCGACAAGGCCTTCCGATTTCATGCTGCAGCATATGAAAGATTATCGGAACGTAACGGGTGACAGCAACTGGGACCGGGTCGTCGAAACAACGTATGACATCATCGATGAACTGGTTCGCAATTACAGCCCGAACGCGGGGCTGCTCCCGGATTTTGTCGTGAAGTCCGGCGGCAAATACGCTCCCGCGGAACCGAACTTCCTGGAATCGGAATACGACGGGGATTACAGTTACAACTCTTCCCGCACGCCTTGGCGGATCGGCACCGATTACCTGATCACCGGCGACGCGCGGGCGAAGGAACAGCTCGGTAAGCTGAACCAATGGATTCGCGGGGTTACCAACGGGGATCCGGACCAAATCCGGGCGGGGTACAAACTGGACGGCTCGCAAGCGATCGAGGAATATGGGGCTATTACTTTCTCCGCTCCGCTGATGGTAAGCGCGATGGTCGATTCCTCCAATCAAACGTGGCTGAACCGGTTGTGGGATCACAATGCGGCGGTACGGACGGAAGATGATGTGTATTTCGGCAACAATCTGCGCCTGCTGAGCATGATTGTCGTATCGGGCAATTGGTGGTCGCCTTCCGTGACGGACACCGAGGCGCCTTCCGAACCGACGATCGAAAAAGCGGAGGCCGCTTCGTCCACGGCCATTACGCTGAAATGGGCTCCGTCCTCCGACAATCTGGGCGTTGCCGGTTACAAAATATACCGTGACGACGTCGAGATCGCAACGACGATGAAGACGGAGTATCGGGATACCGGCCTGTCCCCGGGTACGACGTACAAATATTTTGTGGTTGCGTTCGACGCGGCAGGAAACTTGTCGAAAATGAGCAATATGAGGTTCGTGGCAACGCTGGGATCGTCGGGTGGCGGTTCTGGCAGCTCCGGCGGTTCCGGATCTAGTGGCGGTGGTTCGGCGTCCACACCGGGCGGAACGAAGACCGAACCGGAAGTTACGGCGCCGGAACCGGGGAAAACCCCCGATGCGGGCGGGACTCGGCCAGGGAAGAAGAACTTTATCGATATCGGCGATAAATACGCTTGGGCGAAAGAGGCGATTGAAGAACTGGCGGCCCAAGGCATTATCCGGGGCACGTCCGATACGACCTTCGAACCGGGACGAAAAATTACTAGGGCGGAATTCACCGTGCTGCTGGTGCGAGCGCTCGGACTGAAAGCCGATTTTGCGACCAGCTTCGGCGATGTCGCTTCGGACGCTTATTATTACGAAGCGCTGGGCATCGCCAAAAAACTCGGTATCGCCAAAGGAGTCGGCGCCGACCGTTTCAATCCGCAAGCGGCCGTTTCCCGGCAGGAAATGATGGTGCTGACGGCTAGAGCGCTGCGGCTGGGAGGCAACCTCGGCGATGGCGCGGGAATCGCGGCCGACCTGGAACGTTTTACGGACGCCGATACCCTGGCCGACTATGCTGTAGACAGCGCTGCGTCTCTCGTCAAGGAAGGCATCGTCCAGGGCGACGGGGCGAACCTTCGCCCGGGAGCCCCAACAACGCGGGCGGAATCCGCGGTCATGATTCACCGCATTTTCAAGAAATACGGCTTATAATCTGAAAGAGAAACCCGGGCAAAGCCCGGGTTTCTCTATGGCACCGTCGCGATATTCAAAAACCCCCGCTTTGTAAAGATAGCGGGGGTTTTCCTGCGTAAACTAGTTGGCGAACGTATAGCTGTCGTTGGTCTTCTTCAACATTTCCTTAAATCCGGGAGAAGCGTACAGCTTCTTGTCCTTCGTGATAAAAAGGACTTCCGTGTTCGGCGTATTTTCCGCGAATTTAAGCCCGTCCTCAATGCCCATAATCAGCAGGGAAGTGTCCATCGTATCGGCATCGGTGGAGCGGTCCGTCACGATCGTGACACTGCTGATATTGTTATCGACCGGATAGCCGGAACGCGGGTCGATGATATGCTGGTACAGTTTGCCGTCTTCCACGAAGAAGCGCTCGTAAATCCCGGCGGTAACGACGGTTTTGTCTTCGACCCGGACGGTACCGATCGGATTGCCCCGTTCCTGCGAAGGATCTTGAATACCGATGTTCCAGGTGGAGCCGCCCGGCTTGCTGCCCATCGCAAAAATATTGCCCCCCAGGTCGATGATCGCGCTGCTGAAACCCTGTTCCGCCAAATAGTCGTAGATGGCGTCCGCGGCGTAGCCTTTTCCGTAGGAGCCAAGGTCGAGCTGCATCCCTTTATCACGCAGGTAAATCTCGTGTTTCTCCGGGTTAAGCTCGATCCTGCGGTAATCCGTCAGCTTGCGGGCGGCTTCGATGTCCGCGGCCGGTGGGACGTGGGCTCCCTCATGGCCGATGTTCCAAAGGCTGACGAGCGGGCCGATCGACGGGTCCAGCAGGCCGTCCGTTTTCCGGGCATAGTCGACGGCGAGCTGCACGAGTTCGAACGTATCCGGCGAAACCTCCACGGGGGCGATACCCGCTTGCGCGTTTACCTTATGGATCTCGCTGTCCTCGTTCGTCCGGCTGATTTTGCGGTCGATATCTTTCATCAGAGCTTCCAGCTCTTTAAAGTTGTTGGCGGTAGCCCGGTTATCGTAAATTTTGATGTTGACGACGGTATCAAATATAAAAAAGGTCTGCGCCAAAGGCTTTACGGAGGTTCCTGACTTCGACGAATCCTTCGCGGCGGAGGCGGCCCGCACATCGGCCGGGATGTCCGCCGCCTTCACATTCGCGGAATCGCCGTTTGTACAGCCTCCAAGCAGCGTCGTAATCATGGTCAGAGCCAGCAACAGGATTGCCGTTTTGTTCTTTTTCATATGCGTAGCCTCATTTCTCCCGTTATCTCGCCTTGATTTTAGCAGAAATAAAAATGAGCTAAAAGTACTTTTATTCACAAAGTAAGAATTATTCTCATAAACCGTCTTTTAAGTGAGGATTTTGTGAAATGGGTCCTAGATTGAGACATTTATCACATGGGAGTGAGGAAAGTTACAGGTATAATGGTTTCATCTAAGATTTATATAATTAAAAAATAAGATAAAGGAGTTAGCCATGAAACGTGGAGATATCCTGCTGATCGGGCTGATCGTTGTCATTGCCGCGGCGTTCTTGGTCCCCCGCTGGTTTGCCGGGGAATCAAGTGAAAAATATCACAACGAGACTCGCATCGCTAAAATTTCTGTAAACGGCAAACTGTTGCGCACGGTGGAGTTAACCGGAGAGGAACAGGAGATCGAGATTAAAACGGAGTACGGGTACAACCTCTTGAAGGTTCACGATTACGGGATTGAAATGATCGATGCGGACTGCCCGGATAAAGTGTGTTATACGTTTGGATTCATTGAGCGCAACGGCGGGACCATCGTTTGTTTGCCGAATAAGCTGCTCGTGGAAATCGAAGGGGCGCCCGGAGAAGGAGATGAGGTCGATGCCGTCGTTAAATGAACAATCCCATCTGGCCTTAAAAAGAACGGTCATCGTCGCCATTTTTGCCGCGGTAGCGGTTGTGCTCAGCCTGGTGGAAAGCGTGATCCCCGTGAATATGAGCATCCCCGGCGCCAAACTGGGGTTGGCCAACATCATGGTGCTGACGTGCCTTTATTTTCTCCGGGCAAGGGACGCCCTGATGATGGTGCTGTTAAAAACGCTGCTGACGGCTTTTATTTTCGGCACGTTTTCCAGCTTTTTATTCAGTATTATGGGGGCGCTGTTCAGCTTCGCGGCGATGTGGTTCCTGCTGCTGGTTGGACGCAAACGGCTTAGCGTCATCGGAATCAGCATCGTGGGGGGGATCGCCCATAACATCGGCCAGCTGACCACGGCGGCGCTGTACTTCAAAACGTCGAATATATTCTACTACTTGCCGATGCTGCTTCTCATGGGGGTATTGACCGGCATCGCGGTCGGTATCGCGGTTCGCTATCTGATCCCGTCTTTGTCCAAACTCGCGCTGTTCGACGGATTTTTGACCGAGAACGCCTAGCCAATTTATGGCCGGAGATCGGCCGGAAAGGGGAATGACGATGAATTCTACCGGGCTCGCGTATGAACTGCAGCAGGTCTCTTTTTCTTATGACCCGGAACATCCGGTCCTCAGCGATTTGTCCTTCTCCATCCCGCAGGGAAGCTGGGTTTCCCTCGTCGGTCCGAACGGCTGCGGCAAATCGACGCTGGCAAGGCTGCTCGGGGGGCTTCTGGCCGCCAACGCCGGCACCATTATAGTAGAAGGAACGCCTCTGCTTAAGGAGACCGTTCAGCAAATCCGGCCGCGAATCGGGATGGTGTTTCAGAACCCGGATAACCAGTTTATCGGGGCCACCGTCGAGGAAGATATCGCCTTCGGCCTGGAAGGGAGATGCCTGCCGCGCGAGGAGATGGTCGAGCGGGTTCACCGTTACGCGGAAAAGCTGGAAATCGGCCATCTGCTGTCCAAACACCCCTCCGAGCTGTCCGGAGGGCAGAAACAGCGGGTCGCTATCGCGGCGATTTTGGCGCTTGAGCCCGGAATTCTGATTTTTGACGAAGCGTCCTCCATGCTGGACGAACGGGCCCGGGGGGAATTGCTGGCCATTTTAAAAGAAATGAAGGGTTCCGGGAGGTACACCATGATCTCGATCACGCATGATGCCGATGAAATTCTGGCCTCGGATCGGGCGATCGTGCTCCATAAGGGCGGAATGGCCGCGGATCTGACGCCGCGGGAGTTGTTCGGGGACGAAGCGCTGCTGGATGCCTGCCGTCTGATCGCGCCCTACGGAATCCGCCTTTTGAACGAACTCCGCAAGCGGGGGATCGGCCTCTCGGCCGAGTCTCCGAAGGAGGTGGCAGACGCGATATGGCCATTGTATTCGAACAGGTGAGCTTCGCCTACGACGACCGCAGCCTCTGGCGTCAAAGCGCGTTGGAGGAGATCTCCCTGACGTTGGAGGAAGGCGTGTTTGCAGCCGTGGCCGGGGCCTCGGGATCGGGGAAATCGACACTGTTGCAGCTGTTCAACGGGATTCTGAGACCGACCGGAGGAAGGGTGCGGGTGCTGGATTGGGACATTCAGGCGGGGGAGAAACCGTTGCCCCTGCGCCATCTTCGCCGGCGGGTCGGACTTGTGTTTCAGTTTCCGGAACAGCAGTTGTTCGAGGACACGGTGGAAAAAGATCTCTGCTTCGGCCCGTTGAACTTCGGCATGACGCGAGCCGAAGCGAGAGTGCGGGCGAGCCGGGCTCTGGACATGGTCGGGCTGGACGATACCCTGCTTGAGCGGAATCCGTTTCACCTCAGCGGCGGGCAGATGCGCAAAGTGGCGATCGCTTCCGTACTGGCGATGGATCCCGACGTGCTCGTCCTGGATGAGCCGACCGCCACGCTCGATCCGCAAAGCCGGGCCGAGCTGGCGCTTCTGCTGTCCCGGCTGCATCGGGAACAAGGGAAGACGGTCATCGTCGTTACGCACCGTCTGCAGGAGATGCTGCCGTACGCGGGCCTGTGGATCGTCATGAAGGAAGGCAGACTGGCCTTCCAGGGCGGTGCCGCCGAATTGGTCCGGGAGGCGGAGAGGTTGGAGCGCGATTGCGGCCTGGCCGTCCCGGCTTGCATCGCCATGTGGAACGAAGTCGCGGGCAGGCTGGGCCTGAGCGGCGAGGAGCCGTGCTTGACGCCGGAGACGCTGGCGGAGCGCCTCGCCCGTTTGCTGAACGAACCGAGCGGGCCGGGAGTTGGCCATACGGGGAGAGGGGGATAACCGTGCGCAACAAACTGCTGTTCGGCCGCCGGATCGATACCGGCTCATGGGTTCATGGCCTGGATCCGAGAGCCAAGCTTACCGGCATGCTGCTGTATCTCGCGGCGATCGTGCTCGTCGGCTCATGGCGGGCGCTTGCTTTGGCCGCGCTCTTTTCCCTGACTTACATGACGGCGACACGGATCCCGCTCAAGTATTATGTCAAGGCCGCCAAGCCGCTCTGGGCGCTGATGGTGTTTATATTCGCGGTCCAATGCCTGACGGTGGATCGGGGACAAGTGATTTGGCGCCTCGGGTCCTGGGCGTTATATACCGGGGGCCTAAGCAGCGGATTCATCGCCGCCTCGCGTATGGCGCTGCTCGTTTCGTTCACGGCGATTCTGACGTTTACGACCACCCCCGGGCTCCTGAACCAGGGGCTGGCCGGCGTGCTGGCGCCTTTTCAGAGAATCGGACTGAAACCCCAGCGCCTTACGCTGATGATGAGTATCGCGCTGCGGTTCATCCCGACGATTTTGGAGGAAACGCAAAAGATATTGAAGGCCCAGGCCGCCCGGGGCGCGGATCTGAAGGAGCTGCCTTGGCGGGAGAAAGGGAGAATGCTCGTGTCCTTGCTGGTGCCCGTAACGGTCGGCGCTTTTCGCCGCGCGGAAGAATTGGTCCTATCGATGGAATCGCGGGGATATACGATCGGCGCGCCGCGCACGGAATACCATCGGCTTGGCTGGAGCCGCCGGGATACCTGGTTTGTGTTGTCTTATGTCGCCTTGATTGCGGCGGTACTGATGTTGAGATAAATAAAAACGCGCGAACTGGACGCGGAAATCTGGAGGAGGAGAACGGGGTGGCACGTTATTTTAACGGTAGAGAGGTCGAACTGCTTGCACCGGCGGGAACGTTTGAAATTTTCAGAGAGGTGATCGAGTCGAAGTGCGATGCCGTCTATTTTGGCGGTCCCAGTTTGAATATGAGGCTGATGCGCAAAGGCTACAACTTTTCCCGGGAAGAAATCACGGAGGCGGTCAAGATCGCCCATACTTTGGGAAAAAGAGCGTACGTCACGGTCAACAACTTGTTAAACGAAGGGGAGATTGACGAGGCTGCGGAATACCTGCGGTTTCTCGAGCAGGCGCGGCCGGATGCGATTATCGTTCAGGATTTCGCCGTCTTGGCGCTGATCCGGGAATTGAAACTGACGATTCCGGTGCATTCCTCGGTCATGATGAATGTACATAACGTGGAAATGGTCAAAGCTCTGAAGGAGCTCGGAGTTACCCGGGTCGTGACGTCGCGGGAAATGGATCTGCATACGACGCGTTATCTGCAGTCGGTGACGGGGATGGAGCTGGAGTATTTTGTGCACGGGGATATGTGTTCGGTTCACGGAGCGAATTGTTACTTCAGTTCGCTGGTGTTCGGCATGAGCAGCAACCGGGGCAAGTGCCTGAAGCCGTGCCGCTGGGACTACCGGGTCAAAAAGGACGGGAGTATTTACCCAACGGAATACCCGCTCGCCGTCAAAGATATGTTCATGTACGAGCATATCCCGGAACTGATTCACGGGGGAATCACCTCGTTCAAAATCGAGGGGCGGATGCGGGACAAAGCGTTTGTCATCATGCTGGTCAACGCCTACGGCGATGCGATCGACCGGTACATCGACGATCCGGCGGGTTTTGAGCGAAGCAAGGATACGCGGCTGCTGTACGATAACCGGAAACGCGATTTTTCCACGGCTTATGCTTTCGGGCGTCCGGGCTTGTCGAACATCAACAAGCGTTACGAGGGGACGGGCAAGTTCTACAGCACGGGAAAAGTGTTCAGCACACCGACCGAGGAACGGGAATTGGGCGTAAAACGGCTGGATGAAATTCGCGGACAGTGGGCCGCGCTGGCCGGTGCCGGAGGCGGGGAAACCGAAAAAAGCCTGCCCGAGATCTCGGTGCATGTCAACAACAAGGCCCAGGCGCTGGCCGCGCTGGAGGCGGGGGCGGACCATATTTACCTGTCCGGCGACGTGTTTGAGCCGGATCGTCCGTTCACCAAAGCGGAGATCCTGGAGCTGGCGGCGGTAAAGGGACGGGCAAAGCTGTATTTGGGCCTGCCGCGGATGATGACGGAGCTGCATTTCGACATTTACGATGCGCTGCTGTCCGGGGAACGGCTGCCGATCGACGGGCTTATGGTGACGAACCTTGGAGCGATTCGCCGCTTCGCCGGCAAGGGCTATCCGCTGGTCGGAGACTTTAACCTGAACGTATACAATCGGTTGTCGGCGGAATTTTACGCCGGGCTTGGCGTCCGGCGGCTGACCGCTTCGCTGGAATTGCCGCTGCTGGACTTTACGGCGCTGCTGGCTCACGCCCCGGTGCCGCTGGAAGCGATCGTGCACGGCTCGCCGGCCTTGATGTACATGGAGCATGACCTGTATGAAAATGCGGAGGTGTTCGAGCCGATCGGGGAGGAAGACAACCGGTTCGTCGACAACAGCGTGCTCGTGCTGATGACGGACAAAGGCGAGAACCCGGTGTACCGGGACGCGCACGGCCGCAATCATTTGACCATGGCCAAGGAGCTGTGCCTCCTGCCGCTGGTCAAAGAGCTGAAGGAAGCCGGGCTGGCCGTCTTCCGCATCGAAGGGGCGACCTACCGGCTGGAGCGGCTGCGCGAGGTCGTGGCCGCCTACAGAGCCGCGCTGGCGGAGCCGGATACGGCCGCCGAGCGCTTAGCGGGCCTGCCGCCGGTTTACGCCGGCTACACGCTGGGCGCGCTGCAGTTTGACGGCGGCGCGGAGGGGACGGCGAGTGCTGAGGTGGCGGAGCCGGCCGCGGCGGCGCGGGCGTAAGGCGCACCAGACCCCGCGCGGCTCTAGCCGCGCGTTTGGAAGAGCCGCGCGGGGAAGGCCGTAGGCCGTCGCGGCGACTGGGCGCACCGCGGGAGTGCACGCTACAGGCTTGCCGGCGGCGGCCGGCAAGCACCGCTGCTCTGCCCGTTGCCCTGTTTCGGCCAACTGCGACAATTAGCTGGAAAAACTCCCGCTAATTGCGCACGTAAGCTATCCATTTACCAATTTAACAGGAAAAACTGGAGTTAATTTTGCTATTTTCGCCGACATTTACAGGTTTTCTCTAAAATAACTCCAGTTTTTCCAGTTAATTCGGCTATCACCGGAATAACGGGTGAAATAGCTGGAGTTTTTCCCGCTAATTTTGTCTTAACCGTGTCAACAGGGCACCAATTAACGAAACCAAAGGAAAGAGGGCGGTTGAAGATGAAGCAAACTTATATCGGACCGGAGGGTGTGTTGGAGAAGCGGCGGAAGTATTTCTATCCTTGTACCAGCCACTTTTACCGGAATCCGCCGCAGTTGGTCAAAGGCGAGATGCAGTATTTGTACGGGCATGACGGCACGTGCTATACGGATTTCTTCGCGGGCGTCTCCGTGGTCGCCGGCGGTCACTGCAATCCGGAAATCACCCGGCGGACCGCGGAGCAGCTGCAAACCCTTCAGCATACGTGCACGATTTATTTGACGCAGCCGAACGTGGACCTGGCCGAGCGGCTAGCGGGCGTGCTGCCGGGACGGCTCGCCCGGACGTTCTTTGTGAACAGCGGCTCGGAGGCCAACGAAGGCGCGCTGCTGCTCGCCCGTTTGCATACCGGGCGGAAAGGGTTTATCGCGCTGGAGCAGGGCTTGCACGGCCGCACGTATCTGACCATGAGCGTCACGGGCCTGGCGATGTGGCGCGCCGATCCGCAGCTCGACCATCCGCAGGCGCAGGCGGTCGAGGATGTGTCGTTCATCCCGCGCCCGTTCGAACGCGGGATGAGCCGGGAAGCGGCGGCACGCCGCTCCATCGATGCCCTGAAGGAGGTGCTCGCGGAGAAGGGCGGCGACATCGCCGCCATGATCGCGGAGCCGATCCAGGGCAATGGCGGCATTATCGTGCCGCCGGACTGGTATTTCCCTGAAGTGAAGGCGCTGCTGGAGCAGTACGGCGTACTGCTCATCGCCGATGAGATTCAGACCGGCTTCGGCCGCACGGGCCGTATGTTCGCCATGGATCGCTGGGGCGTCACGCCCGATATCGTGACCATGGCGAAGGCGCTGGGCAGCGGCGTGCCCGTGGCGGCGTTTGCCTCGACGGACGAGATCGCCGCCAGTTTCACCCGGCCTTCGGCCTCCACGTTCGGCGGCAATCCGGTCTCGTCCGCGGCCGCGTTGGCGGTGCTCGATTACATCGAGACGCACCGCCTGCCCGAGCGCGCCGAGCGCCTCGGCCGCCAGGTGCTGGACGGCCTGCGGGAGCTGGCCGGCCGGTTCCCGCGGCTCGTCTCCGACGTGCGCGGCGCGGGGCTGATGGTCGGCGCCGAGCTGTGCGCCGACGATCCGGGACGCGGAGCGCAGCTCGTTGACGAGGTGCTGGAGGAGATGAAGGACCGCGGGTATCTCATCGGCAAAAACGGGGTCGACCGGAACGTGCTGGCTTTTCAGCCGCCGTTGGTCATTACGGAGGAGGATATCGCCGAAATGCTCGCCGCTCTGGGGCAAGCCCTGCATGCCGCCGGTGAGGTAAAGGGGGAGATCGCACATGGAGTACGCCCGTAGAATCGGCTCAAAAATCAAACTCTACAGCGAATTGGTGATGTTTTCGCATACGCTGTTTTCCCTGCCTTTCGCCATCATTTCGATGGTATGGGCCGCGGAAGGATTTCCTTCCTGGCGGGTCATGCTGTGGGGGCTGATCGCCCTCATCGGGGCCCGTAACGGGGCCAACGCCTTTAACCGCGTGGTGGACCGTACCTTTGACGCGCAGAACCCGCGCACGGCCCACCGGCACCTTCCGCGCATGCTGTTGGGGGAGCGGGAAGTACTGAGGTTCGTGGGGATCAATTACGCCATCTTCATCTTTGCGGCGGGGATGCTGAATCCGCTCTGCCTGATCTTGTCGCCGGTGGCTATTTTTCTGATCTCATCCTATTCTTACACGAAGCGCTTTACTTATTTGAGCCACCTGTATCTCGGCTTCACGATCGCTTCCGCTCCGATCGGAGCGTGGTTCGCCGTGACCGGCCGCTTTGCATTTACCCCGTTTATCCTGGGGACGGTCGTTATGCTGTGGATCGCCGGATTTGATATCATCTACGGATCCCAGGACATCGAATTCGATAAAAATCACGGACTGTGGTCCATTCCCAGCATCTTCGGCCTAAAAAACGGCTTGCGCATCGCCGCCGGACTCCATCTGATTATGGTGCTGCTGCTGATCGCGCTAATTCCGATTCGGCAACTGGGCTGGCTCTATATCACGGGGATCGTGATCTCCATCTTCCTGCTGATGACGGAACATAAAATCATTACGCCGTCAAACCGCAAGGTCATGAAGGTGGCGTCCTACAATCTAAACCAGGTGATCAGCATGGTGATCCTGTTCTTTACGCTCGGGGATTATTTCCTCACCTAAAAAAATACGGGCTGCCAAGTGGTTTTTCCACAAGGCAGCCCGTATTTTTTTGTCTCAGGGCGGTGCGGTCCGCTTCCTTGGAACCTGGCCGATGAATAGGGGCCGTATGGGGCGCTATTTTGTCGAATTCGGCTTAGCGGAGGGAAATAGCGGCGTTTTGGGGTCTTATTTTGGGGAAAAACGTCCCAAATGGTGTTTTTGGGGTCCATTCCCGTGAAATAAGGCCCTTTTTGGCCGCTATTTTTCCCGAACACGCAAATCGGGTCGAAATAACGGCCCAAAAGGCCGTTATTCGGCGGGCGGCTGAAGAAGCTGCGGGTACCGGACCCAGTTCGCCACGCCGCCGCTAAAATTGGCCCATAAATCTCATAAAGGCTGGCAAGGTAAGCACCCATATCGGTTTTAATGCGACGCTAGGGCTTGTTTGACAGCTACTATCCCCGTAAAGGCGATTCTGGCCGAAATAACGCCCAAAATGGCCGCTAATGTGCCGGACATCGGTGCGTAATGTGCCGAAAAGCTGGTGCACTAATCTACCCGACAGTTGATGCGCCAATGTCATGGACAACTGGTGCGCCAATGTGGCGGACAGCAAGTGCGCTATTGTGACAGACAGTTGGTGCGTTTATAAGGCGTACCGCCGGAGAACCCGCTCAGCAACGAATCGCCGGTGCTGCCTCGGCCAGTAAGCGAGAGCACCGGCGCCGGTAAGCAGTGCTGCCCTCGTCTAGGAAGCGTGGCACCAGCGGCAGTTGCGCAGTGCTGCCTCAGGCGGGCAGAGGCTAAACCGGCGCCGTAACACTGCTGCGGTCCAGCTCCGGGGGGATGGGGGATCAGCTTTCCCGCCCGCCAAAATAGTGCAGCAGCGTCTGCAAGTCCCGGTGAGCCGGGAAGGTTCTCAGCCGGTTGATGATGGACTCGGCCTCGTCCAGATAACGGCGGCCGAGGCGTTCGCTTTCGTCCAACGCCCCCGACTGCTGTATTTTCCCGATGACCGCATCGGTAACTTCCGCAGGCGTGTCCGGGCCTATCGCCCGGATTGCGGGAGCCAGCCGTTTGTCCCGCAGCGCGAACAGCACCGGCAGCGTAACCTGCCCCTTGCGCAGGTCGCTGCCCGCCGGTTTGCCGAGCTGTTCCGCGGACTGCGTAAAATCGAGAAGATCGTCGCGGATTTGGAAGGCCATGCCGAGCTTTTCCCCGAAGCTGTATAGCAGCTCCGCGATGTTCTCCTCGGCGCCGGCGGATTGCGCGCCTATTTTCAAACAGGTCGCCATCAACTGGGCCGTCTTGTTTCTCGATTTCTCCAGATACTCGTCAATGGTGACGTCGTAATCAAAAAGATGCGAGAGCTGTTGATACTCGCCAAGACAGAGCTGGGTGGTCGCCAGGGAGGACAGGTCGTAAACGTACCGTTCCCGTTCGGCGGAGTATACGGACAGAAGCTCGATGACCCGGGCGGACATGTAGTTGCCGACATGAAGCGCTCCGCTTACGCCGAGCTTGATATGCATGGCCGGCTGCCCCCGGCGGACCGGAGAGTCGTCGATGATATCGTCATGGATGAGGGAGGCGGCGTGGATAAATTCGGCCGCTGCCGCGAGCCGCCAAACTTTACGCCTGTCAGGCGACGGGCCGAAGCGGCTGCCGACGATCACCATGAGCGGGCGGACTCTTTTGCCGCCGGAACGGACCAATTCCACGATACTCTTACCGAGTGCGGAAGAACGGGGAATGTCTTTGTCGTACTTCACCATGTTTTCAATTTCACGGTCCACCGAGCGGAGTGAAATATCGAGCGCTTCGTCAAGCGTAAGTTGTGGCTTCATGCGAAGACCCCTCCTTAGGGTACTGTTCGTTTGAGTTTAAATCGCCCGCCGGATATGGTGATTTTCCAACTGCACATATTGTTCGAGGCTTGTTAGCAGGCGGTCGTCCTCCGCCCGGCCTTCCGCGCGTTGGATCTGGATCTGTTTAATAACGGGAGCGAGTTTGGCGAGCAGATCGATCTCGCTCCATTTCAGGCAGAGCTGTACATATAAGCTGTATAGGTAGTCGCCGTCCAGCACTTTGCGGACAAGGGCTTCCCCGCCGCCGGTGCCTTCACATTCCCCATGACGCTGGAGGGCGAGCTTGATTGCGATATAAATGGACAACAGGCGCTGACGGCGAAGCGCAGGCATATCGGATTGCTCCAAGAGCAGGGCGTAAGGCTGAATGTCTGCGATCGGCAAGTCAAGCTCTATGCCGGCTTCGGGCGACAGTTCGCCCCGTAACAAGTGGCTAGCGTTCTGGATGAGCTCAACATTCATAAGGGCACACTCCTCGGCTGAATACCGCGATAGTTAAAATCTTAGGTATTGGATTAAAAATTAGAGTAATGTGCGCGTACGCACATTACTCTCCGTGAAATAAGTTAAAATGCTTAAATAGTTCATTTCATTACTTGATTAATCCGTGTACAAATACCATCTTCGTACGAGCGGAATCTTCTTCCATTGTTTCTTCAGCCAAGGGAGGACGTAGTAATCGAGGCCGAAGGTGCTTCCGGAGCCGCCGATCAAGGCTACCCCTGCGGTCATATACCAGAGCATTTCGGTCGAAGCCATGCTGGACGACCAGATCATGATTCCCAAGGCGACCGTGACAGCCGAAGCAACCGCCGTGAACAAACCGACGATGATCAGGATGCCGAGTGCGATCTCCATGAATACCATGAAGAATTGGAATACGGTAGCAAGCGCCGTGTAGCCTCCGTCCGAGGTGTAGAAGAAAATATCCATAAACCAATTGACGATGGACTTGATGAATCCCGGTACCGGCAGGGCGGTGACCGCCGTCGAGGCGCTCTCGACCGCGGAAGCGGCCGCCTGGGCGTCTACGGTTTCAGTAACTTTGCTGGCCGCTTCACTCGCGGCGGATACGGCGTCACCCGCATGTGGAGAAGCCGGAATCAGGAAGATGTTGTTCGGATCCTTCAGGATCTTCGGAAGCTTGTCGAGCCCTTCTTCCAGCCACTTGTAACCGACGAATAACCGCAGCGGAACGAGCCAGAAATTCGGGGAACGCTTGGCGAAATGACCGCCGACAAAGCTTCTGCGATTATTGACATGGAAGAACTCGTGCATCATATAAGTCCAGACTTTATTGAATCCGGCGACGGTGAACAAGTAATACATGTTAATCAAGTGCTTGCTGAACATCGCCATGAAGCCGGTAAGCATGAACATTTTATTTGGAAGCCCTACGTTCGCTACGCCATAGCGGCTGCCGATGCAGACCATCGTTCCGTGGAAGCCGGGCTTATAAGATTTCTTCGGCTTGTTATGCACATCGGCGTGGATGTTATGGGCGATCAGCGGACCGGCCTGTTCGGCGTTTTCGACCATCTGCGGCACCGGACGGGTCTCGCCTTCCGGAATGTAGAAGATGTTGTCGCCGACGACGTAGACATCTTCATGATCGATGCTTTGCAGCTTGTCGTTGGTGACGATCCGTTTGCGGCCTTCCTGCTTCACATCCAGCTTGCCGACGAGCTCCGAGCCTTCGACTCCAGCGGTCCATACCACCGTGTCCGCCTCGAGTTCTCTGTCGCCAAGGACGACGCCGCCGGGGGTAACACCGGTGATTTTGGCGCTGGTGACGATTTCGACGTTCATCTTATGCAGGCGTTTTGCCGCCTTATCGATCAGCTTGTCGGGCAGGATCGGCAAAATTTTCGGCGCCATATCCGCCACGACGAGACGAACCTCGTCCGGTTCAATATAGAATTCCTTACATAACTCATCGCGGAATTCCGCCAATTCGCCGACCAGTTCGACCCCGGTAAAGCCGGCGCCGACCACGACGAAGGACAGCTTCTTCCGGCGTTTGACCGGATTGGTCTCCTTGGCGGCTTCGCTGAATTTGCGCCGCACTTGTTCTTTCAGACGGACGGCGTCTTCAAAGGACCAAAGGGTCAAGGAATGTTCCTCGGCACCCGGAATTCCGAAGAAGGTAGGTTTACAACCGGTACCGATCACCAGGTAGTCGTATTTGTAAGTGTTTTTCTCGGAGCGGAGCTCCTTGGAAGCAAAATCGATGTGGTCGATGGAATCGAGCACCACATCCACCTTTTGTCCGGCAAAAATCTTTTTAAGTTCGATTTTGACGGAATCCTCCGGCGCGCGATTGGCGGCCACTTCGTGGAGTTCGGTCAGCAGGGTGTGGTAAGGATTGCGGTCGATCAGCTTGATCTCGACATCCTTGTCTTTTTTGAACAATTTGGCCAGATGTTTGGAAGTCACCACGCCGCCGTAACCGCCGCCCAGAACGACTATCTTTTTCAAGAGACTCACCTTCTTGTTATAGAGTGGAAATCATGGAGCCACAGGCTTTATTTCGCTTGTTCCAGCGCTTTGGTTACCAGGTCGAAGTAGGACTTCAAGCTGATCGATACGCCGGAAATCGCGTCGGTTTTGCCTTCTTCGTTAAAAGTAAGGGAAGCCGGATCCTGCTTTTCAACCAGATAGGCTTCGGCTTTGGCGGCTTCTTCATGCCACTCGGCTTGCGCACCGCCGGCTTTCATGCCGTACTTGCCGTCGATCGAGTTCTGCTTCTTGTCTTCACCGGCTTGGTTTACGCCGCTGAAGTTGACCTTGATAATCTTGCCAGCGGCGATGACCACATCCGCGGTTTCCTTCCAGCCGCTCTTCTCGTCGAACTTATCCCCTTCGGCGTGATAGGTTCCGTCTTTGTACGGGCCGACTTCTACCGGACCTGCCGTCAGAGCTTGATCCGCCAGGTTAAAGAATTCGTCGACGTGTACGGATACACCGGCAATGGCGTCGGTTTTGCCCTCTTCATTCAGTGTGATCGCTTTCGGATCTTGCTTCTCGATCAGGTACTGCTCCGCTTTCTCGGCCTGCTCATGCCATTCGGATTGAGCTCCGCCCGCCTTCATGCCGTACTTGCCTTCTTTGGAGTAGGTTACTTTGTCTACACCGACATTCGCGTTGGTCGCGTTCCACTTGGCTTCCGTAATCTTTCCATCGGAAACCGTCAGCGTAACGTAGTATTGCCAGCCGGTTTTGGCGTCGGCTTCCCCTTGGGCGAAGTAAACGCCGTCTTTATATTTGCCTTGTTCGGTTCCGGCGTTGGCGTCGTTCGTCCCCGTTTTGGCGCTGTTCTCCGCCGGGGTATTGTTGGCCGGAGCGGCCCCTTTCCCTTCGCCGTTGGAACCGCAACCGGCGAGAACGCCAAGCAGAAGGGCACTGCACAAAAGAATGGAAAATTTCTTCATAAATAATGACCTCCAATTTGGAATATATATATTAAAATGTACGGACATTTTAATAACGACATAAGAGGGCGGAATTCGCGCCATTGCTGGGTTTCTAGGACTATTAGGGGAGTCCCAAAACCTTTGTTCGATGGCATTTTAGCATATCTGGATGGGGGTTAATGTGAAAAATATCACTTAGTATGTGATAAAAAACAACCCCGAAAAACGCCGTAAGCAAGGCACCGCTTAGGGTTTCGGGGTTGAGAGGAGAGGCTTACCTTCAAAAATATTTTTTTAAAATTTTATTTATCCGGAGGAAAGGGCTTGTCTATCTCCTTCTCGTCCACATCGCCCGGAATCAGCTCCGGAGTAGGCGCGACCGGGACGTGCGGCGATTCCCGGAAACTAAAAATTTCTTTGATTTTTTCGCGTTGGGCCTTTGGTCCGAGGATGTAAAGCGTGTCTCCTTCCCGGATCACGGTATTCCCCCGAGGGGTGACGATTTGCTCCCCGCGAATCACCGCCGTCACGAGTACTTCTTCGGGCAGATTCAGCTCCTGCAGTTCCTTGCCGATAATCTTCATTCCCGCATGGATATGGAGGTGGTTGATCTCCGATTTGGTCTTGCCCAAAGCGACCAGTTCCAGCAGGGAATGCTGCCCCGAAGCGCTTTCGCCAGCCAGGCCGAGCTTCACCGCCAAGGGGGAGATCGTGGCTCCCTGAATGACCGCCGAAGTCAGGATAATAAAAAAGACGACATTAAAGAAAAGGGGCCCGTTCGGTAAACCGCTCATCAGCGGGTAGGTCGCCAGTACAATGGGAACGGCGCCGCGGAGGCCCGCCCAGGAGATCAGCACCTTTTCCGGAAAGGAGAATTTGGAGAACATCGTACTGAAAAACACGCCGACAGGACGCGCCACAAGCATCAAGAGAAGCGACAACGCCAAGCCGGGCAGCATAATTCCCGGCAGTTCGGCGGGGAAGACGAGCAGGCCGAGCAACGTAAACATCGTGATTTGCATGATCCAGCCAAAACCTTTGTTGAACTGGAGAATCGACTGACGGTAGGTCAGATCCGAATTGCCCAACACGAGGGCCATCACATATACCGCAAGCAGCCCGCTGCCGTGCAAGGCGGAGACGACGCCGTAGGACAATATGGCAAAAGCTATGGCCATAACGGGGTATAAGCCCGAGGAATCAAAATTCATACTGTTGATCACTTTGACCGCCAGCCAGCCGAAGCCCAACCCCAGCAGCAGGCCTAAGCCCATTTCGAGAAAAAAGGAAAGCGCGAGCGAGACAAGATCATGTTCTGGATGCTGAATCCACTCGATCAGCGTGACGGTTAGGAAGACCGCCATCGGGTCATTGCTGCCCGATTCGGCTTCCAGGGTTGCCGTAAGGCGCTCCTTTATATTTTTTCCCCCGAGCACGGAAAAGACCGCGGAGGCATCCGTACTTCCGACAATGGCTCCGAACAGCAGGCCCTCTTCCAGGGAAATACCCAATATGTAGGTCGCGCTGATGCCGATGATGACCGTGGTAATCAGAACTCCGATCGTGGCGAGCGAGAGAGCGCTGGAGATGACGGGCCGAATCGTCGTGTACTTGGTTTGCATGCCCCCCTCGAACAGGATGACAATTAAAGCGAAGGTGCCGACCAATTGGGCGAGAAAGGCATTGTCAAAATAAACAAAGCGGCTGAGCACCATGCCCGCGGCGATGAAAAACACGAGAGCCGGCAGCCCGAAACGGCTGGAAAACTTGGTGGCGAATACGCCGATCAGAAGCAAGCTGGCCAGCAATATAATGATCGAATCCGTGAGTGCGGTAAGGTCCATAGCCTGCCTCCCTTCTAAGTAGTTCTAACATTCATTAATCATGAAATCCGGATATGAAGCTGCCGTTCCCGCTTCTTATGAAAACTTTTCTCGCTTCTGCCGATAATGATGTAAGAAGCGTTTTGTTCCGCGAAGCGGTACGGAAGGAAGGACGGGCGATTCCTTGACGGTATATAACACTTTTATTTCTCGTTTGAAGCTCAATTATGCAGCCGGTACGCTTCTGGCGATCACAGCGGCCGGCAGCCTGATCCTATTTGCCCCTTTGAACCTTCCGAGCGAAGAGTATTATTGGCTGTCGGGGGTGCTGTTTTTTTCGATCTGCGTGATGTTTGCGTTGGAATGGTCTGTGTTTACAATGCAGGTTAAACCGATCCGCAACTGCTTCGCGAAGGAAGGCGGCAGCTATTCCGGCCTGCAAACGGTTTACATACGGACGCATCGGCTGCCCGTTCTGGCCGTCAAACGGATTCTCGGCCCCCATCTGTTCGGCCTGCTGCTGCCGGCTGCCGGGTTGACGCTATGGCTGATTTACATCGGTAAGTTATCGATTCCTTACTATTATGTCCTGCTCGCTTCGATCGGAGTAATTATCGTGGCCGGGATGCATGCGCTCCTCGAATTTTATTTAACCTCCTATACTATTCGTCCGGTTTTAATGGAGCTCTCTTCCCGGTCGCTCCGGCTATACGGCAAAGAACTTTCGCTCGGGGGCAGGGTCCTCTTGTCGATACGCCGCAAGTTGAGATGGAGCTTTTTTATGATCGGGGCGTTCCCTCTCCTGCTATTCAGCCTTTCCGTGCAATTTCGCATGGGGGGGAAGTGGATGGACATCGATTCTTCCTATTGGCAATGGGCCGTCTACATTCTAGCGGTCGGTTTCGGCTTCGCCTTTATCGGCTCCAGGCTGCTGACCCGGGAAATCGTGCTGCCGATCCAGCATCTTTACGAAAAGATGGCCGAGGTCAAGGTCGGGCAGATCCGGTCGGGGGCAAGCGACCTGTTCTCCGACGAGTTTTCGCGGCTGGTATCGGGGTTTAATCATATGCTGCGCGGGATCAAGGTTCAGGCCGAGCGCAACAACCAGCTGTTGGAGAGCTATTTTGCGACGCTGGCGGCCGCCCTGGATGCCCGCGATCGATACACGGCCGGCCACTCTCTGCGGGTCGCGGAATATGCGGTCGAAATCGGCAGGCTCGCCGGTCTTTCCGATGAGGAACTGCAGGACTTGAGAAAAACGGCGCTTCTGCACGATATCGGAAAAATGGGCATCCCCGATTCGGTCCTTTTAAAGGAAGGCCAATTGAGCGATGAGGAATGGGAACGAATCAAGCAGCATCCCGTACTTGGCGAAGCGATTTTAAAACGGATCGAACCGGCCGACGCGATGGAACCTTTTCTGCCCGGCGTAAGGTCGCATCATGAGCGGTACGACGGCGCGGGCTACCCCGACGGGTTGAAAGGGGACCAAATTCCGCTGTTCGGCCGGATCATCGCGGTGGCGGATGCTTTTGACGCCATGACTTCCGATCGGCCTTACCGGAAGGGACTGGACGAGGATAAAGCGATAGCGATTTTGGAAGAAGGCCGCGGGACCCAGTGGGATCCTTATTTTGCGGAGCTTTTTATCGAGGCCTATCGCAATAAGCGAGTGAAGAAACAAGCCCAATAATCTCATTGGGTTTGTTTCTTTTTTAAGGCCGCAAGAGGAGGATCCAGGTTCAAAGCCATAGTCTGCGGGTATTAACAACATATACGGAAAGTTCCCATGCTCATTCTGCTTTGTTACAAATCGGACAAGGAGTTGATCTGAGATGGACGAGAACGTATTCAAGGGAAAATGGAACCAGTTCAAGGGTGAAGCCAAGAAGCAGTGGGGCAAGCTCACGGATGACGATCTGGATATCATCGCCGGTGAAAAGGATAAGCTTGTGGGCAAACTCCAAGAACGTTACGGACATACCAAGGATGCAGCCGAGCGGGAGTACGAAGACTGGGCCCGTGCCCGTAAGTAGACTCGCGGCTTGAGCCTGAACTGTCGGAGGCGAGAAGATGTACGTATCCCGCGTAATTACCGGAAAAATCATCGAGATGCGGGGAGACAGCGTGGTGACGGTCCAGGGGGATACAGTCAGCACTTATCATCTCCGTTATTATTCTTTGCGGGAAGTGGAAGTTGAACCGCAGCTTCAGCCCGAAGTCGAGCCTTTGCCCGAACGGGGCGGACTTCGTGGCCTGTGGGCCGGCCTGCTGAAGCGAGGGGCTGACCGCAGCCCGCTGCCGCTTCCGCTATTCTGGAAAAAGGGCGCGAATCGAATCTGATTTGCGCTCTTTTTGTATGGGGTTAATTCCATTTAATCAAACATTTGTAAATCAACTCATCTCCTTCCTGTATCTCAGGATGTGATAAGATGGAAGAGCCTCACTGGAGGAATAGATGTCGGGAGTGAGCTTATGGGTTTTGGCAAGATGTTTCTGCTTAATCTCGGGATGCTGGTCACATTTGCTTACCTGGTAAACGTGGTCTACAAATATGCATTGTCGAAAATCAACCCTAAACTAAATTATGTGTTATCCGTGCTGATCTTCGTTTTTTCCGGGTGGGTCTGCATGGAGTTCGGATTTCAGCTTAGCGAAAACGTGATCTTTGACCTCCGCCTGGTCCCCTTGATCATCGCCTCGGCCGTCTACAAGAAGCCTTTGCCGCTGGTTTTGATCGGCCTCGGCATCGGGTTGGCCAGGCTGACGTTCGGGGTAAACGATGCGGCTATAGCCGGGCTGATCAATATGTCGATTATGGGCGCGATATGCGCCTTGCTTAACATTTGGATGCGGCGTACCGACTATCGCTTGGTGATTAAGGCTCTGTTTACCATCCTGGTCGCGAACGTCTTCAATACGATTAACATCGGCGTGTTCGGCGTGATTCCCGCCAGGCAGTATTTGCTGGAGATCGCGCCCGTTACGTTTCCGTTAACCGTGGGGATGAGTATCGCGTTTGCGCTGATCCTATGGGATTTTCAGCTGGGGCGCAAACATACGCAGGAACTCAGCTATGCCAACAATCTGCTGCAAAAGCAGACGGAAGAACTGCGAATGGCCAAGCTGGCTTTGGAAGAACGCGCGGAGCAATTGGCGATGGCTTCGCAGTATAAGTCGGAGTTTTTGGCGAATATGTCTCACGAACTGAGAACACCGTTAAACAGCATCATTAACTTGGCACAGATTTTGGCGGAATCCGAAGAGGGGGAAGACCAAGGGAAGGGCGGCGATGACAGCCCCAATTTCGGAACAATCATTTACAAATCGGGACAAGACCTGCTCGGCATTATAAATGATATTTTGGATTTATCCAAGGTGGAAGCGGGACATATGGAAATCGTGCGGGAACCGGTGGGGCTGAGGGAGATGGCCGACTCGCTGGAGATGCATTTTGCACATATCGCCAGGCAAAAAAATATCCGGTTCGAGGTCCGCATTGAGGAAGGCCTGCCGGGCACGATAGTGTCCGATGCCCAGCGGGTCAAGCAAATCATGCGGAATTTGCTGTCCAACGCCTTTAAATTCACCCATCACGGACAAGTGAAGCTGGAGATCCGCAAGCCGTCGGGGGATGATGGGCTGCCCGGAGAGTGGATTGTGTTCGCGGTCACGGATACCGGGATAGGAATCCCGAAATCCAAGCAGGAGGCCGTTTTCGAAGCGTTCCGCCAGGCGGACGGTTCCATCAGCCGGAGATACGGGGGAACCGGCTTGGGGCTCTCGATCAGCAAAAACCTGGCCCAACTGTTAGGAGGACATATCCGTCTGCAGAGCCAGGAGGGGGCCGGGAGCACGTTTTCCTTGTACCTGCCGATTACGTAGTTCACACCCCACACCTCCGTCAGCGGTTGCGTTTGGAGCCCAAACCTGTCTACAATATAAGAAATTTAAAAAAGAGGGATGAGCGATGAATAAACAAGTCATATCCACAACAGCGGCCCCGGGGGCTATCGGGCCTTATTCGCAAGCCGTTCAGATCGGAGAGCATGTGTTCACCTCCGGTCAGCTTGGATTGAACCCGGAGACCGGTGAATTGGCCGCCGGGATCGAGGCGCAAACCGAACAGGCGCTGCGCAATCTAGGCGCGATTTTGGAGGCGGCGGGCACCGGACTGGACAAAGTCGTGAAGACGACGGTTTTCCTGAAGGATATGAACGATTTCGCCACGGTGAATGCCATCTACGGGCGGTTCTTCAGCGAGCCGTACCCGGCGCGCAGCGCCATCGAGGTAGCCCGTCTGCCGAAGGACGGACTTGTGGAGATCGAGGCGATCGCTTTCAAATAAGCGATCCCTGGGAATTTGGGACGGTTCCTTGGCGGGCCCGTCTCGGTTGAAGAGGCTTTGCCGGTCGATAAGACCCGGCGGGAGCCTCTTTTTTATCGAATAGAGATCAACTGCAAAAAACCGCCTTCCTCAGTCCCTCTCCCGAGCGCGAATGAACAACAGGGAGGCGGAGAGAAGGAACAGTAAGGCCGCGGCCAAGCCCGCCGTCACAAACAGCAGGCGTTCGTCCGAATGCTTGTCCGCGATGGCGGCAAACCCCCAGGCCATCGGCAGAGGGAGCACCGCGTCGCGGGTGCGGCTGACGAGCAGGAAAACGACGGCGGCTCCGACAATCAGCAGCCCGGCAGCCGGAACATCCGCCGGAAGCCCGGGCAACAAGCGGGTAGAAACGGCGTGCTGCATCAGGATCTGCAGATGGATCAGCGTCGCTGTCAGCACCCACCCCAAGTACAGACTAAAGGGCAGACGGACGAACCAGATTTCCCCCAAATCCGGGCGAAGCGCGCTGCGGGTATGCCGGTGGAGCAGGAAGAGGGATAATAAGAGCAGCAGCAAAGCTCCGAAGGAAAGCGGCAGGTATTCATAGCGCCATAACAGCAGCCAGCTAATATGGAATAGACAGGACAGTCCGAACCGAACGGTAAAAGTCCGCATCCACCGGCTATCGTGCTTTTTTTGCCGCCAAAGATAGACAACCGCGCATCCGATCAGCAAATAAACGATATTCCAAATGATGAAGGCGTACCCTTCCGGGGTAAGTCGGGAAAAATACCGATTGGACAGTTCCCCGGCTTTTGCGCCCCCTAAAGGAAACGCCTCCGCCATAATAGTAACCGCCATCAGGACGAGAAAGAATAATACGTTCCACCAGCGGCAAGCCTTGCTATTGAACATGGAAGGGCCCCCTTCATCCGGTTATAAGTTGCTCCATTGCGTTTACTATATGAATATACCCATTCCCGGGAAAACAATTATAGGTTGAACTAAAGGATTGGCGTTGGGGAAGGATATGAAAATAGGTTTCGGAGATACGTTGCCGACATTCAGCATTGAAGATTAAGATCCTTACCGTCGGGGCTACATCATTAACGGGAAAATCTCCCGTTAAAGTACCGTTCTTGGCGCTTCTATCGAATTTAGCTGGAAAAACTCCATCTATTTTGCAGCCTTTTTGCCGATATACACATTTTCAGGCGAATTAGCGGGAGATTCTCCAGCTAATTCGCCTCTGCAGCCGCATACGCACCAAATTAACAGGAAGAATTCCCTTTAATCTAGATGAGTTGCAGGCGGAGGGAAGGGGAGACTGTGGGAAAAGTCGGAATGAAGAGCGGTTTTATATAGGAAAGGTTTCGTATAAGATAGAACTAGTGTGTTTCAAGGGAACAAGAATTGGGAACGACAGGAGATCACCATGAATCAACGCCTTTATGGAATATGGCTTGGGGATGTGTTTTTTTGCTTCTCGGGCGAAATATCGGAGAGCAAAGTGGATGCCTGGACCGCGGCGGTACGGCCTTTGGAGCCGGTGCCGGGATTGCGTCCGTTTCAGCATGCGGCCCTTCGCCTTGCCGAAGTAAGATATCCCGTCGCCCCGGGGAGAAGATCTGCGGGGGGAGGGGAGCGAAAAGGGCTGATCGGCCGGACGCTGGAAGGCCTGGCTCTCCCCGTGCCGGATGCCTGGCAGCTTCTTCTGAACTGGGACGAAGGATATTACGCATCCAGAGGCGTGCAGCCCGGACCGGAGTTCTCCTACTGGAGCACGGCGGCCCGCTTTGCCCTCGACCTTCTGCGTCGGGGGAAAATCGTGCCGGGGCTGAGGGCGGCGACGGGTCCGCTGAGCCGACGCCGCGGAACCCAAGCTTCGGCTGGGGCCGTCTGGGGGCCGCTGCTTGACCGCGAGGAGGACGCCGGGCGGTTCCGGCGGCTGGCCGAGGCGATGCCGCCGCTGGGGCTGGCCGCCATGCAGCAGCCTCCCGAAGCCGCGGAATGCGGAACGATCGCCGGTCGGCAGAACGCGCTGCTGCACTCCTTCCTGACGGCCATGGTGGATCATGAAGTCCGAAAAGCCGTACAGGACCTTGGCCGGAAGCTGAATCCTTCACGCGCGGATTACCGCAGAGGGAGCTCGCCGCTCGCCGAGCTGTGGTGGAATGGCCTGCTGAGCGCCGGAACGCCGCCGGACCTTACAGGCCACACGGCGGAGGTGGAACAGCTGGCGGAGGAGATTGCCAAAGCCGGCGGGGGACGCCTATGCGCCGAGGACGAAGAGCAGGGGAGGCAAGCGGCGGGGACGCTTCGGCTTTGCCTGCGGATCGAGCCGCTGCCTTCCGGAGGCGGCGAGCCGGAGTCCCGGTTGGCCTGGCGCCTTTCGTTCTGGGGCGAAGGGGCCGAGGATCCGGCCGTGCTTCTCCCTGCCGGATTGGTATGGAGCTACCCGCATGCCGATATGGAAATCCGCGGACGGAAGTACGGCAAGGTGCGCGAAAGTCTGCTGCTTCGCTTGAAGAAAGCGGCGGAACTGTCGCCCGAGGTGGCGAGGGGGCTGGAAGCGTCCCGGCCGGAGGCGGTTCTACTGGAACCGGCGGAGATGGTGGCTTTTTTGAGCCGGTCCGTGGCGCTTCTCCGCAAACAGGGGGTGACGGTGCAGATGCCGTCCCGCTGGACCCGGGAAGGGCGCCGCCCCGCCGGGGTGAAGATCAAGGCATCGGGCTGGGGGGCCAAGTCCGAAAGCAAAGGAACGGAAGCCGGACTCGGCGTCCAGCAGTTGATCGCCTTCGAGGCGGGCGCCGTACTGAACGGAGAGGAATTGAGCCAAGAGGAACTTGCCCGGCTGGCGGCCTCCAAGTCGCCGCTCGTCCTGTTCCGCGGGGAATGGATTGAAATCGACGTCAAGGAGCTCCGCCAGGTGCTGAAGTTTATGAAGCGGCAGGAAAGCGGTATGCTGACCTTCCGCGACCTGATGTACCTGGCTTCCGGGGCGGACGAGGATCATCGGTTTGAGGGATTCCAGGTAGAACGCGTGGAGACGGAGGGGCTGCTGGCCGTGCTGATGAACGGCGAGCTGCTGCGGAACGCGCAGCCGCGCCCGGTGCCCGAAGCGCTGCACGGCACGCTCCGGCCTTATCAGGAAAGAGGTTTCCAATGGTTGGCGGCCATGCGTCAACTGGGATTCGGCGCTCTGCTGGCCGACGATATGGGGCTCGGCAAAACGGTCCAGGTCATTACGGAGCTGCTGGACGGCCTGGCCGATTCGCCCGGAACCAGCTTGATCGTCTGCCCCACTTCGCTGCTGGGAAACTGGCAGAGGGAGCTGGACCGCTTCGCTCCGCAGCTGCGCCTGTACGTTCACCATGGAAGCGACCGGCTGCATGGGGACCGGCTGGCTTGGGAATGCCGGAACAGCGACGTGGTGCTCACGACCTATCAATTGGCGGGGCGCGACGGCAAAGAGCTGCGGGAATTGGAATGGAAGACGATCGTGCTGGACGAAGCGCAGTATATTAAAAACTTCGGCACGAAGCAGGCTCAGAGCGTCATGAAATTGAGCGCGCCGCAGCGCATCGCCATGACCGGCACCCCGGTGGAGAATCGGCTGAGTGAGTTGTGGTCGATTTTTCAATTCCTTAACCCGGGATACTTGGGAACGCAAGCTTCTTTCCGGGCCAAATACACCGGGGGCGGCGATCCCCAAACCGCCGAGCTGGGAAGGCTGCGCAAGCTGGTTGCTCCGTTTTTGCTGCGCCGGCTGAAGAGCGACCCGGATATCCGTAAGGATCTGCCCGAGAAGATCGAGCTGAAATCTTACTGCTCGCTTACGGCGGAGCAGGCTAGACTGTATGAGGCCGTTACTGCCGATCTCATGACGAGAATCGGCGGTAGCGGAGGAATGGCCCGCAAAGGCCTGGTGCTGTCGTCGCTAACCCGGCTGAAGCAGATTTGCGACCACCCGCGGCTTGGAGCGAAGGGAGCCTTCGCCCCCGGGGCCGACCTGGAACGATCGGGCAAGCTGGAACGGCTGACCGAGCTGCTCGACCTCATCATGGATAACGGGGAGGCCGCTCTTATTTTCACGCAGTATGTACAGATGGGGGAGATTCTTCAGAAAAAGCTTGGCGAACGCTACGGGCAAACACCGTTTTTCCTGCACGGGGGCGTCGCCAAGCCGGAAAGGGACGCGATGGTCCGCGCCTTCCAGGAGGGGGCGGGAACACCGATCTTCGTCCTGTCGCTGAAAGCCGGGGGCGTGGGACTTAATCTCACGCGGGCCAATCATGTCATACATTATGACCGTTGGTGGAATCCGGCCGTGGAGAACCAGGCCACGGACCGGGTATTCCGGATCGGGCAGCAAAAAAACGTGGAGGTGCACAAGCTCATCTGCCAGGGGACCCTGGAGGAACGGATCGATGAACTGATCGAACGGAAAAAGACGCTTTCCGAGCAGGTCGTCGGATCGGGTGAGCAGTGGCTAACGGAAATGTCCGACGAAGAGCTGCGCGGTCTGGTGATGCTGCAGGGTGCGGGAAGTATCATCGAGGAGGATGCGAGATGAGCCGGAGAACGGATCTCCCCGATCAGGGGAAGCTGAAAATGGAGCCTGTGCCGGGGGCGTTGCGCGTGCTGTTTCCGGAAGAGCGGCCCGAAGGAAGCGGGACGGGCTGGAGCAAGCGCGATCGAGAGGGAACCGGGGCGGGAAAAGCCGCCGCCAAGGCGGCCGATGGAGCGGGGGGCACCGGAACTGCCGGGGCCGCCAAGGCCTCCAAGGCCTCCAAGGCCGCTAAGGCCGACGGGGACGTCGCGGCCGCCTCCCCGCCGCTGTGCGTCGTCGAGCTGCCGGTTCCCGCGCCGGCCGGCGCCGATGGCGACCGCTTGGTGCGGCAGCTCGAGGGCCGGCCGCTGCTCGTCGCCGGCCTGCTGGAGGAGGGGGCGGCGGCGCTGACCGCCCTCCTCCCCGAGCTGCCGCCGTGGCGGCGGGAGCCGGACGCCGCCGCTGCGGCGCCCGCGTGCAACTGCGTCGCGGCCGGCTGCGGCCACGTGCCGCAGGCCCTGGCCGCCGCCGACGCGGCCTGGGCGGCCGACCCCGGCCTGCGGCTCGCGCTGCTCGGCTGGACGCCGGAGGCGCTGGCCGCGGCCGTGCTGGAGCGCTGGGCCGCGGCCCGGCCGCTGCCGGCGCCGGAGGAGGCCCTCCGCCAAGCGGCGGGCGGGCCGGAAGCCCAGCGCTCCGCGGCGGGCGACGGGCCGAACGTCGCCGAGTGGCTCGCGGAGCTGGCCGCCGAGGGGCGGCTGCACCTGCCCGGCCCGCAGCTCCACGACGTGGAGGCGGAGCTGCGAGAGCTTGCGCCTCCGCACGTGGAACCGGGGCGCGAGCCCGGCCCCGATCCCGCTCCGTGGGCCGGCCTCCTGCCCGGTGTCTCCGGCGCGGCCCGGGGCCTTGCTCTGGTCGCCGGCCGGGTGATGGAGCGCGCCGCGGACCTTCAAGCTGCGCATCCGCCCCAAAAGCCGCGTTAGCTCCCCGGCACGCTCGCAATTGCACAAAAAGCTGTCCCTCACCGTTGAACACGGCGGGGGACAGCTTTTTTTTGGAAGCGGGGGGCGTCTATTTCGGCAGGGGTTCGGTTTCGGTCCGCCGGGCGGGGATTTCCGAGGCCCCCATGATCTCGCGCCGCAGCCCGTGCATTTTTTTGTCCAGGGCGTCGGCCGCTTTGGCCGCCTCCGTCAGCTCGCGGATGACATGAGAGGGCACCTGTTTATCATACTTATAGAACAGGATGTGTTCCATGCTGGCCCAAAAATCCATCGCCAACGTACGCATTTGGATTTCCACCTTCATCCACCGCTGCCCTTCGAACAGGGTCAAAGGGACCGCCACGATGACATGCAGGCTCTGGTAGCCGTTCGGCTTCGGCTGCTCGATGTAGTCCTTGATTTCAATGATGTTGATATCCTCGCGCTGCCGAAGATGGTCCAGCAGGCTATAAATGTCCTGGGCGAAGGAAAAGACGATCCGCATGCCCGCGATATCGTGGATTTGATTCACCATATTGTCGACCGTCAACGCGAAGCCTTTGCGTTCCAGTTTTTCCAAAATGCTTCTCGGTTCCTTGATCCGGGTCTTGATGTGTTCGATCGGGCTGTACCCGTTATGGATCTTCCACTCCGTCTGGATCAGCTTGATCTTGTTCTTCAGTTCATCCAGAGCGAGCTGGTACAGCGTGGGTAGCTTCTTCCATTCCTCCAGCTTCCGCAGCGCGTCATCCTTGATTTCCCATTGGTACAGTTCGCGAAGGTCCAACTGGTTCAGCAGGCCGTCTTTGTTACTCGGGTTGGATATACTCAGTCTAATCTACTCCCATTTCTTCTGAAGTTCTTACGTTTATTTTACCTTGAATAGGCCTGGAATTTCAAAAGAAATGCAGAGTGGTTCCAATCCCGGAATTCAGGCGTCCTGGTCTACCTGTTTAGCGGGGAGCCGCCGTTATATCCCGGATGATCGTAGTCCGTGTTCGACAGATTGCTGAGCACGCCCATATTCATGATCGCTTCCCGGGTCTTCTCGGTTCCGTTGCGGTACAGCAGCACGTAGATCTCGGTCAGCCGGCGGTTGAACCGATCGGACGCCTCGTCATGATCGGCCGATTTATAGGGTACGGGCGCGCGCTTCAACGTATACTCATCCTCTTTGGCCAGCTCACCGATTTTGTCGCGGAGCATCGAGAGATCCTCTTCATCGAGCACAACCTCGAATTCGGTGGACTCGTTCGGCACCTCCTGAACGAGGCGGTGCGTCACGGAAATATAGTAGTTTTTTTTCGGGGATGTCAATTCGCCATTCCTCCTCTCCTAATAGGGAGCGTTTGTGATCTACACATTAATACACGGGGGCCATTCCAATGAATCAACGGGCGGATTTTCACCGCGGCCCCAAATCTGGTATGATAACTTCTAGAAATTTATATCATAGGCATGATTAAGAGGCTCTAAGTGCATAGAAAGCTTTTCCGGTTGCTTTTTTTCGGGGAAGCCATGGAATGGGAGGATTGCATTCATGAATTTTTTACAGAGGATTAAAGACGGTGCTGGAAAAGTAACCGACCGCGCGCAAAACGCCGTGGAAATCGGGAGGCTGAACACACAGATTTCGAATATTGAGCGGGAGATGGGGCTTTATTTCCAAAGAATGGGCGAAGTTTTCTATGAGGGTTATTCCCGCAAAGATATGTCCAATGCGGAAAAAGAGATGATCGAGCTGGCCAAAACCTGCGATCTGTTATCGGAAGAGCGGGACGAAGTCCGCGCGAAAATCGCCGAGTTGAAGAATGAACGGCTGTGCGGCGCTTGCGGGAGAGCGGTCGCCGAGGACGCCATGTTCTGTCAGTACTGCGGACATAAGCTGGATAAGGCCAAGACGGCCGTCGGCAGGAAAAACGCCGCCAAGGAGTCGGAGGAGATTCGAAGCTACGGAAGTCACGGAAGCCATGACCTTAAAGATCCGTTGTCCTTGTTCGAAGAACCGGTTTCGGACGAAACGATCATTTATAAAGAGCCGGCGGCCACGATGTCCCCCGTGGTCCAAGAGGAGCGGGATCCCGACGAATTCCGCCGCATACGGGATCTGGAGCGCGAGCGCGAGCGGCAGGAGGAATTGGACCGCCGGATTCGTACCTGGAAGGAAAATGTCGATCCGCCGAAGAAACAGGTTTCCTCCGCGCTGGAAACGGGGATTCCGACAGTAAGCTGCCAAATCTGTGCTTCGGTGCTCGTCAAAGGGACCAAATGGTGTCCTCACTGCGGATCCGAGCAAATTTAAGTCTGGCTTTGGCTAATTCACCAATTTGTAAAAAGTGGGGCCCGAAATACGGATATCTTATCCGTAGTAGAAGGAGAGGCGCCCGCTGCTTGACGGCACGGATTCGGGAGAGAAGGCTCTCCCTGAGCCGTGCCGCTTGCGTTTCGGTCAGCGGACTTTCGGTTCGCGTCGGGATGAAAACGCAGAGCCGGGGGAACGCTTAACATCAGTGCGGATCGTCATTTACTTAGTGAAAGGAGCATGAAGCGCATGGAGTGCATCGTACATTTTGACGTCCATCATAAGAATGAGGTGAAAGAATTAAGGGGCCTAATCTTCTTGGAAAAAGGAAAGGTTCCTTCCGAGCAGGATTTTCTTTCTATGTTTGGGGAGATGGGTTACAAACTGCGGCTGGAGGACAAACAAAATTTGGTCTTTAAGCCGACGGACCCGGGAGCGGACTATTCGCAGATCAAAATCCGCCGTCTGGACACGGGAGATAAAAGCTACAAAGAAGATACGGAGCTGCGCTCCCTCTTGAATCATCTTATTCCCGGTGAGTCCCGTCCTATCTAGGACGTCGAGCCGGTCATAAAATTTCCTCTTTATTTCTTCGCCGGGTTTGCGTTATACTTCTAACATTGCATGAAAATCGACATTTTTTTTCATATATTTTCTCGTATATGTGCAGGAATCGGCCTGCATGTCTCTACCCGATCACCGGAATGGTCGGACTACGGGGAATACCGCGGGTTGAAGAGAACCGCGGCGCTTGGGAGGGATCCCGAGCCGCCGGAGGTTCTGCTCTGAACCCCGGTTTTTCCCTTGCTCTAGTCCATATTCCGGTCGGTCCGGGATATGGGCTTTTTTTTCATGCTTGGCGTTAGGTACGGCAGAAGTTTGAGTTTGCAAGGACGAACGATATCAAGGGGGAGACGCGGAATGAAGCTGTTAAAAGATAAGGTCATGGCGGAAGGAATTGTCCTGGGGGAAAACGTTCTTAAGGTGGATTCGTTTCTGAACCACCAGATGGACCCTGTCCTGATGAGAGAGGTGGGGAGCGAATTCGCCCGCAGATTTGCCGGCGAAGGAATTACGAAGGTGCTGACGATCGAGTCGTCCGGCATTGCTCCCGCGATTATGACCTCGCTGGAATTGGGCGTACCGATGATCTTTGCCCGCAAGCATAAATCGCTGACGCTTAAGGATGATATCTTGGTGGAGAAAGTTTATTCTTTCACCAAGCGGGAGAGCAACGAGATCACGGTATCGCGGAAATTTCTGCACCCCGAGGACCGGGTGCTGATCATCGACGACTTTTTGGCAAACGGGGAAGCGGCGTTCGGTCTGGCCCGCATTGTGGAGCAGGTCGGCGCATCCGTGGTCGGGGTTGGCATCGTTATCGAAAAATCGTTCCAGCCTGGCGCCAGACTGCTGGAAGAGGCGGGGTACAGAGTCGAATCGCTCGTCCGGATCGCCTCCTTGGAGAACGGGACGGTTGCCTTTGTGGAAGACGTACACGAGGTCTGATCGAAAGGAATATAGCATAACCGGAACAACTCCGGGTACCAAGGAGAGGAGCTTTCATATTCATGGAACGTGAAGTTATTTTTCAAAGGAACCGCCATCCGCTCAAAACGCTGTCGCTTGGGATTCAGCATGTGCTGGCTATGTATGCCGGCGCGGTGATCGTTCCGCTCATCGTGGGCGGGGCGCTGAACCTGTCCCATGAGGCGTTGACTTATCTGATTTGTATCGATTTGCTGGCCTGCGGAGTGGCTACGCTGCTTCAGGTATGGGGGAACCGGTTGTTCGGCATCGGACTTCCCGTTATGCTCGGCTGCGCCTTCCAGGCCGTATCTCCGATGATCGCCATCGGACTTACGGACGGCATGGGCGTCAGCGCCATCTACGGAGCGATCATCGCTTCAGGGCTGTTCGTCTTCTTGTTCTCCGGTTTGTTCGGAAAACTGATCGCCTTGTTTCCGCCGGTCGTCACCGGTTCGGTCGTTACCATTATCGGAGTAACCCTGATTCCCGTTGCCCTGACCGACTTGGGCGGCGGTGACGTGTCCAAGCCCGGCTTCGGGAGTCCGGCCAACCTGGCGCTCGGCTTCGGCGTCCTGTTGTTCGTGGTATTGATGAACCGGTTTGCCAAAGGCTTTCTGCGCTCCATCTCCGTCCTGATCGGTCTGATTGTCGGGACCTTAGCCGCGGCGCTGCTCGGCAAAGTCGATTTGACGCCTCTAAAGGAGGCGAGCTGGTTTCATATGGTGCAGCCGTTTTACTTCGGGACGCCGACCTTCCACGCTTCGGCGATCCTGACGATGATTCTCGTCGCGATTGTCAGCGTGGCGGAATCGACCGGCGTCTTTATGGCGCTCGGCAAAATCGTGGACAAAGACATTACGTCCAAAGATCTGGCCCGGGGTTACCGCGCCGAAGGCCTGGCGATCATGTTGGGCGGTATTTTTAACTCATTCCCTTATACGACTTATTCCCAAAACGTGGGACTTGTACAGATGAGCCGGGTCAAAACTCGCGATGTTATCGTGGTCGCCGGCGGCCTATTGATCCTGATCGGTTTCGTGCCGAAAATCGCGGCGTTGACGCAGCTGGTGCCTACCTCCGTACTCGGGGGAGCCATGATCGCCCTGTTCGGGCTTGTTCTGTCTTCGGGAATTCGGATGCTGGGCGATCAGGTGGATCTCAACCGGCACGAAAATCTGCTGATTATCGCTTGTTCGGTGGGCATGGGTCTCGGGGTGACGGTCGTGCCTGAAGTCTTCGCCAGCCTGCCGTCCTGGCTGCGTATTCTGGTGGATAACGGCATTGTGGCAGGCAGCTTTACGGCTATTGTGATGAACCTTTTGTTTAACGGTCTCGGCCGGAAAAGCACGCCGGTTCCCGCAAAGGAGCAGCTTTGATCGCTTTGCGGGAACCGGGGGGCCTTACGGAGGAGGATAAAGGGTTACATGCGGTTTAATTGCTTTTCCGCGATCTCGCCGATCCACGGCAGCTTCAGCCATTTTCCTTGGAGTGTAGCCAGCATGAGGACCAGCCAGAGGACCAGCCCGACTATCGAGAGGAGCAGTCCAACGACGGCCCCGATAATCGGCAGAAAGCCGGCCAGCGCGTGAAATACCATGAGTCCGCCGAACAATATAACGGACTGCAGGGCGTGGAACAACACGAAGCGGCTTCTCCGTTCCACGGCTAGAAACACGATTCCGCCGACGAAGGCGAAAAGATAGCAAAGAAAACCGGCTACATTCTCGTACAGGCCTGTTGAAGATTTGAAAGGGGACAAGGAATCACCTGCTTTCTAAATACGGTTGCCTACCCAGTACTCAATGTATGACGAGCCTGGGGGGAGCAGAACCGATTTGCGCAGTGACCGGCTTGCGGGAAGCAGACTGAAACCATTGCTCCAGTATATCGTTGACTATGACCTCCGCGGCCATCGGCTTGCGGAGGTTTTCCATATTGGCCATAACGGTGGACAATTGCCCGCCGTCCTGCAGCAAGGCATCGATTTCGGCCCGCAGGGAGACGGGATCCGCGGCGATGCGGGCGATTCCTTTCTTTTCGAGGTAGCGGGCATTGTTCAGTTCTTGGCCGGGAACCGGGCGGTACAGGAAGAGGGGCAGACGGCAAGCGAGCGCTTCCGACAGCGTGATCCCGCCCGGCTTGGTGATCATGCAGTCGCTCGCCAGCATAAATTCGGCCACCTCATCGACAAAGCCGAACAAGTGGATGTCCGGATGGTCCCCGAAATCGGAGGCAAGTCCCTGATACAGCTCTTGATTTCGGCCGCACACGGCGAGGATCTGGTAGTCCCCCCCGGCAAGCAGAGCTTCGCAGATCTCCCGGTTTCCCTGCATTACGCCGTATGCGCCGGCCATCAGCAGGATTGTTTTTTTTCCGGGATTCAAAGTGAGGCCAATCCCCGAATCGGCGGGGGGCTGTTCGTCGCGCCCGAAATCCGGGCGGAGGGGGATCCCGCTCACCAGAATGCGTTCGGCCGGGACGCCGCGCTCGATCATTTCCCGCTTCATATCTTCGGTGGCCACATAGTACCGGTGGACTCCCGAATGCAGCCATCTCGCGTGCACGTCAAAATCGGTAATGACGTTGACCATCGGCAGGGATAGGGAGGCTCGTTTGCTCAATTCCGGCAGGATCAGTTGAGGAAAGGTGTGGATCACCAGATCGGGCTCGTGCTGGCGGATCGCTTTCTTCAATGTCCCCGTACCGATGGCGTTGACCGCTCGCAGCAAGGCGGACTCGATTCGCAAATCTTTGGTGGCGTTATAGATCCAGCCGTATAAAAAAGGGAGCGCCTGGAAACTGGTTAAGTATATAAATTTTGTGAATTCGTTAAGTCTTGGATGGGATTCCGCCATCAGGTCCAGCAGCACGACATCGTGAATCCCCTTGCTGCGAAAGCAAGCCTCGATCGCTTTGGAGGCGCGGTAATGCCCGTCCCCGTAGCTGGCGTAAAGTATCATGATTTTTGGCGATTTCACGTTCAAGGACCTTCACCCCTTAATGATGTCGATTGAAGAGCGGGCAAAATGTGATGTTCCAGAAGAACTTTAGGGTTTTTATAGCGTCTGACCTTGCTGTCCGAAGCGATCGCAACCACCGCCTCCAGATCGGGAATCACATAGATTTGCTGTCCCCCGTGCCCATGGGCATAACTGTAACGGATGCCCGAGGATTCGTCGTTCCACCAATGATAGCCATAACGGCCATAGGTGTGAAACGGCGGACATTGCGGTGAACACGCGAGGCCGATCCATTCCGGCGAAACCAGGGCCCGGCCTTCCCATTTGCCTTTTTGGAGGCACAGGATGCCTATTTTCAGCATATGTTCAGCGGTCATATGGAGCCCGACATGTCCGCCCGAATAGCCTTCCGGGCTAGCTTCCCAGCGGACGCCGGCGATATTTAACGGCTGGAACAAATGGCGGGACGCATAGTCCAAAGCGGTGCACCCCGTCCATTTGGACAGCAGCACGGACAACAAATGCGAGCATGGGCTGCAGTACATAAATGCGCCGCGCCGCTCCGGAACGACGGGAAGCCGCAGGATGAAATTCCTCCAGTTCCGGCTGCGGTGAAACCGGTGGATATACCGCTCCCCCAGCTTGGGCCCGGTCTGCCAGTAGAGTCCGCTCGTCATCGAGAGCAATTCATGCAAAGTCAACTCGGACCATGCGGGATCGGGCCTTGCCGGCGCGTGGTCTTTAACGTCGTCCCAAACCGGCTGATCCAGGCCGGGAAGTTCGCCCCGGCGGTGGGCGATGCCGAGCAGGAGGGACAGTACGCTTTTTGTCGCGGACCGAAGATCGTGTAGGTGTGAAGCATCGTAACCGTTGTAATACGCCTCAAATCTGGGCGTCCCGCTCTGCCATACCAGCAAGCTGCGGATTTTGGGGTAAGCCCTTCGCACATTTTGGTCGATAGGGGTCCAGCGGCTTGGATCGGCGGACTGTTTTAACATATATGTCCTCCTGTTTGAGAATACAACAGTATGATTAACGCGGCGTTAACTCCCCGAAGGTTCGAAATGCGTCTAACCATATCTTAACCAACGGCGCGGGATTCAAATAAAGCGAATGGGGAGAAGCAAAAAATGGGTGAATGGAAGAAAGCTGTAACTGCCTGCTGAATATGTTACAATAGGGGACATAAAGGTCTTTCCTTGATTTGCTAAGACCGGTAAACATGCAAGACGCTGTTCTCGCGTGCCTGATTCATCGGGAAGTGGTTCGGGTATGTATAGTGTCATGCGCCAGCTGAATAAGTTAAACCGTAAGCTGACTTCATGAAGTACTGCTTGTTACGCATTCTCGAGATCGGAGCATTGAACTAGAAACGTTCTGGGAGGGAATTTGGTATGGCAACGAAAGGTCACAATGAAGTGAAGGAAAGTTTGCGGGAGATGACCCGGATATTCAAGCCGAAAGACCCGAAGAAGTTCGTAAAGGAATATGTCCGCAAATACCGGATTACTGGCGGTTATGAGGAAGAACTGACCCTTTTGGTAGAGACGGAAATGGGGAAGTTGAATTCGTCGGTTTCCTGAAGTCTGTCGTTCATAAATTTGAACCCAATACCTATAGGCTAATTACCGTCCCGGCCAAAGCCGGGGCGTTTTTTCTTTGTTTTTAACATATAATGAAATACCCAAGAGGTTATGTGTAGTCAGGGACAAACAGCTTAGTGCCGCGAAAGGGGATTCCTAGATTGAAACCAAACTTGAAGTCAAAAGAAGAGGTTGCCCGAATCCGCGAAGCCGGAGCGATATTGGCCGAGTGTCATCGGGAGATCGGCAAGATGATGGCTCCCGGCATCACCACGGCGGAGATCGACGGGTTCGTGGAATCGTTTCTTGCCAAGCGGGGCGCGAAACCGGAACAGAAGGGATATCGAGGCTTCCCTTATGCGACCTGCGCTTCGATTAATGAAGTGGTATGCCACGGGTTTCCGGGGCCGCAGCGGTTAAACGCCGGCGACATCGTCACGATTGATATGGTCGTGAACAAGAACGGATGGCTGGCGGACTCGGCGTGGTCTTACCGCGTTGGGGACGTGAATCCCGAGGCGGACCGGCTGCTGAAAACTACGGAAAAAGCTCTTTATGCCGGCATCGACTCGGCGAAACCCGGGAATCGGATCGGCGACATCGGTTACGCCGTGCAGCGGGTGGCCATGGAGGCCGGCGTCGGCATCGTTAAGCCCTTGATCGGGCACGGCATCGGTCGCCAGATGCACGAACCGCCGGACGTGCCGAATTTCGGCCGCCCCCGCAGCGGCGTGAAGCTGCTTGCCGGCATGGTCATCACGATCGAGCCGATTTTTACGTTGGGCGAAACGGGCGCGGTGCTGTGGGACAACGACGGCTGGACGATTCGTTCGGCGGACGGAAGCCTGGGCGCCCATTACGAGCATACGCTGGCGATCACGGAGGATGGCCCGGTCATTTTGACGATATAAAAAATGGAGGAGAGCGCAAGCTCTCTTTTTTTGGTAAAAAATTTGGCGGCATCTTCTTTGCTCGTTTGAATCGCGGCGGCGGGCAGCGGGTAGTGAACGGCTGGCAGCGAGAACGGAGAGCGGGGGAACGGCGAACGGCGGGCGCTAAGCCATTTCCTGGGCGGATCGGCAAAATAACCGCCTTTTGGGCCGCTATTTCGGGCAAAATCGGCTCCGAGGGGAGAATAGGGGTCAAAAAAGGCCTTATTTTCTTGTTCAGGGCCCAGAAATCGGGTTTTGGCCCGGTATTTCCAAAAATAAGGCCTCCAAAGACCGCTATTTCATGCCGATGAGCCAAATTCGACAAAATAGCGGCCTATTCGGCGGTTATTACCTTCCTAGAAGGGAGAGGATTGGCCTCTTTCTCCGGCAGACGGGGTCACATGTGTCAGACTGTATCCTCTGCACACGATTATCTATAGATTTTTTATAAATATCTAAATAAAGTTCTGGGAAATGTCAAAAATGAAAATAAGGATTTAAAGCGGGAAAACTGACATAACCTAGTAAGGTTCAGGAGAGTTTTCAGAGGGACATGCCAGGTTGAAAACGTTCGCAAATCCACTTATGACGCGCTATTTCGGCTTTTTGAACAATTTGTGAACTCGCCGCCGATCATTGACAAAACAAGGGTTCGATCATATATTTAATAGGTGATTGTTGTAATTGACAGAAGTGCAGTTTCCGTGATAAGACAGGTAGTTTTATGAGTGCTGGATGCCTGTACATAACCGGGAAGAAAACGGAAAAGTGGGGTAGATCAATGATGAAACCGTGGAAGGCTGGAAAGCGGCTCGTACCTCTGTTTGCCGGGCTACCGCTTTTGTTGTCCGCATGCGGCCGCGAGGACTTGTCGGTACTCAGACCACAGGGAACGGTAGCCGAAGGACAATTGGGCTTGATCAAGCTTTCGGTGACGATCATGGTGGCGGTCATGGTAATCGTGTTTGCGATTGCGGCGTACGTGTGGATCAAGTACCGCCGGAGACCGGGGCAAAATGAGGTTCCGAAACAGGTGGAGGGCAACTTTAAGCTGGAAATTATCTGGACGGCTATTCCGCTCGTACTGGTATTGATTCTGGCCGTGGCCACCGTTCAAAAAGTATTTGCGTATGGAGAAGATTATTCAAAAGACAAAGACGCGGTAAAGGTGAAGGTGACATCCCATTTATTCTGGTGGGAGTTCAATTACCCGGATTACGGTATTACGACCGCTCAGGATTTGATCATTCCTACGGGCAAGAAAATCGCGTTGGAGCTGAAAACGGCGGATGTGCTCCACTCGTTCTGGGTGCCTTCGCTGGCCGGGAAAACCGATACCAACACGGACGGTACGGTCAACAAGGCTTGGCTCGAAGCGGACAAGGAAGGCGTTTACCTGGGGAAATGCGCGGAGCTTTGCGGTCCGTCCCACGCCTTTATGGAATTTAAAGTGAAGGCGGTCAGCGACGATTCCTTCAAAAAATGGGTCGATGCCATGAAAGCGCCTGCGGTATTGCCGGAGGATCCGGCCGTGGCCGAGGTCTTCAAGAAGCAGTGCTTGACTTGCCATGCTGTCGGCGACCAGGGGGGACCTAGCGGTCCGAACCTCACCGGCATAGGCGGCAGGGAAAGCGTCGCAAGCATCCTGCTGAATGAAGAAGGCTCGGGGAAACCGGCGAACAGCAAGCCTGTGAAGGACAACTTGGTGGAATGGCTGCAGGACCCGCAAAAGGTGAAGCCGGGCAACAAAATGCCGCAGCCGAAGGAAGATTTGGGCCTGAGCGATGAGGAAATCGACGCGATTGCCCAGTATCTGGCCGATTACAAATTATCGTATTGATCTTTGGTGCCTCTGGCGGCATTGAGGTTATAGGAACTCTAAAGGGGGTACAAAACCTTGGCTCACGCTCACAGTGTCAAGCGGTACAAGGGTTTGATGGACTGGTTGACGACAGTCGACCACAAGAAAATCGCTATCCTGTATTTGATAGCGGGCGGTCTGTTCTTCGGCATCGGCGGGATTGAAGCGCTGCTGATCCGCGTTCAACTGGCCAAACCGATGAATGATTTCGTAACTGCCCAGCAATTTAACGAATTGATTACGATGCACGGAACAACCATGATTTTCCTCGGCGTGATGCCGATTATTTTCGCGCTGATGAACGCGGTCATTCCGCTGCAAATCGGCGCCCGCGACGTGGCGTTTCCGTTTCTGAACTCGCTCGGCTTCTGGACCTTCCTGTTCGGCGGTCTGCTGTTGAACCTGAGCTGGATTATGGGCGGGGCGCCGGATGCCGGATGGACCTCCTATACGCCGCTGTCTTCCACGGATTACAGCACGACGCACGGGGTCGATTTTTACACGATCGGTTTGCAGATCGCCGGCCTTGGTACGCTGATCGGTGGCATTAACTTCCTGGCCACGATCATCACGATGCGCGCGCCGGGGATGTCGTTCATGCGCATGCCGATGTTTACCTGGACCACCTTTGTCACTTCGACGATGATCCTGTTCGCTTTCCCTGCGATCACGGTAGGTCTGGTGCTGCTGTCCTTTGACCGGATTTTGGGCGCGAATTTCTTCAATCCGTCCATGGGCGGGAACCCGGTGCTCTGGCAGCATATCTTCTGGATCTTCGGGCACCCTGAAGTTTATATTTTGATTTTGCCGGCGTTCGGGATTATCTCCGAGGTGGTCAGCACCTTCTCCCGGAAACGGCTGTTCGGTTACAGCTCGATGGTATTCGCGACGATTCTGATCGCCTTCCTCGGCTTCATGGTTTGGGCGCACCATATGTTTACCACGGGAATGGGGCCGGTCGCCAACGCGCTCTTCTCGATTGCGACCATGCTGATCGCCGTTCCGACGGGGATCAAAATCTTCAACTGGCTGTTCACGATGTGGGGCGGGCAAATCCGCTTTACGACGGCCAACCTGTTCGCTTCCGGCTTTATCCCGACCTTTGTAATGGGCGGGGTGACGGGGGTTATGCTGGCCTCTGCTCCGGCGGATTACCAGTATCATGATACTTACTTTGTCGTAGCGCATTTCCACTATGTTATCGTCGGCGGTCTCGTGCTGGGGCTGTTCGCGGGGCTTCATTACTGGTGGCCGAAAATGTTCGGGCGCGTGCTGAACGAAAAGCTCGGCAAGCTCGAATTCTGGACGTTTATCATCGGCTTCCATTTGACCTTCTTCGTGCAGCATTTCCTCGGGCTTCTCGGGATGCAGCGCCGGGTATTCACGTACCTGCCGAACCAAGGTTTTGACCTGTTGAACCTGGTGAGTACGGTCGGGGCCTTCCTGATGGGCGTCGGCGTTATCGTCTTCTTGATCAATGTGGTCATTTCGTTCAAACAGCCGAAAGGCGTTGACGGGGACGTGTGGGAAGACGGACGTACGCTGGAGTGGGCGATTCCTTCGCCGCCGCCGGAGTACAACTTCAAGCAAACTCCGCTTGTGCGCGGCATCGACGCTTTCTGGAAAGAAAAGATGGCCGGCAACAAAGAGATGACGCCTGCCGAACCGGTGGGACCGATCCATATGCCGTCGCCGACCATCCTTCCGTTTGTCATGTCGGTCGGGCTGTTTATCGCAGGGCTTGGCTTTATGTTTACGAAGGACGACTTCGGCAACGGCCTGCTGAATTTCCTGTTCAGCAACTATATCATCACGGGAATCGGCCTGGCCATTACGTTCGGCTCCATGCTGCTTCGCTCGCTCTTCGACGATCACGGCTGGCATATTGAACCGGATGAATTGAACGACAAGGGGGTAAAAGCATGACGACACCTCATGCACAGCAGGTTTCGGGCGAACTTCCCCATGAGCCGGAAAAGGCGACGCTGGAAGGCCGCAACAAAGTACTGGGCTTCTGGCTTTTCCTCGGGGGCGAAGCGGTTTTGTTCGGGACCTTGTTCGCCACCTTCTTGACGCTGCGAAACCAGGTGGCCGACGGTCCGTCCGCCAGTGAACTGTTCAGTTTGCCGATTACGGCGGCGGCTACGTTTATTCTCCTGGTCAGCAGTTTGACGAGTGTTTTCGCGATTCAGGCGATGCACCGGGGGAACCGCAAATCGTTGGCGAATTGGCTGGCGGTAACGGTAGTGCTCGGTCTGGCGTTTCTGGTGCTTGAAATTTACGAGTTTGCGGAGTATATGATCCACGAAGACTACGGGATGACCACCAGCGCATTCAGTTCCGCTTTCTATACGCTGGTCGGCTTTCACGGAGCGCACGTTCTGTTCGGCATTCTATGGATTTCCATTCTGATCGGACAGCTGTTCAAAAAAGGCCTGAACGTCGTGACGGCTCCGAAAGTCTATGTGGCCGCTATGTACTGGCACTTTATCGACGTCGTGTGGGTGTTTATCTTCACCGTAGTTTACCTGCTCGGAAAGGTGGTAGGTTAACATGACCAGTCACGATTCGAACGGAGGAGCGGTGAAGCACCGCCACCGTCAAGAGGGACCGCAGAAGCATATCGTCGCCTTCATCTTCTCGATCATTTTGACGCTGATCGCGTTTGCGGCGGTGGCGGCCGGAGGCGTGAATACCGCCTTTACAGTGCTGCTTCTGCTGGTAATGGCCGTGCTGCAGGTTCTTGTTCAGCTCGGCTACTGGATGCATATGAAGGATAAAGGCCATATGATTCCGATCGTATTTATGGCCGGCGGATTTTTCGTCGCCGGAACGGCGATCATAGCGGCACTATACTGGATGTGGTGGTAAAATACAAAGAGGTGGGCTTGAATTCAAGCCGCCTCTTTCATGTTATTGAAGGGATTGTTTCGTTCACAAAATCGACAGAAAGAACCAGGCGGGAAGGGAGGGTTCAGCGTGCTGGGGTTAGAATATTTTAAATTTGCGGAAGTTTGGAGTCCTGTATTTTTGGCGGTTATGCTGCTCATCACGGCAGGGTATCTTGTATTGACTGGACCGGTCAATGAAAAATGGGGACAACCCGCGGTAACCGCAGGCCGCAAAAGTTTGTTCTTCCTGGGGATGACCGTGTTGTATTTGGCCCAGGGCGGCCCGGTCGAATTGCTCGGCCATATGATGTTCAGCTTTCATATGGTGAGCATGGCGTTATCCTATCTGGTGGCTCCCCCGCTTTTGATGCTCGGCCTTCCCGCCTGGGTATGGCGGTCGGTCGCGTCGTTCCTAGGCCGCGGTCCGCTGCGCCGGCTGGGGTTCTTGACGCATCCGGTGGTGGCGGCGGTGGTGTTTAACGGCCTCTTTTCCATCTACCATCTTCCGGTCGTTCATGACTATGTCATGCTTCACTTTGGCGTTCACCGCTTGTATTATTTTATTTTGTTCCTCGCCTCGGTGCTGATGTGGTGGACGCTCGTCAAACCGCTGCCTGAACAGGCGGGGGCCCACGGGTTGAAGAAGATGGGCTTCATCTTCCTCAACATGGTGCTGCTGACGCCGGCCTGCGGCCTGATTATTTTTGCGCCGGAGCCGCTTTATGCGACCTACAGCGATCCCGAAGTCTGGGCCAAAGCGATGGGATACTGCGTATCGGGAGACCCGGCCATGCTGCTCAGCCGATTCGGAGGGCCGGAATACTTCGGTTATCTCGAACCTCGGGTGGATCAGCAGGTCGGAGGGATATTGATGAAATTCATTCAGGAGATCATCTTTGCCTCGATGCTCGCCTATGTATTTTTTCAATGGTATCGGCAGGAGAATCGTGAGGATAAGGAAGAGATGGGGCCGGAGGATTTCAAGCTGAACCGGGTTTAGATTGACGCGTTGACAGGAGGATTCTCATGGATTTATTCACCTTGTTCCCTACGATCAGTACATCGTTCATTGTGATCAGCGCCGTGCTGGTGGCGATCGGTTGGAATCTGATCATTAAGGGAAAACGGGAAGCGCACAAGAAGACGATGATCGCCGCCGCTGTGGCCGCGTTGCTCTTCTTCATCATCTATATGTCGCGGACCGTATTTATCGGCAATACATCTTGGGGCGGGCCGGATGATTTGAAAATCTACTATCAGATCTTCCTGGTGTTTCACATCGTGCTGGCCACGGTGGCCGCCGTATTCGGGATCACCACGCTGGTTCTGGGCTTCAAGGAGAAATACGCGAAGCACCGGAAATGGGGGCGGACCACTTCCGTGATCTGGTTTTTTACGGCAATCACGGGTGTGGCGGTGTATGTCCTTCTGTATGTGTTGTATCCCGGCGGACATACGAAGCCGGTGTGGGAAGTTATTTTTGGGCTGTAAAGAAACGATGGCGTGAAACCGCCGGAGCAGATTGCTCCGGCGGTTTTTTTGCGCGGTTATAGCGAGTCAAAATAAAAAGACGGGTTGACGTCATCATAAGCACAGTATATAGTGTGTATAAAGATATAAACAGTAAGCACAGTTCAGTTAGGGGGATCCAAGTTGAAAACCTGGAAGGATGCCTGGTTTATTTTTAGGAAAGACCTGCGAGCAGACCGCCTGTATCTGATTTGGAACGTCGTCTTTATGGTATATTCCGGCGTCATGATCAGTTTCCTGTTCCAGTCCGGTGAAAAGGCCGCGGTGGAAAGGCTTCTCACTCCAATGGCTGACTTTATGGCGCTCATGCTGATTCCGATGATCGGCTTTTATTTTTCGCGGCGGTCCTTTAGTTACATTAAAGAGGATTCCTACACGCAGATGCTGCTCTATTACAGAACGCTGCCGATCCCGAGCCGGACGATTATGAGAAGCCGACTCATCCAGCTGGTAACGGCCGTGGTGTTTAACGGGGTCATCTTCTTTACCGCATTGTATACGATGCTTTACTTTATGGGTGAGGAAATCGCGGGCGTCCAGTACATCTCCTTTGCGCTGACCTGGATGGGGTACGCCTTGGCGATGAACGGTCCTTTTATCTTTTTGGAGCTTATGACAAAAGGCCGCACTTATCTGTGGATGACATTTGTCTTCATGTTTGTGGTCGGCATTCTGGCCTTCGTCATTTCCTGGTTTAACGGCAGTTTGCTCGATTTTACATTAAACCAATCCGGACGTTTCGGATTATTGTCTCCGGTGATGTGGGGATGTTTGGCTGGAGGCGCGTTACTTCTCTTCCTATTCAGCAGAATCACGTTTCGGCAATTGGGCAGGAGGGATCTGGCAAGATGATGAACGTCAAAGCTCTGCCCGGAACCGGAGGTGAACCGGAAGGTGTGGATTCCTATTCAGATCAACGAAAATAGCGCCGAACCCCTGTATCACCAAATCGAGACCCAGCTCAGGTCCCTGATCGTCAGCGGGCAGATTGAGGAGGGTACTTTGCTCCCGTCGATCCGCGAGTTTGCCGGCAGTTTAAACTGCAGTGTCATCACCGTCCGGAGGGTGTATCAGGATCTGGAGAACGAGGGGCTGCTTCGTACGAAGCAGGGGACGGGAACGTTTGTGGCCAGCGTCGGGGCCGGGGAACGCGACGCTTACCGGAGGACCGTGGTTCAGGAAGCGGTGGAAGCGGCCGTGGACACCGGGATTTCGGTCCAGTACAAGGAAGATGAGCTGAAGAATTTGTTCTTGCAGATTTTGAAACAGAAATACGGGGACGCGAAAAGCAAGGGGGAATTCAAGTGACGTGGGCTGCGGAGCAAATAAATGCGATTGAAATGAAAGGCGTCGTAAAAGAAGGACGAAGAAAAACGATCGGACCGTTGGATCTCCGCATTCCGCAGGGTTATGTGGTCGCCTTGGTCGGTCCGAACGGGTCCGGGAAGAGCACGATCATGAACCTCATGCTGCAGACGATCCATCCCGATGCGGGGGAGATCTCCTGGTACGGGGGGCCGGCCAATCAGGCACTGCCGCTGGACTTAAAGCAGCGGATCGGGTATGTTCCCGAAAACCCGGCCCTGGAGGAGAACTTTCTGACGGCGAGGGAAGCGGCGGAATTTCGTTCCCACTGGTATCCAACCTGGAATCAGCAGCGTTTTGAAGCTTTGGTGTCCCGCTTCGAAATCCCCTGCGGAGAGCGCTTGAACAGAATGTCCAAAGGAGAACGGCGAAAATTCGAAATCGCTGCGGTGTTGGCGGCCGGCTCCAAACTGCTGCTGCTGGACGAACCGTCGTCGGGTCTCGATCCGTTCGCCTGGAAAGATATGATCGAACAGCTTCGCGCTTGCCTGGATCAGGAGGATGTTACGATCGTCATCTCCACCCATGTCGTGGAGGAAGTGAAGCGCCTCGCCGACTTCATCGTTCTCGTCCATCGAGGGCGGATCTGGGGCATGGCCGAGAAGGACGCCTTGTTCAGCATTTGGAAAGAAGTTTGGGTCCGCGGCGCGGAGCCGGAGGAGCTTGCCGAGGTGCCGGGCGTCCTGAGCTGCGTCCCTGATGGACCGTCCGTTGTCCGCGTCCTGGCCAAGAACGCCGCCGGGCTGGAAACGGAAGAACGGGCAGGCGCGATTCAAATTCTCAAAAGCCGGAGCCTGGAGCTCGATGAAATTTTGGAACTGTGGATTCAGGGGCATCCGCCCGAAGAACTCATTTCATAGGAAAAGAGGGAGTTTCATGTCTAAACCATTGGTATTGGAAAAGGTAGTCAAGCAATTCGGCGATAAAACCGCCGTGAACGAAATATCGCTGCAGGTCGAGGAAGGAGAAATTTACGGGCTGCTCGGGGCCAACGGGGCCGGCAAAACGACGACCATGCGGATGGTGCTGGGTCTGATTTACCCGGACGGGGGGCGGATTCTGTACAACGGGAAGCCTTACGGCTCCGAACTCCAGCATTTGATGGGGTATTTGCCGGAAGAGCGCGGGTTGTACCCCAAGGTCAAGGTCAGCGACCAGATCATATATCTGGCCCGCCTGCGGGGCATGTCCGCTTCCGAAGCCGACAAGAGTCTGAAATATTGGCTGGAACGGTTCGAGGTTCCGGAATACTACGACAAGAAAATCGAGGAGTTGTCCAAAGGGAACCAGCAAAAGATGGGCTTCATCGCCGCCGTCGTTCACAAGCCAAAAATCGTCATTATGGACGAAGCTTTCAGCGGTCTCGACCCGGTTAACGTCGAGCTGCTTAAAGCGACGGTCAAGGAACTGCGGGACAGCGGGACCAGCATCCTGTTCTCGACGCACCGGATGGAGCATGTCGAGGAGTTGTGCCGCAACATCACGATCCTGCACCGCTCCAGAACCGTGCTTCAGGGCAGCTTGCGCGAGATCAAGAAACAGTACCCGAGAGAGGAAGTTCTGCTTCATACCGCTTCGGAAGTTTCGGGGCTGGAAGGGATCGCCGGCGTGACCGGTGTGGAACGCAAGGAACGGGGATATCTGATCCGCATCTCCGATGTGGGAGCGGCCAAAGCCATTTTGCGCACGGCGATGGATCAGAGCGAAGTGGAGCATTTTGAAATCAAAGAACCGACTCTGAATCAAATATTCATTAAAGAAGTGGGTGAATCGCATGAATAAAATGACCACCGTTATCGGGTTTACGTTTCTTAATAAGGTCAAAGCCAAATCGTTTTTGATCACGACGCTGGTGTTGGCGCTGCTAGTGACTATCGGCATGAACGTGCCTTATTTTATCGCCAAATTTACCGGCGGGGACGACGGGCTGGCGTCGATTGGGTTAGCCCGGGGCACGCAACCGGAAATCGTGCAGTCCTTTAAAGCTTACTATGAAAAACAGGAGACGCCGGGGTTCACGCTCGCGGAGTACGAGCAAACGGATGAGGCGGCCTTAAAAAAGGATCTCGAAGCCGGGAAAATTGATGGTTACCTCCAATTCGGCGCAAGTACAGCCGGGGAATTTCCGGGCGTGACCTATGTGTCCAAGAAAGACAGCGTGCCGCAAGACATTCAGGCCTCTTTGCAAGCGGTGCTGCAGAGCGTCAAGGCCGAATATATCACCAAGGGGACGCTCAACGAGGAGCAAATTGCAGCCCTGACGGCTCCGGTTCAGATCGAAGCGCAGAAACAGGCGGCTGCGGGAGAGGCGGGAACGGGGGAAGGCAAGACGGAAAAAGCCGCACTTATTAATTATGTGATCGTGTACGTTTTGGTCATTCTCTTCTTCATGACGATTATGATGACGGGCAATATGATCGCCGCGGAAGTGACGGCGGAAAAGAGTTCGCGCATCATGGAAATTCTGATTACGAGCGTATCGCCGCTAGCGCAAATGTTCGGCAAAATCATCGGCATGTTCCTGATCGGGTTGTTCCAGATCTTCATTTTTGCGGCCGTGATCGCCATTAACGTGGCGCTTCCGCATAACCAGCCGATCCTGTCCGAATTGAATCTGGATCTGTCCCAAATCAGCGTGGAAGTGCTTGTGTTCGGCTTCATTCTGTACATTCTCGGTTATTTCCTGTACGCCACCTTGTTTGCCGCCATCGGTTCGCTCGTTAGCCGTACGGAAGAGTTGGGGCAGGCGATCATGCCGATCACGATGCTGTCGCTGGCCGCTTTTTATATCGGAATCTTCAGCCTTTCCGCCCCCGATTCAACCTTGCTGAAGGTAAGCACGTATATTCCGTTCTTCTCGCCGGTTTCCATGATCGTCCGGATCGGTCTGGGGGATACGCCGATGTGGGAAATCCTCGCTTCGCTGGCCGTACTGCTTGCCGCCATCTTCCTGTTCGGTTGGCTTTCCGCGAAAATTTACCGTACGGGCGTGCTGCTTTACGGCAAACGTCCGACCCTTAAAGAGCTGCAAAAAGCGATGCGGGCTTATAAAATCTAAGGGAAACCTGAAACCTAGATTCCTCAAGAGGATCTAGGTTTTTTCAGGTGATGTAAAATCGTTCAAAAATTGTAGAAACACCTGGTTAAATGCCGAAGGATTATCTTGATTTGAACAATGGCTTGCCTTAGGGATTTCAACTAATGTGCAATAGGGTTCGTTTAATGCCCAGGAGGGAGCAATTTTTTTGATATTCCCTGTATGATCTTTCTCCCCGTAGACAAGGAGGAGTGGCTTGTTAATCTGATAATTCTGTTCGTAGTGCAGGCAAAAAGTGGTCGCCAGGAATATCTTCACAAAATCTTTTTTTCCTATCCGCTTAAATGAATTTCTTAAATACTCTTGTACATGGGGGCTTAATGCACTTGCTTTAACACTTGCATTGACCAATTGCTTCCAAGGAATCAAACGAATCAAAACAGGAGTTATTTTCAAATAACAAGTTTCCAAGCGGGTCAACTTCCTTGTATTGCAGGTACAATCGATCAATACCAGCTTCTCAATTTTATCCGGATAATAAAAGGCAAGTTCTTGTGCGATGTTTCCCCCCATAGATTGGCCGATAAGCGTAGCACGCTGAATACGTTCGGTATTCATGATCTTAACGAGATCTTCCACAATCATTTTAATACTAAAATGCTTCCCCATGGGTCTGGATTGACCGTGCCCCCGCGCATCCCAAAGTAAGATATTAAATTCGTTAGTTACAGACTCTAACTGTTCAGTAAACATTTCATGGTCGGCACCTGCGCCGTGTAAAAAAATGAGCCAGGGGGAATCCCCGCGATTTGAAATCCAGTAGTGAATGTCACAATCCGCATGGGTCAGCACTTTGTTAATGAGTATATCCTTCATAGATAAGATCCTCCATGTTCGTTATTCCATTTAAATGTGATCTCTCTAATTTTAGTTTACATTAAAAAGGGTGGCTTTTTAATGTAGTGACAAATATCAGCGGAACCTGATAGATTAGAGGAAAAACGGAGGATTATCATGAATGAACAAAATCGGCTATCCGAAGTCCCGTATTACGCCGTTATTTTTTCGAGCAAAAGAACGGCCGGCGATCACGGGTATGCGGAAATGGACCAAAAGCTGGACGAGCTGGTGGTGAATCAGCCGGGCTATCTGGGAGCGGAAAGCGTCCGCAACGATGAGGGGAAGGGAATTACCATTTCGTATTGGGCCAGCCTTGAAGATATCAGGAACTGGAAGCAAAACGAACTGCACAAAACGGCCCAGCAGCAGGGGCGGCAGGTTTGGTACGAGAATTACACCGTTCGGATTTGCAAGGTGGAGCGGGAGTATTCGTTCGGCGAGATTTAAAAGAGGATAGACGGGTCCCTAACCGAAACCGGCGGAGATTTGGGGTTATAATCTTGAAAATAGCGCATAATACGGATGATTTTAGGCCGAGGCCATAGCGATTAGGAGGTTGCAAGGCATGAATCATCTCATTGTGTACGCCCACCCCAACGAGGACAGCTTGAACCACAAAATCCTGCAAACGGCGGTGGATGCCCTGAAAGCGGGCGGTCACGAGGTCGTAATCCGCGATCTTTACAAAATGGGCTTCAACCCCGTATTATCCCTGGAGGATACAAAAGCCTTGAAGCAAGGAAACCTGCCGGAGGACATTCGAACGGAGCAAAACCACTTGACCGGGGCGGACGTCATTACTTTGATTTACCCGATTTGGTGGGCGGGTCTTCCCGCGATTCTTAAGGGATATATCGACCGGGTTTTTGCATACAAGTTTGCGTATACTTACAACGGTGAAGGCACGGTGGACAAACTGTTAACGGGAAAAAAAGGGGTGATTATCAGCACCTACGGAACGTCCGAGGACTATTACGAAGCGATCGGCATGGAAGAGGCGCTGAAGCAAACTTCAGGCGAGGGCATCTTTGAATTTTGCGGCGTCGAAGTCGCGGAACAGCTGTTGTTCGGCGGGGTCAACAAGTCCGTAACGGAACAGGAGCGCCGGGAAATGCTTGAACGGGTAAGGAGCCTGTTCAGCTCATTCTAGGATTTTCTTTTCCGGAAAAGGCCGCGAACGAACGCGGCTTTTTCTGTGCCGCGGAACACCCGCACGCAAGGGCTTGTCCGATGGCGGGACTTATAGTACGATCTGACAAGAGGTGAATAACATGAACGAAAACCGCAAAATCGGCGTGCTTTTTGTATGTCTGGGGAATATTTGCCGTTCCCCGATGGCGGAGGCGGTCTTTCGGCATCGGGTCGCTGAAGAGAAGCTTACGGAGCAATTCCTGATCGATTCCGCCGGAACCGGCAACTGGCATATCGGCAAGCCGCCGCACGAGGGAACCCGGGCGATCCTGGATCAATACGGCATCTCCTACGAAGGACTGCTGGCGCGGCAGGTCGGGGTGGAGGATTTTACCCGGTTCGACTATATCGTCGCGATGGACAACCAGAATGAACGCGACCTGAAGGCTTTGGCCCGGCAGGCGAATGCCCAAATCGTCAAGCTGCTCGACCTGGTGCCCGATTCCAAGGTGAGGGAAGTGCCGGACCCTTATTTTACCGGCAATTTTGAGGAAGTCTATGAAATGGTCGTTGAAGGATGCAACGCCCTGCTGGAGAAGATCAAGCGGGAAGCGTTGTAATGTTGTCATTGTATCTGTGGAGCCTGTCCCATCTATGGGGCAGGTTGTTTTTTTAGCATCCGGGTGCCCATCAGACATCGTAGTAGGAGTTTTTAGACACTGCGCCTCGTCGTAGCGGGCTTCATTCTGCATGTCCCCGCCACAATTTCTCTAGGCCCCGCTTTCGCTGCAATAGCGGCCTTTTGGGCCGTTATTCCGGCCCGATTCGCCTCCACCGAGAAAATAGCGGTCAAAAACGATCTTATTTCCCGCCGCGGGGCACTAAAGTTGCATTAACCCAAGGGGGCTAATGGCCGTAACCGCCTCCCTTTGAAGCCGGGCGGGTGGATAACGGCCTTTTGCGGCGCTATTTTGTCGAATTCGGCCCTTTGGTGTGAAATAGAGGTCATTTGGGGCACTCGCGTTGCATTAATTCGAAGGGTCTAATGGCCGTAACCGTCTCCCTTAGAAGCCGGGCGGGTGGATAAGGGCTTTTTGAGGCGTTATTTTGTCGAATTTGGCCCTTCGAGGTGAAATAGAGGTCATTTGGGGCCTTATTTTAGAGAAAGTCGGGCAAAAACCGGATTTTTGAGCTCGCACCAGAGAAATAGGGCCCCTTTTGACCGCTATTCTTCCCGAAAAAGCGAATCTGGGCGAAATAGCGGCCCAAAACGCCGCTATTATGACGGGCGGCAAGAGAGAGTGCGGACAGGCAGCATCATATCAGTTTTAATGCAACGCTAGTGCATTTGGGCACTAGCGTTGCATTAAGTAATTTGATTATGAATAATTCCCCTAAATTTACTTTTAATCAATATTTTTACATTATGTTTTTCTTGGTTAAACAAAAAAAGCTAAGGGGGAAAAGGCCCTACGCATTATCCTTTTTTTTGAAAATTACTATTCCTGTTCATTTGTCATTAGCGTATGATCAGTCTCGGCTCCATTGACTTCTTTGCTTTTTTTGGTGGCCTGCCATTTCGCTTGGTTCGCCCCTTCGAGGTTCGTGTTGGCTTGCGGTAGAGGGCTTTCATCAGATCTTCCCACGGCTTTTCCGCATAGATACGAATCAGTTGAAGAAGATCCCACATCGATTTTTTACAGTCCAGGGTCAACTTGACGAGCAAGCATAAAGCATAGGCGATTAAAGCGATATACATTTGGTTCCAGATGACTTCTGGCGTATATCCATGTGGTTTAACTAATCGAATATGCTGTTTGACCCACTTAAAAAACAACTCGATGTGCCAACGATTTCGGTAAATCTCAGCGATTTGGTGTGCAGACAAGTCAAAACGGTTCGTTACAAGGCGATAAGTACGCTTCTGGTCATCATAAAACTCAATTAGGCGAAAAACCCCAGGCAAGCCCGGAAGCTTCACATCAGCATCACGGATGAAACCCTTCTGTCTTTTGGGCAGTTCCCTTTCCCGGATGATCGTTAGCCGGCTATTTTCCTTGACGCGACATACAAATTTGATCTTGTCCTCTAGCCATTGTTGAAAATGCTCGTACACTTGGTAACCACGATCCATCACATAAGTCGCGTCTTTGTCGACCGTGAATTCAAGAGCCACTTCATGGTCCGCGATATCCTTGGTGGAGGCGATGATTTTACCCGGATACATGGTTTTGGAGTCCACCACGACCAAGGAGGTGTGCATCTTCGCGCCGTGATTGGTTTCTGAACAGTAGCACCATTTTGCGAGAATAGGTGGCAGAGTAACTCCCGTCGAATCTAAGAGATTTAGTTTACCAATACCCGGAGTAATTCCCTTCAAGTTCTTCGTTTGCTGCTTGATTCGTTCCATGATCGAGAAAAAGAGCGTTTGAAGATTTGCCATAGGCAGTTGCTTCATTTTTCGTGATAACTGGGCAGCACTGATACTTTCGAGTTGAAGGAATTTCTGAAAATCGCGATTGGCGGCTAAATGCTCTGCTATCACTTTATAGGAACCGCGCTGGTGCAACTGAGCCTCAATAAACAGAAGAGTCGCAGAACCGACAAAAAATTTCCGGGCACGATAATCCAAAGATGTATTACGAGAAGGGTCCACATTTAATAACTTTAGACATTGACAAATGACAGTTTGATTAGGTACGTTATCCATAGTCATCTCCTTATTGTTGAGGCGTTTTTATGGATAACGCGAGGGTAACTCAACAATAGGAGATGTCTTCTTTTTTGTCTGCGAAATTTAATGCAACGCTAGTGGCATTTGGGGTCTTATTTTTAGGAAAAGCGGGTAAAAACCGGGTTTTTGGACTCGTAGCAGAGAAATAAGGTCCATTTTAGCCGCTATTTTTCCCGAAAAAGCATATCTGGGCGAAATAGCAGCCCAAAATGCCGCTATCATAACGTGCGGTAAGTGAGATTGCGGGGTCGGCAGCACCATGCCAGGTTTAATGCAGCGCCAGTGGCCGTGGGGTCCAGAAATCAAGTTTTGGCCCGCTTTCTCCTGAAATAGGGCCCTAAAAAGCCGCTATTTCCCGGCGTCTAAGCCGAATTCGACAAAATAGGGGTGTAAAAAGCTCTTATCACGATCCACCAACCTAGCTTTCAAAGGGAAAACGGGGCTCCGCCGAATAGGATAAGGTGTTGGACTAGAATTCCTGCAAATCTGCATGTTTTTTTTCTTGTTTGGCACAAGAATTTCAAAATGCCTGCAAATCTGCAGGAATTTTCGACGAAACCGGCTCGTTTCTCTAAAATCGCTAGAAATGCCTTCAGATTTGCATCCTTTTTCGCATACGGGCGTAAATCGGCCTAAATACCTGCAGATATGCATCTTTTAGAGCTGGAAGGGTTGGAAAGTGCGCTAGGCACCCTGATCGCAGAGGCCCCAAACGATTTGGATATCTATGGGCGTGAGAATGTACCCTCAATTCCCCCTACTACGAAGTCTGATGGGGCGCTAGTCCTGTCGCGGGTTGGAAGGAATGCGTTTGACATACGGGGAAGGCTTCACTATTATTATACCCATAGGGGTATGTTCGACCCCGAGATGGAGGGATTCCGATGGAAACTTATTCGGAAGATTTAAAACGGCGCCTGAAGCGGATCGAAGGTCAGGTTCGCGGCGTTCTCCGGCTGATGGACGAAGGGAAGTCCTGCAAGGAAGTCGTCAGTCAATTGTCCGCCGTGCGCAATGCGTCGGATAAAGCGATCGCCCAGATCGTGGCGGACCATCTGCAGCACTGCCTGCTGCAGGAAACCGACGGAATAAGCGCGGATCAACGCGTCAAGGAAGCCGTCGAACTGCTGGTCAAGAGCCGGTAAACGGCGATGAAGATAAGGAGATGAGGATGAAGATGAGTTTCCAAGCGAATAAGGAGATTACGGCCGATGAGCTGGCACAGCGGCTGGAGCGTGGAGAGGATTTGAATATTGTGGACGTGCGCGAGCCCGTCGAATGGGAGGAAGCTCATATCCCCGGCTCCAAGCATATCCCGCTGGGGCAGCTGCCGGAAAGATTCGAGGAACTGGACCGGGAGAAGGAATGGTTCGTCGTCTGCCGCAGCGGAGGCCGCAGCGGACTTGCCTGCGAGCTGCTGACGGAGAAGGGGTATGATGCGGTGAACATGACCGGCGGGCTTTTGGCCTGGAGAAGCGAGCTGGTTTAAGGGATGATGGCCGTAACAGCGATCGTTTTATTGGCTCTGGCGGGCTGGACGGTTTACCGTCTACGGCCCGTAAAGGGGCTTGCTTTTGTGGAGCCCGGCCAGCTCCGCGAATCGGCGAATCTGAAGGGTGAGGCCAAGCTGGTGGATATCCGCGATGCGGTTTATTATGAACAAGGCCATGTTCAGGGCGCGATCAATATTTCCCTTGGACGGCTGCCGTTCGTGTGGAGCAAGGAATTATCGCCGGATGAGCCCGTCATCATCCTATCCTGCAGTTTGTATCAGAGCAAACGCGCGGCCAGGATGCTGAAAAACCGCGGCTTTCGCCAGATTTACGCGGTACGTGGCGGATTTTGCGCTTGATTGGATATGCCGGTTCAAAGCACGGGTTCGGCGTTGAGGCGAATCCGTGCTTTTTTTGATGTATAAATTATTCATGGCGAGTGAAACTTTCTGTCTTCGGCAGACGTTTACTTGGAGAGTAGAAAACAAGGAGTCAGGAGAACAGAGAACTATGCAAACCATGCAGCCTTCATCGCTGCCTAGCCGGTCGTCCGTTCGGCGGGGAAAAGGCACGCCAAAGCGAAAAAGCTCGAAAAAGAAGAAAAAAAGAGGCTTTTTCCGCTTTATCGGCAGATTGATTATGGTCATGATGTTTTTGGGAGCGGTCGCCGGGATCTGGCTGTTTTTTACGCCCTCGGGGAACGATGTCCGCTATTTGATGGCGGATACGCTCATAACGACGCAGCATCGGCATTGGGCCAAATATATTATCGGACAAGCCGAATTGGATAAAAGGGTAGCGGCTTATCAAGAGAAGTTTGAACAGATGGGCGAAGAGAGGGACACCCATACCATTGACCTGCCTTCGGAAAAAAACGAAACCGAGGCTGAGAAGCCGTTGATCGAAACGGAGGAAATTTCGGGCGATGGCTATCACGGTTATGTGCTGACCGTGAACGATCCGACGAAAATTCGGCTCGGGGTTCCGGCCAAACGCGGCCGAGGCGAGAAGGTATCCAGCATGGTTGCCCGAACCGGGGCTCTCGCCGGCGTTAACGGCGGCGGCTTTGCCGACCCGAACTGGAAGGGGAACGGATTCAAGCCGATCGGAGTCGTGATTTCACGGGGCAAGCTGTACTACAACGGCATCGGCTCCAAGGCTTCAACCCAAATCGTCGGAATCGATAAGAAGGGCAAAATGATTGCCGGCAGGTATACCCTTAAAGAGCTCGATGAGCTGGGCATTCAGGAAGCCGTAACGTTCCAGCCGCGGATTATCGTCAACGGCAAGGGACAGATCCGCAGCCAGAAGGACGGCTGGGGAATCGCCCCGCGGACCGCGATGGGACAAAGGGAAGACGGCGCGATCCTCTTCGTCGTCATCGACGGCCGTCAGCCGGGATACAGCATCGGCGCGAGCCTCTACGACGTCCAGAATATACTGCTGGAACGCGGTGCGGTTATCGCGGCCAATTTGGATGGCGGTTCCTCCACGGTGCTGATCTCGAAGGGCGGGGAGATCGTGAACAAGCCATCGTCCCAATACGGAGAGCGTTATCTGCCGACGGCCTTTCTGGTGTTCGACGATCCGGATCAAGCGGACATTCCAAACATTTGGGAGGGGCTGCGGCCGCAGGATATCGATCCGGGCAAAAAATAACGCAGCGTGTTCCGAACAAGAAAAGGCGCCTGTATCCAACCATCTTCGGGTGTTGGGCACAGCGCCTTTTTTGCTTATTTGATAAATACCCCGCCGAACGGGATCGCCTCGCGCAAAAACCGTTTGACGATGCCGTCGTTATTGTCGAGATCGCGCTCGAGTTCCCGGCCTCCGCCGCCGGCCTGAATCAGTACGGTGCCGTGCCCGGTGATTTTCCACTGGTATTTCATATGCTGGCTGGCCAGATGGTTGCCGTAGACGGACAGCTCCAGCTTGGCGTTCTCGGGGTAGGCGATGACGCAGCCGGCCTCTACGTATAACGGTTCCTCCGGCAACAGCGGCAGCTCCAGGACCTGGCCCTGCGTCAGGATGCCGATCTGCCCTTCGCCGGAAAATTTCATTTTGATGGCGTCACGGGTAATCATCATGTTCTTCATGCTCAGCATCCGTGTTTCCATGCGCACGCCATCCGTATAGAAGAACAGATGCTTGAAATCGTAAAGCAGGTCGCTTCCGTCGGACAGGTTAATCGACTTCAGGGTCACGGAAGGGGGCATGGCGGCTACAAATTCGCACGGACCGGCGAGATCAGCACGAATGAACTTTCTCTTTCGGTAGATCCCCTTCATATTCATCAGCCGGTCCGTCCGGCTTCCGGCATGCCCGCGAAACGCGATAATTTGCGCCGGGTGCAGCACGTGGAGCAGTTCGCCCTCCCCGATCCGGAAAGTAACGGCTTGTCCGCCAAAACCGGACGGATCGCTTTCGTACACCAGTTTCATTCCTCAGTTCTCCTCGTCAGCCCAAAGTCTAGTCGCTAACTTTTATCTATTTACCGCCGCAGCAGCAGCCGGATCACCCGCAGCAATAGAAAATAACCGGCAAGCAGAGCGATCCCCGTCAAAATAAGGATGCGGGTCTTCCGTGCGTTGGCCTCGCGTTTCTGCTGGGCTTCGGTCAGAGCCGTCACGGACGCGGCCAGTTCGCGGTTTTGTTCCATCAGAGCCTCATTCTGCTCACGGTAGGATTCCAGGGTCGATTCCGCTTCCGACAGCTTGTCCAGCGTCATTTCATAGTTGGCTTTCAGCTCGTTGACCTCTCCCGGAAGTTCGGACAGCTCTTTAGCTCCCTGGTAGAAATCGCTGAAAATGCCGGCATGCGCGGTGGAGGCCATAGGCAGAAGCGGGCCGAATAGCAGCCCTGCGCCGATCGGCAGGACTAATGCGGTTTTGGTTAAAGCGGAGCGCAGGCGCATCCTTCACCACCTCCGTCGAATACAAGTTCTCTTCAACTATTACGATCCATCCCGTCAAAAAGTTTCCTCACGTATCATTACACGCTGAAGACCGTACATTACACATCCTAAGCAGAAGAAGCCCGTCCCCATTCGGACGAGCCCCCGGAAACCGTTCAAAACCGGTTAGGTTACATACTGTAGCCCGGCCGGCGTAAATACATGATCGCTACGGTGCGGGGACCGCAGTGGCAGGAAATCGCGCAGCCCCCTTCGATAACGGCCACGTCGCGAATGTCGGCTTTTTCGAGCAGGGTCGTCTTGATGTAATCGGCCGCTTTCTCCGCAAGCGTTTGGGCTACGATCACGAGATCCCGGTCAACCTTGTGAATATTTTCCGTAAAATGATGGACCATTCGCTCCACGGCTTTTTCGGTCTTTCCTCTATATTTATCGGCGGAAATGACGAGTCCTTCCTTTATGCGAAGGACGGGGCGGATTTTAAGCAGGCTTCCGATCATATGCTGTACACTGGACACCCGTCCGCCCTTGTGAAGATAATCGAGGCTGTCGACCAGCACTTCAATCTCCACCCGGTCGCGGAGTTCCTCCAGCATGGCCGCGATACCCTCGGCGTTTACTCCAGCCTCCGCCGCTTGGGCGGCTTTCAGCGCCAGGAGGGCGATTCCGCCCGACACATTCAGTGAATCCACGACGATAACGCGGCCTTCCGGCAGTTCCTCCGCGGCGATCAACGCGTTTTGACAGGTTGAAGAGAGCCGGGAAGACATGCTGATAAATACAATCGTATCGCCCTTCTCGATCCAGGGCGAAAAGGCCGCGATAAAATCGGCGGGAGACGGCGCCGACGTCCGGGGCAACTCCCCGGTTTCGTCGACCCGCCGGTAAATATCGGTTGTGGTGATCTCAAGTTTGTCTTTGTAGGCCGTTTCACCGAACACGACATAAAGCGGAACGATCCCGATGCCGTACCGGGTCATCCAGGACTCGGGGATATCGGAGATACTGTCCGCGAATATTTTCACTTGTGTCAACGCATTTCCTCCAATTAGGTATTTATTTGATAAGAACAGGAGCTTTCTTTGATTATAGTGGGCGGCGATGCATAAAGCAAAGAAGTTACCTAGGCCCTAATTATATGGCGGCAATCCGCGCCATATGTTCAGCTTTTGTTATACGCGAAGCGCTGCCGGTATTTGCGTGGCGACATCCCCTCAAAACGCGAAAAGCTTGCCGTAAAATAGGCGGCCTGATTGAAGCCGACCTCCTCCGCGACCCGCTCGACCGGCAAATCCGTTTGCAGCAGAAGCAGCTTCGATTGGTCGATCCGCAGCCGCAGCAAATAAACGGACGGCGAGCAGCCGAACATTTTTTGCATGCAGCGGGCGATGTATACGGGGTGAAAATTAATCGCTTTCCCCAGTTTCTTGGCGGAGAACGGCTCGCGATAATGCTCCCGCAAGTAAGAGGCGGCCCGTTCCGCGCATAGCGATTGCGGGGTAGGACGATCCGACTCCAGCGAAGCTGAGAGAAGCAGGATCACCTCCTGAAACAACGCCTGCTGTTTTAAGCGGACGCTCGGCAAATGGATGTGTCGGTTCATCTCCGTAAGCTCGCTGATGATCTCCGCCATCTTCTGCTGCTGGGCCAGCCTGGTGAACTGCGGCAGGGCCAGCGTGTAGGCGGTAGTCGCAAAGGGATGTAGCGACAAGTAGTCCTGCGGATCGCTTTCGTGGCTTCGTCCTCGGCTGGACCAGTACTCCTCTTCGTCCAGCACCCGCCAGTCGCCGAGGATCTGAAAGTGAAGCCAATGGTGCAGCGACTCTTCCCGGCAGCCCTCGTAAGCGTAATGGTAACTGTCCGGGCGCAGAATCAAGGCGTGACCTTCGGTTATTTCGTATTCCCGCTCCTCCTCGCCGACGTAGAGGCATCCGCGGACGGCGACGAGAAGGTCAAAGGCGCCGATATTTTTGCGGCTGGGATGCTTGCCTCCTACCGGAAGAGCCGATAAGCCGCTGACGATATAATGGGGTAACGGCGGTGCGGTAAACTCGATAATAGGCGGCACGGCACACCTCCAGGCAGTGAAGTTTTCAGGTTTAAATATTGAAAGATTGAGTTGGTTTTCTGATACATCGATATAACTATACCATCTATAATGTGTTTCATGCTAAAAAGTTTGTGGTGACAACAAGAAAGGTCCCCGTACAACAGGAGGTTTTAATAATGAAGAAAAATAAGGGGAGCGAAAAAAGTAAATTCTCCTTGTGGCTTTTGGCGTGGCCGATATTTATCGAGCAGTTTCTGCAATTTTTGCTCGGTTCGGTGGATACGTTGATGGTCAGTCGGATATCGGATAACGCGGTGGCCGTCGTCGGTTTCTCCAATCAGCTGTTTAACGCCCTGACCACGCTGTTTGCCACCGTGGCCAGCGGTGCCGGCATCGTCATCGCGCAAAAAATCGGCTCGCGCAAAGAAGAGGACGCCCGTACGGTAGGGATTATCGCGTTTAACGCGACTGGTGCGATCGGCCTGGGTCTCAGCATCCTGTTGATCGCGCTTCCCCGGCCGATCGCCCGGATCCTGCAATTGCCGGAGGAATTGCTGCCCTTGGCCGAAGTTTACATTTCCATCGTCGGCGGCGGAATGATCTTGACGGCCTTAATGGCCGTACTCAGCACGGCGATCCGAAACACGGGCAACACCAAGGGACCGATGATGACCGCGATCGGGATGAACGTCATTCATATCGTAATGAATTACGGTTTTATTTTCGGAGCATTCGGCTTCCCGCAATGGGGGCTGACCGGCGTGGCGATCTCCACGGTCGTCAGTCGGCTGCTCGCCACCATCGTGCTGTTCGTGATCTTCCTCGGCGCTTTCCACCGAAAAATCGAGCGAAAGGACTTCGCTTTGTTCGACCGCAAGCTGTTCAAGGAAATTCTGGTCATCGGCTGGCCGCTCGGCGTCAACTCGGCGAGCTGGGTGTTCTCCCAATTGGCGATTTTCTCGTTCCTGGCGGTGCTGGGGTCGACGGAATTGGCGGCCCGAACCTATATGAATACGCTGGAATCCTTCTGCTTCCTGCTGGGCTTCTCGCTCGCACTGGCCGCCCAGATCCAGATCGCCCATCTGTACGGAGCGGGCCGAACGAAGGAAGCTTATCAAGCCGTATTCAAAGTGCTGGCGATCGGATTGCCGCTCGTCATCGTCAATGCCTTTATTCTGGTGGTCTTCGGTCACAACGTGCTGGGCTTGTTTACGAAAGACCAGGATATTCTCGCGCTTTGCGGCGCGCTGCTGTGGCTAAATCTGCTGCTGCAGCCCGGTAAAATGGTCAACATGGCCATCGGCAACTCCCTCAATGCGGTGGGGGATACCCGATATACCATGAACATCTCGCTGATTTTCATGTGGGTCGTCGCCACCGGCTGTTCCTATTGGCTCGGCGTTTCGCTCGGTTACGGCATCATCGCGATTTACTCCTGCATGATCGCCGATGAATATATACGCGCTGTGCTCTCTTTCCTTCGCTGGCGGGAGCGCAAGTTCCTGAGGATGAAGGAAGCGGATATGGAAAGGACGCGGACCGGAGATCCGGCGATTTGCGTGTAAGACGGCGATCTCGCTGCAAATAAAGAAAGGCGCCCCGATTCTCTAATCGGAGCGCCTTTTGCCATTATTCCGTTTCCTCGGCTTTAACCCGGTCCGGGAGCTGCTGCACATAACTGTCGGAGAGCCGGAGCAGCTCCAGCGCACGGTTGTATTCCTTCTCCGTGGTGAGCGCCTGGCTCACGCCGTCTTCGGCGACGGGATATTGCGTGCCGTCTTTGTACCACACACCCGGCATAAACAGCGCCTTGTCGTTGAGGAACGAACCGGACGGCAGGTAATACCGCTGCGGGAGCAGGTTGTAGGTTTGGTTCAAAATATCTTGGCCGAAGTGAAGATGCTGGTCCAGCGAAATCCCCATCAAGTTGGCGACCGTAGGCAGAATATCCACCTGGCCTCCGACATTTTCGAACGTGTTCGGCGCGGAGACGCCGGGTGCCGAAATGATGAGCGGGATGTTGATCATATCGATATATCCGTAGTCCCGGCCGTAGATCTCATGCATCAATTCAAGCCCATGTTTATCCAGCGAGTACATCGGCAATCCCAAATGATCGCCGTAGATGACGACGACGCTGTTGTCCCAGATGCCTCTTCGTTTCAAGTCTTCGATAAACTGGCCCAAGGCGTAGTCCGCGTAATTTTGCGAGCGGATGTAATCGCCGACCATATTGTCCTGATAACGTTCAGGGAGCGTTATGCGGTCCTTTTCATGCGGCATGGTGAACGGATGATGGGCCGTCATGGAAATGACCTGGGTGTAGAACGGCTTTCCGGCCTGCTGCATCTTGTCCAATTCTTCCGCCGTTTTTTTGTAAAGCACCTCATCGGACGGACCGAAGAAAACGGTATCCTCCTGACCGAAAAACTCCTGATCGTAGTACCGGTCAAAGCCGATCGCTTTATACAGCTCGCCGCGGTTCCAGAAATCGACCACATTTGTATGGAATGTAGCCGTATCGTAGCCGGCCGATTTCATCAGCTTCGGCAAACTCGGCAGTTCTTTGTCCGGATAATTTTGCGTAGCCGCCTCATTATAAGGGATATAGAAAGAGGTGTTTACGACAAATTCGGCGTCCGACGTGTTTCCCTGCCCTACCATTTGATAAAAATGCTTGAAGTACATATTTTCTTTGGCCAGCTTGTTCATGACCGGCGTAATTTCCTGTCCGTCGATTTTCAGGTCGATCAGAAAATTCTGAAAGGACTCCATCTGGATGATGATCAGGTTCTTTCCCTTCGCCTGTCCGAAGTATTTCGGATGCGCCGGCGGGGTGACACCCTTCAACTGGTCGATCTTCGTTTGGTTGATTTCGTTCTTGTCGACCAGGTCCTCTTTCTTGCTGCTGTTGGAAAAAATGACATAGGTTTCGTAATTGAGAATCCCCATCTGTTCCGCCTGTTTGATCTCGTTCATGCTGGCCCGGTTCGGCCACACGTTGAAGATACACAGGGCGACCGAAACGCCAAACACCGTCGCGACGATACCGGTACGCAAGCTCTTCAAGTTAAAGAAAGCCTTCAGCTTCTCGGCTCTCTTCTTGCGGAACAGCCAAAACCCGATCACGACGATATCCAGGAAGATCAGCAGGTAGTACGGCGCCAGCAGGGAAAACACGCTGTTGCTGACCGCCGTGACCTGGTTCACCTGCTGGAGGGCGTGATAGGTCACCATAACACCGTAATATTTATGATACATCATGGCGGCGAAGAAAATCCCCGTGACGATCAAATTGACCGTCAGATAAACGGCGATTTTGCGCTTGGACGAGAACCATTCGATGAGGCAGAACAAGGCCCAAATGAACGGCAGCTCTTTAAGCAGGGGGCCCCAGGGCGGCATCTCCTCGAAGATGGCAATCCAGGCGAGATACGTTTTCAGAATCAAAATGAAGGTGAAGAAAACGAACGGCTTAATATTGCCCAGCCTGATACGATTTAAAGCAGGCACGGTACGATCCTTCCTTTCGATGCGCGATTCATGAAGATAATATTAATACTGCCTTTACATTTTAAATACCCTTAATATAATACATGAAAAGAGTTGGAGAACAAAATAAATCAATTCACACATTTAACAAGATATCCCAAGTGAAAGGCAGGGATACGGGCCTTATATCGCTTAGTTGACACTTAACTGTATTTTTTGGTAAATTGAAGGCATCCGCAAAGTGTAGGAGAGATTTTGATGTCGGTGAGCGTTCTTAACTAATTAATTTCATAGCGACCGGAAGAAACGAAGGTTCGGTTCATTGTGTTTTGTTTTTTTTGAGACACAAGGGAACCTCTGATTTTTTGCGCCTCTTTTCGGTCTCTGAATTTAGTTAAGAACACACGAACACAATCATTCAGCGCTTTTGGCCGCTGTCTGTTTCTTCGGATCTATATTCCCGAAGCCGTGCTGTTTTTCAGCACGGCTTTTTTTGCGGCATTCACATCCGATAAAGAAAAGACATTTTGCATTTTGCGGATAAAAAAGGGCAAAGGATGGCATTTTCGTGCTGTCTTTTGCCCTTTTTCTGTTGTTACCACATGTACAGGAGGAATCTATGGATCATGGAAAACTTTACGTTAAATATGTTGGAGTACGAAAGTATGAAACAAGACTTGTCCGCGTTCGCCGTTTCTTACGAGGGGCGGGCCCGCATCGCCAGGCTGGTCCCGATGGAAGAACTCAGACCGATCGAACGCGCGATAGCCGAAACGGCCGAGGCGCGGGAACTGATCGGCAGAGGATCGAGCGTTCCGCTGCCGTCCCTGGAAGGCATCGAACTCGTCGCTTCCTTGCTGGGAACGGGGTATTTGTTCACGGAACAGGATTTGACGGCGGTTCAGACCTTCCTGCAGAGCTGCGGACAGTTGAAGAAGTATATTGAGTCCAAAGGCGACGCCGCCTGGCAGATTGGTATTTACGCGGCTTCCCTGCGGGATTTGCCCGAATTGCGGCAGGAGATTATGCGCTGCATCCGGCACGGTGTCATTACGAACGAAGCGAGCCGCGACCTCGAGAAAATCCGCCGGAAAATCGATATGCTTAAAGAGAAAATAAATAAGAAAATGCACTCCGTCATGTCCCGGCACGCGGCGATTTTACAGGAGAGCATCGTCAGCGTGCGGGGAGGCCGCTATGTCATACCGGTCAAAAAGGAATTTTACAGGCAGGTCAAGGGGCGGATGCTGGACCAGTCGACCAGCGGGCAGACGGTATTTATCGAACCGGACGAAATCTCGTCCTTGCAGGGGGAACTGGAACTGCTGCAGGGCGAGGAAGCCAGGGAAGAAGCGAAGATTCTCGGCTATCTGACCGAGCTCGTGGAGAAGGAGGCCGCAAGCATCACCGGGAATATCGAAATTACCGGCTTGTACGATTTTATCTTTGCCAAGGCGAAATATGCCGCTTCGATGGACGCCGCAGCCGTGGGCGTCAATGACAAAGGCAGAACGGTGCTGCGCGGGGCGAAGCATCCGAAGCTGCTCGGCAGCATGGTACCGTTGGATTTGGAAATCGGCGCCGATTATAAAACTTTAATCATCACGGGACCGAACACCGGAGGGAAAACGGTGGTGCTCAAAACGTTCGGCCTGCTGTCCTTGATGGTGCAATCCGGCCTGCTTGTACCGGTAGGCCCCGGCAGCGAGTTTGCCGTTTACCGCGGCATCATGGCGGTAATCGGGGACGGGCAGAACCTGGAGCAATCGCTTAGCACCTTCTCCGCGCAGATTCAAAGCCTGGTGGCGATGTTAAAAGTCGCCGGCCCGTCGACGCTCCTGCTGATCGACGAACTGGCGGCCGGCACGGACCCGGGAGAAGGAATCGCGTTGTCGATCGCGATCCTGGAGGAATTCAGCCGAAAAAAAGCGACCGTCCTGGTGACGACACATTTCAACGAGCTGAAAACTTTCGCCTCCCGGGCCGAGGGGTTTGAGAATGCGCGGATGGAGTTCGACCCGGACACCCTGCGCCCCCTGTATAAGCTGACCATCGGCCGGGCCGGGCAGAGCTATGCCATCGAGATCGCCAGAAAACTGGGGATTACGGCGGACATTATCGCCAGATCGCAGCATATCGTCAGCCGTCAGATCGGGGCGGGGGGCAAAGTGTCCGTATGGGATGAGATCGTGCCGGCAAGGAATGATTCGCCGGCGGATTCGATAGCCGGACAGTTACCGCAACCGCAAACACAAACAGAAACGGCCTCGGAAAGGATAAGCGAAGCTCGGCCGGAGGAAGACAAGCAACTCGAAGCTAGAGCGCTAACGGAGAAGGAACGCCGATGGCCAGAGGCGCGGGGAACTTCCGGACATCGGGTTAAAACCGATACTTCCGGCGAGGAGGAGCGGGAGGACGAGATGAAGCTGGCTCCTCATCGGTTTGAGATCGGAGATGCCGTCTATGTAACGGCTCTCGGGAAGATCGGCATCGTCAGCGAACCCGAAGACTTGCGGGGGACGGTCGGCGTCCTGATCCAGAAGCAGCGCATCAAAGTCAACCGGAAGCGGTTGAAACCCTATCTTAAAAAAGATCAGCTGTATCCGGAGGATTATGATCTGGACATCGTGCTGGATACGAAAGAAAACCGCAAAAAGCGCAAGCTGATGTCCAAACAGCATGTGGAGGGGATGGAGATCGTCCGCAGGCCGGACGAGACTTATTAACGGAGCGTGAGAAGGCCCGTCGGCGGAGATGACCGTCCGGCGGGCCTTTTGACATAAACTTAGACCAAGGATAACGGGAGCACGAGGCCTTCCTTTAAAACGTCCACAAAGCGTTCCAGGAATGCCTGGTCCTGCTCGTCAAAGCGGCCTTTAAGCGGGCTGTCGATATCGAGGACGCCCAGCAGCTCTCCGTCCTTGACGATCGGAACGACGATTTCGCTGTTGGAAGCGGCATCGCAAGCAATATGTCCGGGAAACGCGTGGACGTCTTCGATTCGCAGCGTCTCCCGGCGTTCGGCGCTTGTTCCGCATACGCCTTTGCCGAGCGGAATACGGATGCAGGCGGGGAGTCCCTGGAACGGACCGAGCACAAGTTCGCGCCCGTCAAACAGGTAGAAACCTACCCAGTTAATGTCCCGCAAAAAGAAATGGAGCAGCGCCGAAGCGTTGGCCAGATTGGCGGCCGCGCTGCGCTCCCCGGCAATTAGCGCTTGAAGCTGGGACAGAACCGCCCGCTGCTGTTCTTCACGGGGCCCCGTCGGTTGTTCGGCTTGAAACATATAGGGAATTCCTCCTTTGCGTATACCCCTATTATACCTGAATTCCCGTTGTTTCCGCGCTGATTGGCAGGGGTATATAAAAATTGAACGATTTAACGCCGGAAAGGGGAGTTCTTACCATGCGCGCCGACGTGCAGAATTTGTTCATACGCATACAGATGCTTCATGAAGCCACACAGGGAGACCTCACGGTCAACGAAACGCTCACGCAACTGGAAGCACAGGGATACAAGGTGGGAGAACGCGAAGTAAAGCAGGAACTGGACCGCCTGACGGAAGACAATTTTCTGACCGCCCATAACGATGTGTATTCCATCACCGGCGCGGGTAGGGATGAGATAAAGGAAATACGTACGGTGCTCAAGCGCCTATGCGATGTGGTTCATCAAACGGAAAGCAAGGCCAAGGCCGGCTCTGCCTGAACGAACAAGAACCGCCCGGTCCAAGTCCGGGCGGTTCTTGTTTTGGGTGCGCTGAATGCTGGCTAGTCACATTTGACAAAGTACGATAATTTTTTTCAAAATTTTGAAAAAATTGTTTTTCGCATCATAAGCTAAAATGACGGGAAGAAGTCAAAGAAGGTGAACTTATGCCCATCTCCTCGAACGGCTCCGCCCCAGGCCTGCGCCGTCCCAAGGTCAGCGCCGATTTATTGGACAAGATCGAGCATCTGCGCGCTGAATTGATGCATGCGGCCGATGAGACAAACTTTAATAGCGAGGCCGTCGTGGAGCTCAGCCAACGGCTGGATCATTACATCGTGCTGGCTCAGACGCAAATGCTCGGGAAATTAAGCGATTCGGGCCTCTCTCAGGAGTAGGCTGCGGAATGCCGGGACTCTTGAACGTGGGAAGCCGCCGCGGGGTGGACATTCTCTTCCAATGCGTCCTGGATCAGGGCATGCACCTCTTCGGCATACCGGGCGGGGTTCACCCCGTAAGCGTTGGCATGCACGGCCCCTTCGACGAGCAGCAGCCGTTTGGGCTCAGGCTTGCGCTCATACAATTCCTCGCTCATATAGGTCGGAACATAGTTGTCGCGAGTTCCGTGCACGAACAACACCGGAATCCGACTTTTCTCCACCGCTTTTAGCGGACTTACCTGTTCCATCCGGAATCCGGCAACGCGTTCCATACGTCTGTTCACGAGAGGCAAGAGCGGGAAGGACGGAAGTTTGTTCAGTACGCTTATCTGATGGCGCATCAACCGGGTCAGATCGGAATATGGACAGTCGGCGACCACGAATTTCACATGCGGATCCGCAATGGCCAAATATTCCAACACGGTTCCTCCGCCCAGCGATTGCCCGTGCAAGCCGATGACGCAATCGTCCCCATACTGCTCCAGCAGCCAGTTAACCCAGCACTGCACATCGTATTTTTCGTAATAACCATAGGTGGTATACGTGCCTTGACTGTTTCCGTGCCTGCGCTGATCGATCAGCAGCAGATTGAAGCCCTCTTGTTCAAACATATCGATATATTGGGTGGATACATGAAGGGAAACGGTATACCCGTGCACGATAATTACCCACTTGTTTACGCCGGGATGGGGCTCCACGATGTAGCCGCTTAGCTTTAAACCGTCCTTGGAGGTGATGGTTACCTCCCTTTTGTTCAGAGTGTTAAAGCGTTCCCGGGTAAATACGCCCGAGCCTTCAAGATAATCGAAAATGCTCTCGAACGTTTGAAGCTTCATTTGGGTAATTTGCCGGAAGGCAAACCGCGTAATGCCGTTAACCGCCAACAGCAAAAGCAATACCGCGAGGATCAGAATCGAGTACATCATAAGTTGTGACAACCTCCTATCCCATTTCCGTCTGTATTGTGGTGCCGCAACCGCAAAAGGTCTTTTGTAAATAGTATCACCGAAAGAATGCGAAGAAAATCGCGATGACTGTATTTTTTATGTAAACGAGGCTTGGATATGGGGGATTTTGACGTTGGCCGGTCAGGTATGGTTAGATAAAATAGGACTATTGCGGTCTAATATTATATGGATATTTCAGGAATCGGAGGAGATGGAGTTGTTTAAATGCGGCGGTGAAATACCGGTGCTGGAGAGTGAAAGACTGCGGCTGCGGCGGATGGAGCGGGAAGACGGTCCGGCATTGCACAAGTTTTGGAGTGATCCGGAGGTGGTCCGGTATATGAATATCCCTCCGTTTGCTTCCATCGAAGACACTCATCAGATGATCGACCTGTTGAACGGTCTGGCCGAGAGTGAGGATGCGATGCGCTGGGCGATCGAATTAAAGGAAACCGGACAGGTGATCGGAAGCTGCGGTTTTAATACTTGGGAACTGGCGGGAGCCTTCCGGGGAGAAATCGGCTACGATTTGGGGCAAGAGTTCTGGGGCAGCGGCTACATGTCCGAAACGCTGCGCACGGTCATCCGGTACGGCTACGAGACGATGGGGCTGAACCGGATTGAAGCGCTGGTTGACCCGCGGAACGAAGCTTCGCGCAAGCTGCTTGCCGCGCTGGGTTTTCAGGAGGAGGGACTGCTTCGGGAATACCAGAAGACCGAGGAAGGTTTCGTTGACCTGATTATGTACTCATTGCTGAAAAAAGATTACGACCGGCGCTTAAACTCGGGGGGCGCGAATGTATGACGGCGGCGGCCAAGGATGACCCGCTTCAGCTCCTGGATCCGCTCAGCAAGCTGGTGTCCTTGTTCTGCATCGCCGTGTTGGCCATGCATTGGGACAGGCCGCTGCCGTTAGTCCTTATGCTGGCGCTACTGCTGGCCGTTGCTCGCTATGGGGCGGGTATGACCTGGCGCCGCCTCTCCAAACGGATGGCTTATATCGCCATATTCGGCTTGCCGCTGCTGCTGCTCACCGCATTGGCGGCGCCTCCGAGCGGGGCCGTCCTCGAGGTGGGGCCGATCCGCTTGTCGGAGGGCCCGGTCGCTTACGCCGCGGCGATTACGCTGCGGATGTTTTGCCTGTTTCTGTCGTCCCTGATTTATATCGAGTCCACCGATCCGCAGGACTTCGTCGTGATGATGACGATTCGGCTGAGGCTGCCATACCGCTTCGCTTTCGGGGTTTCGATGGCGTTGACCTTTCTGCCGATGCTGGAAGCGGAAGGCAGAAGTGCGGCGGAAGCCCGCAAAATCCGCTACGGAAGGAAGCCGCGGGGATTCGGGGAGCGCGTCGAGAACTGGCGCGGCAATGTGACCGCGGTTTTTACCGGGGCGGTCCGGAGAATCGAACAAACGGCCGGTTCCATGGAGGCCAAGGGTTTTGGCGCATTTCGGCACCGGACCTTTTTGCGGGAAGCGCGCATATCGGCGGGGGGATATGCGGTCATGCTGCTGAGCGTTACGGGGGCGTCGCTGCTGTTGTGGATTTCCTAAGACAAATTGCAAAAAAGACCTTGACGAATCTTTATTGTCAACCTATATTTTATCAATAGGTTGACAATGAGGTTGGAGAGGGAGGAACTGCAATGAAAGAAGCTGGAAAGAAAAAAGGGTTTAGTTGGTCCGCGTTCACTACGCTGGATATCGTGTTGATGGCGATGCTGGCCGCGGCCAACGCCGTTTTGACGGTTTACATATCGCCGGTGAATCAGGCGCTGAACGGGATCGGAGGTCCTATCGCGACCTCGACCATCACCGGTCTGTACATGGTCTATGGACTCCTTGCCTGTTACATCATCCGCAAACCGGGGACGGCGGTGATTACCTTCGGAATCGGCGCGGTGGTCCAAGCGTTTATGGGGACGGCTTACGGAATCGCTTCCTGCTTTGTGGCGGCCGGCTGTTACATGGTCGTGGCGGAGACGATCTTTGCCGCTTTTCGGTACCGGAAGTGGAATCTGCCGATTATGCTGCTGGTTGGAGGGGCCATGGTACCGATTTGGTTTTTCTTCGCGGCCCGGATGTTCGGCTATATGAAATGGGGCACCGATATTCTTCTTATCGCCCTGGCGGTTCGGATTTTAAGCGGGATTGTCCTATGCGGCCTGCTGTCCAAGCTTCTGGGCGACGCCCTTTCCCGCAGTGGGCTGCTGCGGAGGTTTGCGGTGCATCGGGGAGCAGAGGGCTAAATGGACCCGGCAACCGCCATATGGCTTGAAAACGTGACTTACGCTTATGAGCAGGGCTCACGGAGCGTCATCGACGGCCTTTCCCTGAGGGTCCGGACGGGGGAGTGGGTTACGGTGTGCGGCGCGAGCGGCAGCGGCAAGTCGGCCTTGGCCGGCCTGCTTAGCGGGTATTTGCCGCGGTCCGGCGGCGGCCACCGGGAAGGCCGGATCGAGGTGGACGGGCTGGACCCGGCAACGGCGGCGATCGCGGATCTGGCGAGCCGGATCGGGCTGGTGTTCCAGGACCCGGATGCCCAGCTTGTCCAAGGACTGGTGGAGGACGAGGCGGCCTTCGGCCCGGAAAATCTGTGCCTGCCACCCGACGTGATCCGGCGTCGGGTGGACGAAGCCCTGCGGGACGTGGAGCTGCTGGAGCGCCGCCGGGACAAGGTGCACGAGCTGTCCGGTGGAGGGCGTCAGCGCGCGGCGATCGCGTCCGTGCTGGCGCTTGAGCCGCCGATCCTCGTGCTCGACGAGGCGGCGGCGAATCTGGACGCCGGCGGTCGGCGGCGTCTGCTGGCGCTGCTGCGCCGGCTGCACCAGGCGGGCCGGACCCTGGTGACGGTGACGGGGCGGCTCGACGAGCTCGCCCTGGCCGCGCCGCGGCTGGTTGTGCTCGATGCCGGCCGCGTCGTGCTCGACGGGCCGGTTGAGCCGCTGCTGCGCGAGCACCGCGGGCGGCTCGCGCGGTTGGGCCTGCTGCCGGCGGAGACGCGGGTCTCCGCGGCGGCAGCGCCCGCGGCCGCGGCTTTGCGCGCGGCGCGCACGGACGCTTCGCCGCCGCTGCTGGAGATTCGCGGCCTTTCCTTTGCCTATGGCGAAGGCAAAAGGGCCGCGCGGCGGCGGAGCGGCGCCCTCCCCGCAGGGCCTTGCGCCCTGCGGGACGTGTCGATGCGGATATGCCCGGGGGAATGGCATATCCTGCGGGGGGAGAACGGGTCCGGCAAGACCACGTTGTCCCGGCTCATCCTGGGACTGCTCCCGGCCCCCGCCGGAGCCGTCTTCTGGCAAGGGCGGGATGCTTCCCGCCTGTCGGTCTACGATCTGGCCGCCGAGATTGGCTATGTGTTTCAGCATCCGGAGCAGCAATTCGTCGCCGCGACGGTGCTGGACGAACTGCTCTTCGGACCGCGCCGCGCGCTGCGGCTGCGGGCGAAGGAGCCGACGCCCGAGCCGCTCCTGCGGCAGGCGGCCGAGCTGCTGCGGCAGATCGGCCTCGAAGGCCGGGAGAGCGAGTCGCCGTATGTGCTGAGCGGCGGTGAGAAGCGCCTGCTCAGCGCGGCCGCGGGGTTGATGTCCGGCAAGCGGTTGATCGTGCTGGACGAGCCGACGGCCGGAACCGATTACGCCGGCGCCCGGCTGCTTTCGCGTCTGTGCAGGGAGGCTGTGGCCCAGGGAACGTCGATTTTGATGATCACCCATGAACCGGAGTTTTTTGCCGGGGAACCGACCCGCATTTGGACGATGGAGAAGGGGCGTTTACGGGAATATTAGAAGAAGTGGGCAGCAGAGACCGGAGCGTTTGTCCGGGACATGCTGCCTTTCTTTTTAATAAGGCTTCCTTTATAATAGTACTCTTGTGAAAACCCGAACGGGAGAGAAAGGAAGTTATGTTGTGGTTACCGACATGAAAAGAAAGTATATTTTGATCGGTTTGCTGTTATCCACGTTTTTGGCCGCGATCGAAGGGACCGTCATCGGTCCGGCAGGCCCCCGGATCGTCGGCGATCTGGGCGGGGTCGAGCTGCTCAGCTGGGTGTTTACCGCTTATCTGCTGACGATGGCGGTATCGACGCCGATTTTTGGCAAAATTAGCGACCTATATGGCAGAAAACCGGTGTTTGTGATCGGTTCGGTACTGTTTTTGCTGGGCTCGGTGCTGTCGGGGATGGCCCAGAGCATGGAGCAGTTAATCTTATATCGGGCGATCCAGGGCATCGGGGCCGGCGCTTTGACGCCGGTGACCTTTACGATTATCGGCGATATTTACTCGATGGAAGAGCGGGCGAAGGTTCAGGGCTGGATCAGCTCGGTATGGGGAATTTCATCGCTCGTCGGACCGCTGCTCGGCGGTTATTTTGTCGATTCGTTGAATTGGCGCTGGGTGTTCGGATTTAATGTTCCGTTCGGACTGGTGTCGTTGATTTTTATCATTAAGTATTTGAAAGAACAGCGGGAGCCGCGTAAGGTCAAAATCGACTACGCGGGCGCGCTCACGTTTACGGTCGGGGTTACGGCGCTATTGTTCGGCCTGGCTACGGGCGGCCAGCAAATTGCCTGGAACTCGCCGCTTCTGATCGGGCTGCTGATCGTGGCGGGGATTTCGCTGGTCCTCTTTTTCATCATCGAAAAACGTGCCGAAGAGCCGCTGGTTCCTTTAAAGCTGTTCCGGATCCGGGATATTGCTTATTCCAATGTGGCGAGTTTTCTGGCCAGCGCCCTGCTGATCGGCCTGACCTCTTACCTGCCGTTGTTTGTGCAGGGAGTGCTTGGGGAGAACGCCACGATTTCGGGACTGGTGCTGGCGCCGATGTCGATCAGCTGGATGCTCGGTTCCGTGCTCGGCTCCCGCTGGATTATCAGCCGGGGCTCGCGGATGACCTCGCTGATCGGTATGTGCATTATCGCCCTGGGGGCCGTAGGAATGGCTTTCATCAACGACAACACGCCGATCTTCGTCATGTTGATCTTCAATGCGCTATACGGGCTCGGTTTCGGGTTCTCGTTCTCCGTGTTCACCATCATCGCGCAATCTTCCGTCAATTATGATCTGCGGGGAGCTTCCAACGCGCTCAATTCGTTCGTGCGGTCGATCGGCCAGACGATTGCCGTAACGGTGTTCGGGGCGCTGATCAACCTCGGCATTGTATCGCGGACTTCCAGCGGAACGGCTTCGGGCATCCCGGTGACCCAGGAGGACATCAACAACCTGCTGTCGCCGGAAAAAGTCCACCTGCTGCCCCAAGAACTGTGGGACGAGCTGAAGCATGTGCTGGGCGGGAGCTTGCATGTCCTGTTCATCATTATGGCCGTCATCGCCGTTTTCGGCGTGGTGTCCACTCTCGGATTGCGGAGTAAGGCCCCGGAACCCGAAGAGGTATAAAAGCCTGCCCTCCTCCGCACCATAACGGGAAAGGGGAGGTGTTAGCATGAATGAGGAATTGACACTGGACCAAAGCTCGCTTGTCCATGCCTGGCAGCGGCAGTTGCCGGAGTATTTGAATCCGGGCGACTCGGCCCGGGTGGAGGCGGATCTCGGGAACCCGCGGGGACTGCGGATTCATATCGATGCGGCGGGACGGCAGTTTTACTCTTTCGATTTTGAATGTTCTTATATGGACCAGCGCGAGGTTCGCGTGGAATTGGTCGATGTGGAGAAGGACGGGCAGACCGTCAATGAGCGGAGCGAAAAAATCCAGGAGATGACTTCGGACTATGTCCGTCATCTTCATGAATGTGCGCAAGCTCTCCACCGGCTTACCAAATCGACATAGGAAAGGGAGGACAGCCGAATGACGCGTGTCAAAGGATCCGCCGACAAAAACCTGAGCAATGTCGTTCAGGATTTGGACCGCTCCCCGGTCAACAGCCAGGAGGCGCAGCAGATGCAGCAGGATATCAACGACCAGAAGCGTGCGGACGCCCGCCATCATCACAAGGCCAAAGATATGGACCCTACTCATTAAGCGGATTTCGGATTACAAGACAAGGCTGCCCCAAGGGGCGGCCTGTTTTGTGTCCGCGGCTGCCGCGGTTGACCGTATCTCCCCTCAGATCTGTTCCTGCTAACAGATCCGTTCGCAGTAACCACCATCATCTGTTCGCGGCTAACAGATCCTGTTCGCAGTGACCACCGCATCTGTTTGCGGCTAACAGATCCGTTCGCAGTTGACCACCACATCTGTCCGCAACTGTGAATTCCTGCAAATCTGCAGGCTTTTTCACCGGATGAGGCCAGCAAATCAGAAATTCCTGCAAATCTGCAGGTTTTTATTCATAGAACCCCTCTAACCCCTGACTCCGCAGAAAATTCCTGCACTATCGCATCTTTTTTAAAACATGCCCCTCCGACTGGCCGAAATTCCTGCAGATTTGCATCTTTTTAAACCTGGCCATTTGATTCCAGGCACAAAAAAATGCGCCTCAACAAGGAGTGTTCTCCTCGGTTGAAGCGCAATTCCGATTTCTTTACTTGCGGGGAAGCGGGGCTAATTTTTCGGCTTCGCGGCCCATTTTTTTCAACAGCTCGATCATGATTTGCTTCTCCTCGTCATTCAACCCGCTGAGCGCATGGTTGATCCGCTCCGAGAACTCAGGATACAGCTGGTCCATTAATTCCTTGCCTTTCGGCGTCAGCTCCGCAAAAATAACGCGCCGGTCCCGTGGGCAGGGCGTGCGGTGCAAATACCCGGCCGACTCGAGCTTGTCGATGACGTAAGTGACGTTTCCGCTTTGCAGGAGCAGCTTGGCGCCGATTTGCTGAATCGGCTGGGCGCCTTTGTAATAAAGCACTTCCAATACGGCAAAAGCCGTCGGATTAAACCCTTGGATCTTGCTCCCGGTTACGGCATGCTCATTGACGCTCTTGAACGATTTGGCAAAAACCCGGTAGAGATGCAAAGACAAATCGGTTCCGCGTTCCTCGGTTTTCAACATGTTCATCCCGCCTTATTCTATTTTTTCGAAATATCGAAGTGAAGTATGGTTATTGGAGTTACTGTCACTGCTATCTTAGAACACCCGGCGGATTGAAAAAAATATAATTTATCACAATTTGCAGATTTAATTTTTTGTCTAACTATGGGAAATCTCCGTCCCGGGACCGAGTGAAATTTCATTCCACAGGAACCCGCGGAAATCAGGCGGCCGAAGGAGGGAAGGAAGCGGCTGTTTTTATATGATAGATCTCGTAAATCAAAGGAACAGGTGGGATCTATCATGAAACAACCGCAAGCCCGAATCGCTGCCGAAGGAGGACTCCTGCAAAACAAGGCGTACCTGGCCTTGATGGCCTCGCAGCTGATCTCCAATCTGGGGGACTGGCTGCATATTTTGGCCTTACTGACGATGATCGGATTAAAGTGGGAGGCCACGCCGTGGCAGATTACGGCCACCATGCTCTGCATGCTGATTCCGATGCTGCTGGGCGGCCCGGCCGCAGGAGTGCTGGCCGACCGGATGGAACGCAAAAAATTGATGATCGTTGCGGACGCCGTCCGCTTTGTTATCGTCCTTGGCCTTGTGTTCGTGACGCATCTCTGGCAGGTTTATGCGCTGTTAATCGCCAAAAGCGTGTTCGATGTGCTTTTTTCGCCGGCCAAAAACGGAAAAATCAAGGAAGTGGTGCTCCCCGAGCATATGGAAAAAGCCGTCTCATACAGCGCCATAATCGAGCAGGGGAGCAAAATCATCGGGCCCGCGCTCGGCGGCATGCTGACCGTTGCCTTTGGCATCACCTCCTGCTTTATGATCGACGCGGCTTCCTTTCTCTTATCCGGCTTGATTTTGCTCGCCGTCCCCGGCAGAAGAGCGGGAGCCGGCAGCTCGGCGGAAGTTGACAATCCGGGGGAGAAGCCCGGTTTCTGGGGGGAGTTGACCGAGGGGGTGAAGGCCATCGCCCGCATTCCGCTTATCGCTTTCGGCCTGCTGATGCTGGCGATGGCGCTCCTGATCCTCCAGGTTGCGGATTCTCAGACCGTCGTCTTGTTCCGGGAAATTCCGGGGATGCCGGAGGATATGCTGGGATGGAGCATCGCGCTCAGCGGGTTCGGAACCTTGGCGGCCGCGGGCCTAAACGGTTTGCTGCGTCGCTGCACCCCCCTTATGAAGATGGGGACGGGCGGCGTTCTGCTCGGGGCCGTTTTTGCCGGGGCGGGATACTTTGCCGTGAGCGGCGGCCTGCTCGGGGCTTCCGGCCATGCCTTGATGCTGGCTCTGTATTTCCTTGCCGGCACCGGTGCCGGTCTCGTGTTTATTCCGTTCCAGGTGACGCTCCAGCAGCGGACGCCGGAATCGCTGACCGGGCGGGTGTTCGGAACCGTCACGAGCGTCACTTCCGCCGCGGCGGTCGCGGGGCCGATGTTCGGAGGCTATATCGTGACCGCCTTTGGTCCGGCTCCCGCTTTTATTAGTGGCTTTAGCCAGTTGAGTACGCGAAGCGTGCGAAACAAAAAACCACCCGCTATGCGGGTGGAGGGATCTAGGGTTTGACCAACAAGACCATTCCCATAAAATTGAGATGTTCAGGCTCAATAATGAAAGGAATGGTCTTAGATGGCAAACAAGAGCTATAGTCTAGCCCACACGA
>NZ_JAIUDG010000050.1:0-1303 GCF_020179875.1 Paenibacillus sp. alder61
CAGTGTCCTCACCCATATTGAGAACTTCGCTGGAGACATTTTTCTTAAGTTACCGTGAATTTTTCGGTTGTTGTAAAAGTCCATGTATTGGTCTAGTGCCTCATAAGCTTCATCCAGGGTCATAAAGTCCCTCCGGCTAAACAGATGGCGCTCCAGGACGCTGTGAAACGACTCAATGTAGGCGTTCATATTGGGGGACCGTGGCGGAATACGCTCATGAATAAGATCCAAGCTTTCACAGGTATCCCCAAATAGCTTGCTAACGAACTGTGGACCATTGTCTGTACGAACCACCGGCATGGGCTCGCCGGGCTCTATACGGTCTTGCAAGGCATACCAGAAGGTTTGGACGACTTGTTTAGCTTCTCATACCGGGCCTCTATACTGCCCTACTACCATTCGGTCAAACACATCTATAATGCTGAGTATAAAAAAGAACCGGTCCTGCCCGATCGCGTATCCGTATTTAATGTCCATTTGCCAAAGTTGGTTTGACCCCGTTATAACTCGATTTCTCGGTAATCTGCGGGGGTGAGAGCGTAGGCGCTTTCTAGGTTTCTGCAATATGTCTAACTCTTGGCAAAGTCGATAAGACTTCTTTTTGTTGAAGATGAGATCATACTTATCTCGAAGGGATTGGGCTAGAAACTTATAACCATAGACAAACTCTTCTCCTTCAAGGAGTTCGAGCAGCCATTCTTTAATTTGTGCGTCGCTAACTTTCTCACCTGTAGTCGTGTATGAGTATCCCGGCACAGGGCGCCCTGCACGGCTTTCGGTTGGACGTTCTTCGCCTTTTTCTGCCGACTGGGCGAGTCGCTTTTTACGGTCGTAATACGTTGATTCTGACAACCCAAGAATGCGCAGCACAACAGCTGCCGGTTCCCCCCGCTTAATGAATGGGTCGGCTATTTCAAATTTTTCAGATAAGCGGGGTTTTGCTTTTTTAGCAGCTCTCGCAAAATTTCGATTTCGAGTTCTTTTTCACCAAGGACCTTAACGGCCTTTTGGTAGCGTTGCTCTACCTCCTGCAGGCGTTGCAACTCTTGAACATGTTCGTCTGCCGCAGGAATTTCTTCAGGCGAAATAGAGTCCCGATGATCTCGAATCCAACTACGGACAGTCTCAGGGTGGACGTCGTACATTCGAGCCAATACCCCCACCTTAACACCTGCCATCGCTTCTTTCACAACTTTTAAACGTTTTTCTTCATTCAACCTTTTTCCCATACCGATCATCTCCCTTTGTCCTAAGTTTAAATTATTGGGCAGGGAGACTCCAGTTTAATTAGGGGGCCTTAGAG
>NZ_JAIUDG010000051.1:0-1133 GCF_020179875.1 Paenibacillus sp. alder61
TCATGCCCTATGTATTCAGGCATGAGTGACTGGATATTACTCCAGCCGGGTTTCCCCATTCGGACATCCCCGGATCAAAGCTTGCTTACAGCTCCCCGAGGCAGTTTCGTTGTTCGCCACGTCCTTCTTCGGCTCCTAGCGCCTAGGCATCCTCCGTGTGCTCTTAGTAGCTTAACCAATTCGCTCCGGTTTTGCGCTGCCCTCTCCTCGTTCGTCGCTTACTGACTTGCTCTCGCAAGCAGCCGCGCACTACCTAAAGTTCGGTCATCCCAAAACCTTCGCTCTGCAGTCACTACCTTTATTAAACTTGTTTTGACACAAGTTCAGCTAAAAGAGTTGTTTCTAAAACGCAAATTTCGTTTCGTTATCCAGTTTTCAAGGATCAAATGCCGAATTTCGTAACGGTCACTTTCAGTGACGTTCGGAATTCTGCAGTCACTTCGCCGTTTTACCGGCGGAAGATTAGCTTATCATTTCCCGCCCTACCGTTCAAGCGGTAAGTCATGGAAGTGATGTGTTATGGTGGAGCCAAGGAGGATCGAACTCCTGACCTCCTGCTTGCAAGGCAGGCGCTCTCCCAGCTGAGCTATGGCCCCATATACAACTCCACATCTTATCGTATGATTATGGAGTAAATGGTGGGCCCTAGTGGACTCGAACCACCGACCTCACCCTTATCAGGGGTGCGCTCTAACCAGCTGAGCTAAGGGCCCATAATCATCTATTCAATTGCAAACCCTGTTAAAGGGTGCGCTTGGCAACGTCCTACTCTCCCAGGACCCTTCGGTCCAAGTACCATCGGCGCTGGAGGGCTTAACGGTCGTGTTCGGGATGGGTACGCGTGGAACCCCTCCGCCATCGTCACCAAACGCGCGAGAGTTGAACTCTCAAAACTGACCAACGAGTGAGTAACAGGCCTAAACCTGATTTGGTTGCTTTGCTTTCGCAAAGATATCGGCGACCTTACGGTCAGCCTGTTTGAATGCTTCCGTCGCAGGAAGCGATTCTCCATAGAAAGGAGGTGATCCAGCCGCACCTTCCGATACGGCTACCTTGTTACGACTTCACCCCAATCATCTACCCCACCTTCGGCGGCTGGCTCCTTGCGGTTACCTCACCGACTTCGGGTGTTG
>NZ_JAIUDG010000052.1:0-1120 GCF_020179875.1 Paenibacillus sp. alder61
TCGTATGCCTGCTGCTGCGTCTTAAATTTGGTGCAGTAGATGAGTTCTTTTTTGAGAATACTATGGAACGATTCAATACAAGCGTTATCGTAACAGTTGCCTTTGCGGCTCATGCTGGCTTTCATCCGTAAGGTTTTTAGTCTCTTTCTGTATTCATCCGAAGCATACTGAGATCCACGATCTGAGTGGTGAAGCACTTTTCTTTTAGGCTTTTTAGCTGCATACGCATCATCCAGCGCTCCTAGTACTAACTCTGTTGTCATTCGCTCTCCTAAGCGCCATCCTACAATCTCACGCGTACAAAGATCCATAATACTGGCCAAATACAGCCGGCGTTCGGTGCATCGAATATAGGTAATGTCCGCTACCCAAACTTTATTAGGTTCATTGACTTTAAACTTTTGGTCCAATACATTCGGTGCAATCGGAAAGTCATGATTAGAGTCCGTTGTTCTTACTTTAAATTTCCTAGCTACACAAGAACGCAATCCCATTTCGTTCATGTAGTTGCTTACTGTACGCTCCGTAATCTCACAGTTCTCTTGATGGAGTAATTTCGTGATTTTGGGGCTGCCATACCGTTTCTTGTTATCGTAAAAGTGAAACCTAATCCGCTCCATGATTCGAGCCTTACGTAACTCCTGCTGGCTTGGTTTAGCTGATTTCCATTTGTAATAACCGCTCCGGGATACTTCCAGGACTCGACACATCTTCTCCACCGAAAACTCGGAGCTATGAGCTTCAATGAATTGGAACCTCAGTTCTTTGGTTTGCTGAAGATGTGAACCGCCTTTTTTACGATTGCTAACTCCTCTTTCGTATCCGCCAATTCTCGGTCCTTGAGCTTCAGTTCTTTCTCCTTCTCTTTCAGGAGTCGCTCCATTTCACGGAGTTTCTCTTGACTTGCCAAAGGTTCGTTTTCAAATGTTCTGTACTTTGCTTTCCATTGATGCAAGGTTTTTGCAGGGATATTCAATTCCTCAGCGATCTCCGGCATGGATTTCGTCTGTTCCTGAATGTATTTCACCGTCTTTCTCTTAAACTCCTCATTAAATCGTTGCCGCTGTTCACCCATGTGAACACCTCCTAATTTAAACTCTATTATTAAGGTTCTTTTATA
>NZ_JAIUDG010000053.1:0-1075 GCF_020179875.1 Paenibacillus sp. alder61
ATTGCGCGTTCAATAGCGGCTTTTAACGTAATCGTAGCACTTGGGCAACCGTTGCAGGCTCCCAAAAATCTTAATTTGGCTACACCGTTCTCAACCTCGACCAATTCTGCGTCTCCACCGTCACGCAATAAGAAAGGACGTAGTTTGAAAAGCACTTCCGATACTTCGTCGAACAAAATCCCGTTATCCTCCATAATGCCAGCTCCTCCCATTGTTTTAACAACATGAATTCATGCCTTTATCATTCCGGATGGTCTGATTGATCCTTTGCCTTTTTGGTAAGAGAGGCCTCTTGATCTGAAAGTTCCATTAAAATCTTATAAATGGGATCCGTAGGTATCATCACACCACAACTGGCACTCAGTCCTAAGAGCATATTAAGATAGAATTGAATTTTCTTTTTCTCGCGAGTAATTTGCTCTAATTCTGGGATGTCCGAGTTATTTTTCTTCATTAAAACACACCCCATGCCTCCTAATAAGTAAAACGCTTGATGGATGAAATGAATAAATCAACCGATGCTCCCTTCCATCTCAAATTGAATTAGCCGATTCATTTCAACGGCATATTCCATCGGCAGTTCTTTGGTAAACGGCTCAATAAAGCCCATGACAATCATTTGTGTGGCATCTTGCTCCGTAAGCCCGCGGCTCATTAAGTAAAATAATTGTTCCTCGGACACTTTGGATACGGTTGCCTCGTGCTCCAAAGTAATCTGATCGTTTTTAATTTCATTGTACGGAATGGTATCTGATGTTGAGAGATTGTCCAAAATCAACGTATCGCACTTAATATTGGACTTGGACCCTGCGGAATCGCGGCTGAAGCTGGACAACCCCCGGTAGCTGACTTTACCTCCCTGTTTGCTGATCGATTTGGATATAATCGTAGATGTTGTCTCGGGAGCAAGGTGAATGACCTTCGCGCCGGCATCCTGATGCTGATCTTTACCGGCTACAGCAATAGACAGGATGGACCCCTTGGCTCCTCTTCCTTTCAATATTACAGCCGGATACTTCATCGTTGCCTTGGAGCCGATGTTGCCGTCCACCCATTCCATTGTGGCGTTTTCCTC
>NZ_JAIUDG010000054.1:0-1004 GCF_020179875.1 Paenibacillus sp. alder61
AGCACATCAAATAAGTCCTGGAAAGTTAAAAGGAGTGTTACGAATGGCTAAAAAAGCGCCGGATATGGGCGAATATAAATACGGGTTTCGCGACGGGCACCAGTCTATTTTTCAATCCGGAAAAGGCTTGACTGAGGAGATTGTCCGGGAAATATCCCGAATCAAGGAAGAACCGGAATGGATGCTCGATTTTCGGCTGAAAGCGTTGAAACAATTCTACAAATTGCCGATGCCTGGGTGGGGAGCGGATTTGGATGGGCTAAATCTGGATGACATCCAATATTACGTTCGTCCTTCTGAAAGACAGGGGAAGACCTGGGAGGAGGTTCCTTCCGAGATCAAAGCCACCTTTGATAAGCTGGGGATCCCTGAAGCGGAGCAAAAGTTCCTGGCAGGCGTATCCGCTCAATACGAGTCGGAAGTTATCTATCACAGTATGCGGAAGGAACTGGAGGAGCAGGGCGTTATTTTTCTTGATACGGATACAGCCTTAAAGCAATATCCTGAAGTGTTCAAGCAATATTTCGGTACGATCATCCCGCCCGCCGACAATAAATTTGCGGCGCTTAACAGCGCGGTTTGGTCAGGCGGCAGCTTTGTGTACATCCCGAAGGGCGTTCAGTGTGAGGTTCCGATACAAGGGTATTTCCGTATTAATTCCGAAAATATGGGCCAATTCGAGCGGACCTTAATTATTGCCGAAGAGGGAAGCTTCGTCCATTACGTTGAAGGATGTACAGCACCTATTTATAGTACCAGTTCTCTGCATAGCGGAGTTATCGAAATTATTTGCCGGAAAGATTCCCGTGTCCGCTACACGACCATTCAGAATTGGGCGCCTAATATTTACAACTTGGTAACCCAAAGGGCTGTGGCCGAGGAAAACGCCACAATGGAATGGGTGGACGGCAACATCGGCTCCAAGGCAACGATGAAGTATCCGGCTGTAATATTGAAAGGAAGAGGAGCCAAGGGGTCCATCCTGTCTATTGCTGTAGCCGGTA
>NZ_JAIUDG010000055.1:0-1004 GCF_020179875.1 Paenibacillus sp. alder61
TACCGGCTACAGCAATAGACAGGATGGACCCCTTGGCTCCTCTTCCTTTCAATATTACAGCCGGATACTTCATCGTTGCCTTGGAGCCGATGTTGCCGTCCACCCATTCCATTGTGGCGTTTTCCTCTGCCACAGCCCTTTGGGTTACCAAGTTGTAAATATTAGGAGCCCAATTCTGAATGGTCGTGTAGCGGACACGGGAATCTTTCCGGCAAATAATTTCGATAACTCCGCTATGCAGAGAACTGGTACTATAAATAGGTGCTGTACATCCTTCAACGTAATGGACAAAACTCCCCTCTTCGGCAATAATTAAGGTCCGCTCGAATTGGCCCATATTTTCGGAATTAATACGGAAATACCCTTGTATCGGAACCTCACACTGAACGCCCTTCGGGATGTACACAAAGCTGCCGCCCGACCAAACCGCGCTGTTAAGCGCCGCAAATTTATTGTCAGCGGGCGGGATGATCGTACCGAAATATTGCTTGAACACTTCAGGATATTGCTTTAAGGCTGTATCCGTATCAAGAAAAATAACGCCCTGCTCCTCCAGTTCCTTCCGCATACTGTGATAGATGACTTCCGACTCGTATTGAGCGGATACGCCTGCCAGGAACTTTTGCTCCGCTTCAGGGATCCCCAGCTTATCAAAGGTGGCTTTGATCTCGGAAGGAACCTCCTCCCAGGTTTTCCCCTGTTTTTCAGAAGGACGAACGTAATATTGGATGTCATCCAGATTTAGCCCATCCAAATCCACTCCCCACCCAGGCATCGGCATTTTGTAGAATTGTTTCAACGCTTTCAGCCGAAAATCGAGCATCCATTCCGGTTCTTCCTTGATTCGGGATATTTCCCGGACAATCTCTTCAGTCAGGCCTTTTCCGGATTGAAAAATAGACTGGTGCCCGTCGCGAAACCCGTATTTATATTCGCCCATATCCGGCGCTTTTTTAGCCATTCGTAACACTCCTTTTAACTTTCCAGGACTTATTTGATGTGCT
>NZ_JAIUDG010000056.1:0-958 GCF_020179875.1 Paenibacillus sp. alder61
ACGGTACCAGGTTAGAACTCCGATACGATCAGGGTGGTATCCCAACGGCGCCTCCACCGAAGCTGGCGCTCCGGCTTCCTAGGCTCCCACCTATCCTGTACAAATCGTATCAAAGTCCAATATCAAGCTGCAGTAAAGCTCCATGGGGTCTTTCCGTCTTGTCGCGGGTAACCTGCATCTTCACAGGTATTAAAATTTCACCGGATCTCTCGTTGAGACAGCGCCCAAGTCGTTACGCCATTCGTGCGGGTCAGAATTTACCTGACAAGGAATTTCGCTACCTTAGGACCGTTATAGTTACGGCCGCCGTTTACTGGGGCTTCAGTTCATAGCTTCGGATTGCTCCTAACCACTCCCCTTAACCTTCCAGCACCGGGCAGGCGTCAGCCCGTATACTTCGCCTTGCGGCTTCGCACAGACCTGTGTTTTTGCTAAACAGTCGCTTGGGCCTTTTCACTGCGGCCCCCTCGGGCTATTCACCCTACCGAGGCACCCCTTCTCCCGAAGTTACGGGGTCATTTTGCCGAGTTCCTTAACGAGAGTTCTTCCGCGCGCCTTAGAATTCTCTTCTCGCCTACCTGTGTCGGTTTGCGGTACGGGCACCTTCACCTGGCTAGAGGCTTTTCTTGGCAGTGTGAGATCATGACCTTCGGTACTGTAAATTTTCCCTCCCCATCACAGCCCAGCCTTACGATGTGCGGATTTGCCTACACACCAGCCTCACTGCTTGGACGAGCATCCATCAGCTCGCGTCACTACCCTACTGCGTCACCCCATCGCTCATAGCGGTTTACGGTGGTACAGGAATTTCTACCTGTTGTCCTTCGACTACGCCTTTCGGCCTCGCCTTAGGTCCCGACTTACCCTGAGCGGACGAACCTTCCTCAGGAACCCTTAGGCTTTCGGCGGATCAGATTCTCACTGATCTTTTCGTTACTCATACCGGCATTCTCACTTG
>NZ_JAIUDG010000057.1:0-948 GCF_020179875.1 Paenibacillus sp. alder61
GCGACATCAGATAATAGATTTGCTCCGCATTGACCTGCCCCACGGATGCAGCATGGCCAGCGGTTACATCATCCTCATCAATCAGCAGGATCGGATTGGCATCGCCACGCGCTTTAGGACTTAACATAAGCACGCGTTCGGTTTGCTGACCATCGCAACGGGTTGCGCCTTTTTCAATCTTTGTAATTCCGTTGATAATGGCGGTAGCTTCATCAAGCATGACGGCACGCGTAATCATCTGGCTCACCGAGCTTCTGCCAAAATGCTGGGCTTGCGTTGTGTAGCTCGATTTTTGAAGGCCCGTGCCAATCGCAATCACCTTCGTGTCGGATACCGACCCATTGCCTTGAAGCAATGTCTTGGTATCGCTGGCGGTATAACCCTTGTTCATCTCGCCGATAATCCATTCCACAGCCCCATCGGCAAGAACGACCGCCCGCCGCTCGGTGAAATCCGTTGTTGCTGCAGCAAGCTGATGAACCGAAGCGACTTGTACCTTTGAGCCCGCTCCCGCAAAGACCTCAACCACACCGTTATGCAATGCCTTGACATCATCCCCGCTCGACAAACAATGATCCACATAAATGATCTTGCTGTTGCTCCCGGCCACAATTAAAACGTGAGGAGCGAAACGCACACCGCTTGTATCGTTAAGAGAGATCGCTTGAATCGGCACTTCAACCTCGACACCGTCCGGGACATATAGAAAAACGCCACCACTCCATAAGGCACTGTGTGCAGCAGATAAACGATGCTCTTCCGGCTTCACTGCCTGATAGAGATAACGTTGAACCAATTCCTCATGCTCTTTTGCCGCCGTATGCAGGTCCGTTAAAATAACTCCCCGGGCGGCTAAGCTCTCGGCCAATTCCGTATACACTACATCCGAATTGGCCTGAACGATCAGTCCGCCTTTCACTGGCGAACCAGCCAAACCTCGAACAACCT
>NZ_JAIUDG010000058.1:0-948 GCF_020179875.1 Paenibacillus sp. alder61
AGGTTGTTCGAGGTTTGGCTGGTTCGCCAGTGAAAGGCGGACTGATCGTTCAGGCCAATTCGGATGTAGTGTATACGGAATTGGCCGAGAGCTTAGCCGCCCGGGGAGTTATTTTAACGGACCTGCACACTGCGGCAAAAGAACATGAGGAATTGGTTCAACGTTACCTCTATCAGGCCGTGAAGCCGGAAGAGCATCGTTTATCTGCTGCACACAGCGCCTTATGGAGTGGCGGCGTTTTCCTATATGTCCCGGACGGTGTCGAGGTTGAAGCGCCGATTCAGGCGATCTTTCTTAACGATACCAGCGGGGTGCGTTTCGCTCCTCACGTCTTAATTGTGGCGGGGAGCAACAGCAAGGTCACTTATGTGGATCATTGTTTGTCGAGCGGGGATGATGTCAAGGTTTTGCATAACGGTGTGGTTGAGGTCTTTGCGGGAGCGGGTTCTAAGGTGCAAGTCGCTTCGGTTCATCAGCTTGCTGCAGCAACAACGGATTTCACCGAGCGGCGGGCGGTTGTTCTTGCCGATGGCGCGGTGGAATGGATTATCGGCGAAATGAACAAGGGGAATACCGCCAGCGATACCCAGACCTTGCTTCAAGGCAATGGGTCGGTATCCGACACGAAGGTGATTGCGATTGGCACGGGCATTCAAAAATCGAGCTACACCACGCAGGCCCAGCATTTTGGCAGAAGCTCGGTGAGCCAGATGATTACACGTGCCGTCATGCTTGAGGAAGCTACCGCCATTATCAACGGAATTACAAAGATTGAAAAAGGCGCTACCCATTGCGATGGTCAGCAAACCGAACGCGTGCTGATGTTAAGTCCTAAAGCGCGTGGCGATGCCAATCCGATCCTGCTGATTGATGAGGATGATGTAACCGCTGGCCATGCTGCATCCGTGGGGCAGGTCAATGCGGAGCAAATCTATTATCTGATGTCGC